>JBKHAE010000185.1:0-2981 GCA_046543065.1 Desulfobacterales bacterium | reverse complement strand
ACCAATCCAGGATCTGGAAACCCAGTGGAAGCCGTGGGACTTCAGCCTCACCCAGATCGAGAGCCCGGTCCATGTGTTTCAGGGCAAACAGGATGTGTTCGTCCCCTCGGAGTTCGCCCAGCATATGGCCGCCACCATCCCGGATGCAGCCCTGCACCTTTACAATGATCAAGGACATCTTTTCCCGTTTTTACCCGCGTATCAGGCGGAACTTTTCGAACTTGCCCGTTCCCTGGTTGAATATCGGTGGAATTGACGACAGCGCCGTGAGCGCCGTCTGAAAGCGCTTACGCTTCAGAATGCAATCGGATGCCGCTTTAAAACAAGAATTTGAGGACGTGGCCGACAAATTGTCAAGATTAAAGATAATGGGTGACCCCATTTCCTCATTTCCCTCACAGGCTTTTGATTGCTTGACAGTCCAAAGTTCTGGTTAAAAAGTCCAATGATTGCAACATAGCCGCAGTTATACGGTAGGCTGTTGAACTTGTAAGCTAAACGCCCCCTGTTGTATAAAAGGCATTGATTACCATAAAAAGGGCCGCCAGCCAGTTAGTATAGGCAAACACCTGTTTGAGGTATTTCGGCTTGGTATTCAGGGCGAACTTTCCGCCGAGAATCCCCCCGATAACGGTCATGGCAGCCAGGGGCAAGGCCCATTGCGGGTTAAAATCGCCCTGCACGGCATGGCCGGTAAACCCCATAAAGGCAATGGCCGCGATCAATGTGGAGGATGTCCCCACGGCCGTGTGCATTGATACGCCGCAGGCAACCACCATCAGGGGCACCAGAAATGACCCGCCGGAGACCCCGACCATGCCGGCGCCAAACCCGGTCAGTATGGTAGCCGGCACAGCGATCCATAAATTCACAAAGTAGCGATCCTCTCCGGATTTCAAGCGTAATGTGCTAACCCTCGGTGTACGTTCCGGATGCTTGTTTTCGGAAACCGGAACCAGCATAATGGCGCCGGCGGCAGCCAGCATGACCGCAAAGATAATTTTCAGGGCAAAGCCGCTGAACAAATGCGAAAAATAACCGCCAGCCAGGGCGGCCACAGCGGTGAGACCGCCGACCAGGAAGGCCAGCGGCCATGACACGGCCTTATTTTTCTGAAAAACGATCATGGCTGCCACTGATGCGGCAAAAAGAATAAACTGGCCGGTAGTGGCGGCCTGGTGCATGGGAAGGCCCGCTATGGCCAGAATCACCACGTAAAAATTGCCGCCCCCCTTACCCACCATGGTCATGGTGACCGCCACGATAAAAATCAGCGCACAGGAAACGATCAGATTCATCATCAGGGGTTACCTCCTTTGCGCTTCGGACCGGATGGATTTCAGGAGTTTGCCCGGCTTGACAGCCTCCGTAAGCGCACCATAGCCGCCCTCCAGGACCCTGGCCTGATCAAACTCCTTTGTCACCAGAAAGGCGTAAACAATCGATGAGCGGACCTGGGCCGGACAAAAGACAGCAATCAGCCGATCTTTCGGCAGTTCATCCAAGCGGTCGGGAATTTCATCCACCGGGATGTTGCGGCTTTCGATGTTTGGATGTTGTGACAAATTAATGGAAACGGACGCCGCCTCTTGCCTGGATCGCACATCAAGCAGCACGGCGGATTCTGTTTCAAACAATTTTTCCGGCGTCAATTTGTGCTGACCGCTGCCGAAAAATTCAAAGGTCAAGGATTTCAGTACCTGTTCCATTGTTTCCTCCTTCTCTATATTTAATTTCAGCTTTGTCATTGTCTTTAAATCAATGCCGCGTCCTTCAGACGTGCCACCACCTCCCGGGCATCTCCTTTTTGATTGTCCAGAATAGTGATGCCGCGCAGCGCAAGCCAATCTTTGCAGAAATTCTGGATCCCCCCGCAAACCAGGATATCCGGCTCGCTCTCGGCAATTTTACGGGCCATGTCCATGGGATCATTAAAAGAGCGTTGCATCCGTTCTTTTTTTTGGACGCGGTCGTGATGAACTTCATAAAACAGCAGTTCGGATGAACTTCCGAAATGCGGGGCCACCCGCCTGCCGAACAAGGGAACACAGACAATCATTGCTTTTCACCAAATCTGTTTCGGATAAAACACTTCCATGTACAAGGTTTCCAAAGCCGCCGGCAGTAGCGCTTCAATCAGCCGGCAATGCTGTTTGTTTACGGTATGGCATTAACTATGCCAACATCAAAACAAATCGGGTAGAAATGGCTGAGGGGGTAAACTGCGGGGGGTTGCACGGAATAGTAACAAAAGGATGGAATGGGCAGGATAGAAGAAACTGTTTCAACCAGTGAAACAGTTGCAGGCTATGTTTCACTTTCAGGCGGGGTAATGCCCAGTTTCTTCATTTTCCGCCAGAGGGTGCTCCGGCTGATGCCAAGGGCCTTTGCGGTTTTTTCCCGGCTGTTTGCGTGTTGCTTCAGAAAGGTGCGTATCCTTTCGGCTTCCATATACTGCTCTTCAGAGAGCCGTGGTGCAGCCGGCCGTTTTTCCCGCGCGATTTCCGGGGGCAGATGCGCATTGCGGATAACACTGCCCTTGCAGGTAATAAAAGCATACTCAATGGCGTTTTCCAGTTCCCGGACATTGCCCGGAAACGAATACGCCATAAGTGCCTGCAAGGCATCCGGCGCGATTTCCCGGATGTTTTTCCCCTTGCTCAGATTGAGCTTTTCAATAAACCGGTCTGCCAGAAGGGGAATATCTTCTCTTCGTTCCCATAGGGGCGGCAGTTCCAATGTGACCACATTCAGGCGGTAAAAAAGGTCTTCCCGGAATTCCCCGTTTGCCACCCGCTCTTTCAGGGGAATATTGGCCGCTGCAATGATCCGGAAATCCGATTTCACGGCCCGGCTGCCGCCGACCGGGGTAAATTCCCGGCTCTCTAGTACCCGGAGCAGATCGGATTGAAAGGCAAACGGCGTGGTCCCGATTTCATCGAAAAACAGGGTCCCCTGGTCGGCTGCAAGAAAATATCCGG
>JBKHAE010000078.1:0-16434 GCA_046543065.1 Desulfobacterales bacterium | reverse complement strand
ACCTGCGACCTACGGATTCGAAGTCCGGCGCTCTATCCAGCTGAGCTACGGGCGCTTGTTGATTAAAATGGGGTGAGTGATGGGACTTGAACCCACGGCCACCAGGGCCACAACCTGGTGCTCTGCCAACTGAGCTACACTCACCATATAAAAGTTATTTTATTTAACAAAATAAAATTACCATTTCAAGAAATTTTTCAAACCTATTGCCCACGTGTTTCCTGCATTCGCTCCCCAAAACTTGTTATTGACCTTATCCGCCATTTTTATTAAATCAAATTGAGCGTTCCAAATTTTAAAAAGGTAAATTTTTATATACTTTTTAAGGAGTTGAAACATTTTCTAGTTTAAAATTTGGAACCCTTCGGGATTTCCAGTTTCACCGCATCTACTGCGTCAAATGATATCTCGCATAGACCACTATAGCTCGACATCATTTTCCTTGTATCTGCGGCAAACTTGAAAATCGCTCAATTTAGGTAAATATTTCAATTTAAGGGGATCTTGTGAACCAGCTTCAGATATTTATTATGCGTGCGGCCTTAGGGGGAATTTTTGCTGTCATCCTGACCAAGATTTTCCGGCCTGAAGCAGGCGCTCCGGCCATGATAGGGCTTGCCATCATCCTAGTGGGACTGGCCTACGTGTTTGAGTTCTTCAGAAAGAAAAAATCCTAATATCAGCGGGTGGCAGCGATTTGAAACAAATTATTCTGGGCACCGCTGGCCATATCGACCACGGCAAAACAAGTCTGATCAAAGCGGTCAGCGGCATTGACACCGACCGGCTGAAGGAAGAAAAGCAGCGCGGCATTACCATTGAACTGGGATTTGCCGCCATTGACCTGCCCAGCGGCATCCATGTCGGCGTGGTGGATGTGCCCGGCCATGAAAAATTTGTTAAAAATATGGTGGCCGGCGCATCGGGGATCGACGTGGTGGCTATGATTATTGCCGCAGATGAAGGGGTTATGCCCCAGACCCGCGAGCACCTTGAAATCTGCCACTTATTGGGGGTTGAATACGGATTTGTGGCCCTGACCAAAATCGACATGGTGGATGAGGAATGGCTGGAACTGGTGACCGAGGATGTAAAAGAATTCACCCAGGACACCTTCCTGGAAAACGCCCCGATTGTACCGGTCTCCGCCATAAGCAAAGAGGGCACGGACCAGTTTCTTAAAACTCTGGACGAATACTGCAGCCAGATACCGGACCGGGAGCAGACCAGCCTTTTCCGCCTGCCCGCAGACCGGGTATTCACCATTAAGGGATTCGGCACGGTGATCACCGGCACCCTCATCTCCGGCAAAATACAAACCGGGGAGACGGTAATGATATATCCCTCGGGCATTAAGACCAAAGTGAGGGGCCTGCAGGTCCACGACCAGTCGGTCAGTGAGGCAGAGGCGGGGATGCGAACCGCCATCAACTTCCAGGGAATTGAAAAGGCAACGGTCAATCGCGGCGATGTCGTGGCAAGGCCGGATACCCTGCGCCCAAGCTATATGCTGGATGTTTTTTTTCATTATCTGGAAAGCAATGAGCGGCCGATCAAAAACCGGGAGCAGGTCCGATTCCATACCGGCACCAATGAAATTTCATGCCATATCATACTGCTGGACCGCGAAGAGCTTATTCCCGGAGAAGATGCCATTGTGCAGCTTCGGCTGGACAGCCCGGTGGCCTGTGTGCGCGATGACCGCTATGTGGTGCGCAGCTACTCGCCGGTCCGCACCTTGGGCGGCGGACCGATTTTAAACCCCATCCCCAAAAAGCATAAACGGTTTCGAAAAGATGTGGTTGAGCGTTTGCAGACCCTGCGGACCGAAGATCCGGAAACGCTTATTGATTTTCATGTGCACGCGGCCGGCTACAGCGAGCTGTCCATCAGGGATCTTATCCTCATGACCAATCTTTCGGCCAATCAACTTGAGAACACGCTGCAGTCTCTTCTTTCAAAACAGGTCATCATTCAGACGGATAAAGACCCCAAGCGCTATATTCATAAAAACACGCTGGACCATTTTAAAAATGAAGTGATCCGGCGCCTTGGCGAATACCATGCCAAACACCCCTTAAAGGCCGGCATGCCGAAAGGTGAGCTGAAATCCAAATTCCCGCCGGTGATGAGCCATAAACTATTCAACCAGCTCATCCATCGAATGGCGCAGAGCAATGCCATCTGTCAAACAGAGAGCAACATCCGGCTGCCTGATCATGAGGTGCGGCTGGCTGCGGACGAATCCGATCTTCAGGAAAAGATTCTTGATACTTTGAAGCGGGAGGGGCTGCAGCCCCCGGTTTTCAAGGACATAGTCAGCCAGTTGAATATCCGCCCGGAAGCCGCCAAAAACATTCTGATGCTTCTGGTCAATGAGGGAAAACTGGTCAAGGCCAAAGAAGAGCTTTTTTTTCACGCAGATGCCATCAATGAGCTAAAGGCCCGGCTGGTGGCATACCTGAAATCAAACGGCGAGATCAGCACCCCGGAATTCAAGGAGATGACTGGAACTTCGAGAAAATACACCATCCCGCTGCTTGAGTATCTGGATTCCGCCAATATTACCATACGCGTGGGAGATAACCGCAAACTGCGAAAATCCGCAGATCCCGTCTCAGCCGGAAAAAGTGCATAGGACAGCTATCCATGCGCCGGTCGGGGCCGGGACCAACTCAAAGGAGAGAACATCGTGAGTGCAACAAACAGCGGCAAAACTGAGATACAGGATGCAGAATTTAAAAAATTCGCCTGGCTCCGCATCATCGGCGCCATTGCCATTGCTGTAGCCGTTTTATGGGGGCTCACCTGGATCATCAATGCACTGGATTTATCCAGGGCCCCGGACACCGCGGACACAAGTGTCTCTTCGCAAAATCATGGCGGCCAATTGTCATCCGAAGGAGCGAATCAAGGAGAAAAAAGCGGCTCCGCTGCCGAGGAGGCGTCTGATACCCACGCCTCTGGCGACAAATCCCCTCCCATACACGAAACCCATGGAATAGAAAAACCTGATGAAACAAAAAATGACAAAACCAGAAAAGAATATGAAACCACAGGGGCGTTTTTCGTTGACTCCCTGATAGAACCCATCAATTACGAAGTCAATGAACGGTTCTGGGGCTGGCGGCCCAATGATATCATCAACATCACGGATAATGTCAATGAATTGCAGAGGGGGGTCCTTGAAGTCACCCGCCGCGCCACTGTGGCGCTCACCGAAAAAATATCCCGGGCAGGCAGCGCATCGGCCTTAAACCCATTTCTTGAAGATGCGATGAATTCCTTTATGATTTCTTCGGAGAGGTACTGGATGCCCTCGGCGGAAGCGGAATACAACAAAGCCATTAACAAGCTGAAAACATACAAAAAACAGCTGATCCGCAACGAGGCCACATTTTACACCCGCTCTGACAGCCTGATTCCGCTGCTCCAGACCCTGGAAGATCTCCTGGGCAGCTGCGACGAAAACCTCGTAAAGCAGAAAGAAGACAACGGAGAACCGGTCAGCACATTTCATGCGGATAATTATTTTTATTACGCCAAGGGGGTAGCCATGGCCATGACCACCATTCTGCATGCGGTGGACGAGGAGTTCACCGGATTGCTGGAAACCCGGAATGCCAAGAAGATCCTGCACCACGCCATTGAATCCGCCCATCATGCGGCCGAACTGGACCCCTGGCTCATGGTGACAGAGGGGAGTTTAAACGGCATTCTTGCCAACCACCGGGCCAATATGGCCGCCCATATCAGCCACGCGCGCTATTATTTGGGACTTATGGTAAAGACGCTTTCGACGTAAGATATAGGGTATAGGGTGCAGGGTGCAGGGTGTAGGGAATAAGGTGCCGGGTTTCGGGAAAAGATAGGCATTATTAAATCTTTTGGATAAAAGCTTCCGCAATGCTGTCTGCGTATAAGCGCCCTTCCCGGGTCAATGCACAGCGTCCGCGGGCAAGGGATAAATAACCGGCTTCCTGGTTGCGGAAAAGCACATTGCGAAATCGATGATGAAAATCAATCCCGAGGCGGTCTTCAAATGATTCTATACAGATTCCCTCTGCACACCGCAATCCCAGGAAAATTGCTTCGATCATTTCTTGCTCAACCGTGAGCACCTCGCGTTCCTCAACCGGCAGACTGCCTGATTTGACCCTTTCCACGTATTGTTGAACTGATGCGACATTCCAGTAACGTATATGATTAAAATAAGAATGCGCCGCCGGCCCGAGACCGATGTAAGGCACTTGCTGCCAGTACTTCTGGTTATGCCGGGATCGTTTCTCTGCTTTTGCGGCATAATTTGAAATCTCATAATGATCATAGCCTTGCCTTAGAAGAAAATCATGGGTGATAAGAAAGAGCTCACCGCAGGCGGCTTCTGGCAAAGGCGTAAACCGGTTCTGATTCAGGGCTTCGGCCATGGGCGTGCCGGATGGATAGGTTAAGAGATAACAGGAAAGATGGGCCGGAGAAAAATCCAGAGCAGATGACAGCTCCCTGTGCCAGCCTTCAATTGTCTGGCCGGGCAGTCCGTAGATTAAGTCCAGGCCGATATTCTCATATCCCGCTTTCCTGGCTTGACACAGAACTTCCACGGATTGCGCACCGGAATGGATGCGGCCCAGGAATCCTAAGTTTTCGTCATCAAAGGACTGCACGCCGATATTTATCCGGTTTATCCCGGCTGCACGATAATGTTTGAGCAAATCCGCTGAAACCGTGCCCGGATTGACCTCCACGGTGATTTCAGCGTCTCTTGAAATATTAAAATGATGGAACAGGGTTTCAATCAGATGCCCTATTTGGCGGTCATCAAGCAAAGACGGGGTTCCGCCGCCGATATAGATCGTATCATAGGGGCCTTCGGGTTTGGGCACCGATCGGATTTCCGAGCAAAGGGCGTCAAACCAGGCTGGCAGCCAATCGGTTTCTGTAACCGAATAAAAATCGCAGTAGGGACACTTGCGCCGGCAGAACGGCACGTGCACGTAAATACCGGGCAAATCTGAACCGCTACCTTTATCCCCCGCCATCAGATGAAGCGCTTCATCAGGTCGCTGATCACGGCATCCGCATTGTCCGGGGTGATCCCGTACTGGCGGCAGGTCTCCTCCGCCTGCCGGCAAAGCCCGGCATTATCCAGATCGCTTAACCGGGAGAAGAGGCCCAGGCGCCGGCCCACCTGATAAAGCATCCGCTGATGAGGCGGCATGTTGAGAAACGTGCGCAGGGTCTCCATCATGGCGGGCTTATCCTCCGGGAGCTTTCCCTCCATTTCCTGGAAAAGGTTCAGAATATGATCACTTCTGATTTTGCTCTGAATACCCTCCAGATTTTCCAGAAGGAGCAGCAGTTCCTGAATCGTCTCATAATCGGTCTGCTTTTCAAACCGGCCGGATTCATAGTCTTCAGCCAAAGGCACACTGCCGGGAATGGCCAGGGTCCGAATCCTTATAAAATCCGAATTGATCTGATTTAAGGCATCCGCGGTTTCCAGGGCATGGGTCCGGGAAAGCGCCCTTCCCCCGAGGCCCGGCATAATGTATTCGGATAGTTCAATGCCGGCCCGAACAACCTTTTGGCCGGCCTTGATATGCTTCTCCTTGGTCGTTCCCTTTCTGACCATGTCCAGAACCTCGTCCGAGCCGGATTCCAGGCCGATATGGATGCGGTTTAAGCCCGCGCTCCGCATCTCCTTTAATTCTTCATCTTTTATCCGGGTTACGGTATGGGACCTGGCATAAGAGGTAATGCGGACGATCTGCGGAAACCGCTCCCTTAAATGCCGCAAGATTTCAATCATATTCTGAGGCTTGATGATCAGGCTGTTGGCATCCTGTAAAAACACGGATTCCATGCCGGCCGCATACCAGTTTAAGGCTGCCATGAAGGCCTGCCGCTCACCCGCCGGCAATTTGGCATTATAGGCGTCAATATCATCCCGGGAAATCCGGCCGGACCCGTCGCTCATCTGCTTTAGCGCCTGAATATGCTTGTAAACTGTATCAATATCCTTTAGCACATGATCAGTTGGGCGCAGGGAAAACTTTTCGCCTTTGTAGACCGGACAGAACTTGCATTTGTTCCAGGGGCAGTTGCGGCTCACCCGGATCAAAAGGCTGTAGGCCTCACTCGGCGGCCGAATCGGGCCCTGCTCGAAGCCCTTGTATTCTTCTGTTTTTTTTGCTTTTTCACCCATTCGTAGACACTCCCCGTCAATCCGATAAAATTTATTAACTTATGCCAATTGAAAAACGAAATAAAAATACTGTAAAAAGAAAAAATAACACATAAATTGGGAGTTTCAAAAAAACCTGGATACGGAGATTTCAAAAGCGCTTATGAAAAAAATCATCATCGGCTCATGCGCAATGCTTTTACTGGCTGCGCTGGTCTTTGCCTACGCGGCATTTGACCTTTACCGGTACATGCACGCGCCAATTAAAAAAAACAACCCGACCATGGCCTCGTTTACCATATCGCCCGGCGACAATTTTGACCGCATCACAGAAAAACTGCAAGAGAAAGGCCTTGTTAAGGCTCCCCTTAAATTTAAACTCGTCGCCCGATGGAAGGGAGCTGAAAAAAAAATCCAGGCCGGCCAATACCGGCTGTCAAGCCAAATGACGCCGCTTGAGCTGCTTGATGCCTTAGCCCGGGGCCAGGTAATCCTCTACCACGTAACGATCCCGGAGGGGTTTAATATCCGGCAGGTGGCCCGTAAAGTGGAAGCTGGCGGCCTGGCGGATTTTGATACCTTCCTGTCCGCAGCCACCAGCCCGGCATTGACCCGGCGCTTAGGCCTGCCCGCGGATACGGTTGAAGGCTATCTTTTCCCGGAAACATATGCGTTTGCGCAGACCGCTACGCCTGAAAAGCTTATTAAAGCCATGGTCGCGGAGCTGCGGGCGAATTTTCCGGCCGAATGGCGGAAACGGGCCGAGGAAACCGGCTTTTCCGTACACGAAGTGATAACACTTGCCTCGATTATCGAAAAAGAAACCGGGGTTGCGGATGAACGCCCCATTATCGCTTCGGTTTTCCACAACCGGCTGGACAGGAACATGCGCTTGGAGAGCGATCCCACGGTGATCTACGGCATCCAGGACTTTGACGGCAACCTGACCCGGGCAAACCTCAAAAAGCCAACCCCATATAACACTTATCAAATCAGGGGGTTGCCGCCGGGCCCCATTGCAAACCCCGGCAAGGCATCGATCCGGGCCGCGATTTATCCGGCAGATACGGATTATCTATATTTTGTGGCCAAACCGGACCGCACCCATTATTTTTCAGAAACTTTAAAAAAGCACAATCAAGCGGTCAGAAAATATCAGCTATCTTCTGGCCGCCCTTGAGTAAACATCCATGGCCAAAGCCTCGGGCGTAATTTTTTCGCTGCCCGCCAGATGAAAGCCAAGTCCGGCGATCATGGCGGCATTATCCCCGCACAAGTCTATTTCCGGCATAAAAAGCCGGCGGCCGGCCGCATTCGCCGCGACTTCCAACGCTTCCCGAAGCTTTTTATTGGCCGCCACGCCCCCGACGAGCGCGCTATTCATGCAGCCGGTTTGCTCGGCCGCATGCATGAGCTTGTAGACCAGCACCTCGATGACCGCTGCCTGAAATTCTGCGGCAATATCCGGAATCAGCTCGCGGCAGGTTTCCGGATGGGTCTGGATAAACCGGTTTACTGCGGTTTTAATGCCGCTGAAGCTGAAATCAAACGCATCCTTATCCATATAGGCCCGGGGTAATTGGATATTACCGGGTGTCCCGCGGGCGGCCAGATCGGATATGACCCTGCCGCCGGGATAACCCAGCCCGAGCATTTTGGCCACCTTGTCAAACGCCTCACCTGCGGCATCATCCAATGTCTGGCCCAGACAGCGCATATGTTTATGGGATTTTACGTGATAAATGCTGGTATGTCCGCCTGAGGCCAGAAGCGCCACATAGGGAAAATCCGGCGCTTCCGCACCCAAAAATACCGAATAAATATGGGCTTCCAGGTGATCGACCCCGACCCAGGGGATCCCCCGGGCATAGGCAAAGGCTTTGGCAAAATTAAACCCCACAAGGAGCGCCCCCACCAGCCCCGGCCCCCGGGTGACGGCCACGGCATCCACCCGGCCTTCATCGACCCCGGCTCTTTCAAGGGCCTCCTGGACCACCGGCACGATGGCTTCGATATGCTTTCTTGAGGCCAGCTCCGGCACCACCCCGCCATAGGGATGATGCACCGAGACCTGGGTGGCCACCACCGAGGAAAGCACCCGGTCCCCATTTTCAACCACCGCTGCCGCGGTTTCATCACATGAGGTTTCAATACCCAGTATTTTCATATAACCGCTTCCATAAAAAAAGCCGGATTAAAGCAATTGGCATTCGATTGCTTACTTTCCGGCAGAACTAATAGCCTGAATATGATAATGCTGATTATCGCCGTTTTTTCCGCTTACCCGACGGGCGCGCTCCGGATATGCCTCACGTCCGGCAAGTATTGGACGCGGCCTGCCCCCTGGCAATCCATTCAAGGAACTTTTTGCAGGCGGTTTTAATTCTTGGAATAGGGCCCTTAGCACTCTTCATTGTGCTCTACCCATTGAATACGACTTGCCGAATTCTTTCGCTGACGGACGATCCGGCCGATGATGTAGGCCTTTTCATTCATGCCGGCGACCCGCTCCACGACATCCTGGGCCGCATCTTCCGGAACAATGGCGATCAGACCGATGCCGTTGTTAAAGGTCCGCCACATTTCCTCATCTGCGACATTGCCGGCTTGCTGGAGGTATTTGAAAATGGGCGGCACCTCCCAGGACCCGTGAAAAATTTCAACCCCGCAGGCGGCGGGAACAATTCTTATCACATTTTCCACGATTCCGCCGCCGGTGATATGGGCCAGTCCGTGAACCGGCAGATCTTTTACCAGCCGGCGGATAATATCGGTATAAATCCTTGTGGGCTCAAGCAGCGCCTCGCCAAGCGGCCTGCCCAGCTCCTCGATATAATCGGTGACATTTAGATTCAGTACGTCAAAACAGATCTTTCTGACCAGGGAATAGCCATTACTGTGAAGCCCTGAGGAGGCAATGCCCACCAGCTTGTGGCCGACCCGGATTTCCGAACCATCCACAATCTTATCGTTATCCACAATCCCCACGGAAAATCCGGCCAGATCATACTCGTTCTTATTATAAAACCCCGGCATCTCGGCGGTTTCCCCGGCAATCAGAGCGCACTGGGCCTCGCGGCAGCCTTCGGCGATTCCTTCGATAATCTGCTCAGCCACCTTTGACCGCAACTCCCCCATAGACAGATAATCCAGAAAAAAAAGCGGCCGGGCCCCCTGCACCGCCACGTCATTGACGCACATGGCGACCAGATCAATGCCTACGGTATCATGCTTGTCCATCATAAAGGCGATCTTTAGCTTGGTCCCCACCCCGTCCGTGGAACTGACCAGCACGGGATTTTCCATGCCCTGGGTGTTAAGGGAATACATCCCCCCGAAACCGCCGATTTCACCCATAACACCGGTACGGGGCGTTTTTGCGGCGATTTTCTTGATGGCCCGCACAAAATCGCTGGCTTTGTCAATATCCACGCCCGCGTCCGCGTATGTTAAGGATTTATCCGAATTACTCATTTGACCTTGCCGTTTCTTGGTTTATAATTACCGGAAAAATAGAGATTAATATCCCGAACCACAGGAAATGTCAAAACAAAATTTTTGACATCACCCGGCCACTAGTGTAATTAACTCCAAATCAAACCTATTACCATATCCGGAGATCACGCAAGAGGTTAAAAATGAAAAAATTCGCAAGGCTGGACCGGCTGCCGCCCTATGTATTTGCAGCGGTCAACGAAACCAAAATGGAAGCCCGTCACGCCGGGGAGGATATTGTTGACCTGGGCATGGGCAATCCCGATCAAGGCACCCCGCAGCATATCGTCGACAAGCTGATTGAAGCGGTACAGAAGCCTCATAACCATAGATATTCAGCGTCAATGGGCATCAGAAAACTCCGAATGGCCATTTCCGACTGGTACAAGCGGCGATATGACGTGAACGTTGATCCGGAGACCGAGACCATCGCCACCATCGGGGCCAAAGAGGGAATATCACACCTGATGCTGGTAACAACGGGTCCCGGGGATGTCGTTTTTGCGCCGAACCCCACCTATCCGATTCACCCCTATTCGGCTATTATTGCCGGTGCGGATGTGCGCGGCATCCCGGTGGGCCCGGAGAGCGATTTTTTTGAGAACCTCATCAATGCCACCAAACAGACCTGGCCCAAGCCCAAGGTGCTGATTATCAGCTATCCGCACAACCCGACGACGGAAACCGTGGATCTGAATTTTTTTCAGAAAATCGTCGATTATGCCAAAGAGCACGACATCCTGGTTATCCATGACCTTGCATATGCGGATCTCGCCTTTGACGGATATAAACCCCCGAGCTTCCTGCAGGCCAAAGGGGCCAAGGACGTGGGCGTGGAATTCTTTTCCCTGTCCAAGAGTTACAATATGCCCGGCTGGCGTGTCGGATTCTGCGTGGGCAACCCGGAGGCCGTCCATGCGTTGCGCCGGATCAAGAGTTATCTGGACTACGGCATGTTTCAGCCGATCCAGATTGCGGCCATAATTGCCTTAAACGGCCCGCAGGACTGCGTTTCGGAAGTCGTTGACACCTACAGGGAAAGGCGCGATACCCTCATCCGGGGGCTGGAACGGATCGGCTGGGATATCCCCTCCCCCAAGGCCACCATGTTCGTGTGGGGAAAAATTCCGAAGCAGTATCGACAGATGGGCTCCCTTGAATTCTCAAAACTACTCATCCGGGAAGCCAAAGTGGCCGTGTCGCCGGGCATCGGATTCGGCGAATACGGGGACGATTATGTCCGCTTCTCCCTGATTGAAAACAGCATGCGGATTAACCAGGCCATCCGCGGTATCAAAAAGATCCTTTAATATGGCACAAACGTTCGGCATCGGAATATTGGGGCTGGGAACAGTCGGCACCGGCACGGCCCGGCTCTTAACGGAAAACCAGGCACTGATCACCAAGCGGCTGGGCGCTACCCTGCATATCCAGCGTGCGGCGGATTTAGACATTGAAACCGACAGGGGCGTAAAGTTTGGCGAAGGTGTACTCACTACCAATGCCTATGATGTGATCAGTGATCCGAAGGTCGATATCGTTCTGGAACTGATCGGCGGCAAGGAAATAGCGCTTGAGCTGATCTATGCGGCCATTGACAGAGGCAAGCATGTGGTGACGGCCAACAAGGCCCTTCTGGCGGAAAAGGGCGTGGAAATATGCCAAAAGGCCACCGCAGCCGGGGTAAATGTTGCCTTTGAGCCGAGCGTGGGCGGGTGCATGCCGATTATCAAAACCCTTCGGGAAAGCCTGGTCGGCGACCGGATCGAATCCATCTGCGGCATTTTAAACGGAACCTGCAATTATATCCTTACAAAAATCACCACAGAGGGCTCCACATTTGCCGATGCCCTGGCCGAAGCCCAGGCCCGGGGGTATGCGGAGGCCGATCCCGGCCTTGATGTGGACGGCATTGACACGGCCCATAAACTGGCGATCATTTCGGCCATGACCTACGGGATGGCGTTTAACTTTGAAGATATCTATGTGGAAGGCATTTCCGGAATTACCCCGCTGGATATCGAATTTGCCGACCAGTGTGGGTATAAAATCAAGCTTTTGGCCATCACCAAGTTTGACAGCGCCGAGGAAGCGGTTGAGGTGCGCGTGCATCCCACAATGATTCCGGACAGCAATCCGCTCTCCAAAGTAGACGGCACACTCAATGCGGTCACCATTTCAGGCGATGCGGTGGGCAAAATGATGCTCTACGGCCATGGCGCGGGCATGATGCCCACCGCCAATGCAGTACTGAGCGATATCGTGGATATTGCCCGCACCCTTCAGACCGGGGGCGGCATCCGGGTGCCCATGCTCTCCTTTCAAATGGAAAACATCAGAAATATCGCGGTGCGACCCATCGACGAAATATCCACCCACTATTACTTCCGGTTCTCCGCCATGGATCGGCCCGGGGTATTATCAAAAATATCCGGCATCCTGGGTGAGCACGAGATCAGCATCAAGTCGGTTCACCAGATCGAACAGGAATTAAACGGCGGGGTACCGATATTTATGCTGACCCATTCGGCCCGGGAAGCCCAGGTCAAATCTGCATTGGCCAAAATTTCGGCCCTGGATGTGATCACCGATCAGCCGGTGCTGATTCGGATAGAGGAAAACCAGAGTTAAGCCAATGTCATTAACTTAAAGTTTCCTTTTATCTCCTTCTCCCTCTGGGAGAAGGTTGGGATGAGGGTAAAAATGGTCTAAGTTAATGGCATTTGAGAGTTAAGTTACAAAAGAACCTTTTTGCCAGAAATGTGAGGCGATATGCATATACTCTGCTCAGACCTTGAAGGGGTGTTTGTCCCTGAAATATGGATCAATGTGGCCCAAAAAACCGGCATTGAAGAGTTAAAGCTGACCACCCGGGATATCTCCGACTACGACGTCTTAATGGGAAAACGCCTTTCCGTGATGGCCGAGCATAACCTGAAGCTTCCGGACATCCAGGCCGTCATCCGGGAGATGGAGCCCCTTGAGGGCGCTTTTGAGTTTCTGGAATGGATCCGCGAGCGGTATCAGATTATCATCGTGTCAGATACATTCGTGGAATTTGCCGGCCCCCTGATGAAAAAACTCAACTGGCCCACCCTGTTCTGCAATTCGCTCACTGTATCTGATGACGGCCGGATCACCGGGTATAAACTCCGGCAAAACGACGGGAAACGAAAAACCACCCTGGCTTTAAAAAGCCTCAATTTCAGCGTTGTGGCCTTTGGGGATTCCTACAATGATATCAGCATGTTAAAAGAGGCTGACGCTTCTTTTTTATTCCGGCCGCCGGAAAATGTCACTGAAGAATTTCCGGAAATTCCCTTTACCCAAACCTATGACGGCCTGAAAACCCTTATAAAGGAAGCCACTGCCGCGTGATGCGCCTGCCCTGAATTTTTAAACATCTCCCTTTTGGTTATTGGCGACCTGATAGTGGATGAATACCTGTGGGGCGAAGTGGACAGAGTCTCGATGCACGACAGTGACGAGAAATCTTTTATAGTTTTTCAAAATCGCTACTGACAAGTTTTCTCTGTGCCGCTCGATAATGACAATCTAACTTGCGGAAGATAGAAGGATCGGCCACAATGCCGACCGGCTATTCTATCCAGAAAATGAACAACCTATGCGCCCCATTACCAAAAAGCCGAACGGCATCCTCTTAAACCTTTATGTGCAGCCCAAATCCGCCCAAAATGCCATCGCCGGCCTTTATAACGATGCCCTGAAAATCCGCATCACCGCCCCACCCACAGACAACAAGGCCAACCAGATGTGCCTTAAATTCCTGGCCAAAGAGCTGTCCCTGCCCAAATCAAGCCTTGAAATCGTCTCCGGCCAGACCAGCCGCAACAAGCAGGTTTTCATCCCCTACACAAGCGAGACCTCAAAAAATAAACAAGAAAAACAAATAATTGAAAAAATCCGCCGGCTGATTGAATAAAAGGGGGTTGACACCCACCAAAATACAAGTTATTAATATATTTTTAGTTGATGCGGGGTGGAGCAGTCAGGTAGCTCGTCGGGCTCATAACCCGAAGGTCACAGGTTCGAATCCTGTCCCCGCTACCAAATAAAATCAGTAAGTTGTAAAAGCTGCTTCGGCAGCTTTTTTTGTTTCCGGCGCAAAAAAAATAAAAAAAGCCGAGTGACGTTTTTCACCCGGTTTTTTTAGCTCATGTATTCTGACTCCCTACCACTCCATTCTTTGATCAAGTGCATATCAATGATGATATTAATAGTAATATCCCCTAACCCGAAAAATCAAGTTGAACATGCTTCAAAAGGAGGATGGAAATGGCTGCAAAAAAACTATTAATGTTGGTCGGCGATTTCGTGGAAGATTATGAAGCCATGGTTCCTTTTCAAATTCTCACGATGGTGGGCCATACGGTCCATACCGTTTGTCCGGACAAAAAGGAAGGTGAAAGTGTCCGGACAGCGATTCATGATTTTGAAGGGGATCAGACCTACAGCGAGAAACCCGGTCATAATTTTGCGATCAATGCCACGTTTGACGATATTCAACCGGCTGCCTATGATGGGCTGGTCATTCCAGGGGGCCGGGCGCCGGAATATATCCGGTTGAATGAAAAGGTTTTAGACGTTGTGCGGAGTTTTGCAAATGCAGATAAGCCGATTGCCTCTATCTGCCACGGCCAGCAAATATTGGTCGCCGCCGGCGTCATAGAAGGCAAAACCTGCACCGCCTATCCCGCGGTTAAACCGGATGTAGAAATGGCTGGCGGCAAATGGGGGGAACCCAATGAAACCCTTACCAATGCATATGTGGACGGCAATTTAGTTACAGCTGCTGCATGGCCCGCCCATCCGGAATGGATGAAAAAATTTTTGGAGCTGCTTGGGTCAAAGATTGAGGCTTAAGAGACGAACCTGAAAGCCTATTAATTGGTCGGTTGCAAAATATGCTGTTGCGAAATATGCTTTTCATATCCTTCGGCTATAATTGATTCAAGGTGCCGGCAAAAAGAGTCATTCTATGCATTCACATCCATTTAAAACATTAAAAAAGGAGATTGAAAAATGACGACAAGCGAAGCAACAACAAAAAAACCGCTCTGGCTGTCGATTGAGGAAAGGCTTCTTGAGGCTGATTCCCGGGAACTTTCAGGGGGAAACTCTGAACCACTGATTCAGCGTATTGCCGGTGAACTTGACGATATGGGGTACAATGTATCGCGTCATGGCGGCAATATGATTCAGTTGAGATTTGCAGTGGGGCGGGCGCTTGAAGTGGGCAGGCCTTTTCTGAAAGATTTCAACGAGGCGGTCTCGACCTTGACGCTGGAAGATGTGGCGGACGCCTATGCAGCCACCACCAATCTCATCGAACAACTGGGTCAGACATGGCCGGAGACCAGAACCCCTGAGCGCAGACCATATATTATTGAGATTATAGAAAATACCAAACTCGACCGGCTGATCGCCAAGGCAAAAACCCTCCCGGACGACCAGGGAATCCGAATGCTCATCGAGGAGGGGGTGGATTTCCCCGTGATTACGAAGGCCTTGGAGATCAGTGAGGAAAAGGTGGAGCAGGTCCACGAGCAGATCAAGGCGGAAAGAGCGGAACGGGAGAGAGTATCATCACTGCTCGAGAAAGTGGCGGACAAATCCAACGAAGAGAAAGTACGGCACCTTCTGGAGAATGACGTGTCAGAGGAATTGATCATGGAAATGGCCGAAGTGGATCAGAGCGCCATTGATGCCGTCAAAAAGGCCATGGAAGAGGAACTTAAGGAAAAACAAAAACGCGCGGAAGAAGAAGCCGCGCGAAAAAAAGCAGAGGCTGAAGGGCCGGCTTTAGAGGATATCCCGCCGGATGAGATGATCGAGCATATCGAAGCCATTCGTGACATCCTGGAATTCAGTGATCAGGAGAAGGAAATCAGGGTGATGTGTGAGCAGAGCGCCATCCCGAAAGCCCTTGTGGATATCGCTGTCTCTGAGCCGGAGAAACTGGATGAACTCGAAAAAAAAGCGGAGGGGTAAACCTTTTTTTGTCTCATCACCCAAAGCTCGGGGGGTTGACGCTTCCCCCCGATGCCAATCAACCAAAGCTCGATAAACCGGCATCGGCAGTTTTTTTTGTTTTATGGCGTAAAGGACAGCCGGCCATATCAGCCGGCCGCGGGATAGCTCGTTTGACAGCGTCCTTAACGGATCATTGCTGGTTTTTCCCGGCGTCCTCAGCAGAGAGCCATCTTTCCTCTATTATGGGAAGATAAAAATCAAAGCCGAACTGTACCAGTTCCTTTACATCGGGGCACTTGGCCGTATTCAGTGTTTCGACCGAAGGCACGCATCTTCCGCCGCACGCGTATCTCAGATCGCACGATTCGCACTCCTGGGTATTCCGGCTGAACAAATCCTCATATTTCTGCAGTTCTTTCTCGTTTATCGCCACCTCTAGATAATAAGTGCCGATACTGTGCTCCGGAAACCCCAGATAGATCATGCATGGATAGACAAATCCATCCGAGCCGAAAGCCAGCTGCAAAACACCGGCGGAACAGGCCCCGAAACGCGGATGAGGGGGCATGCCAGCTGTGTATAAAACCTTAATCCCCATACAGAAAGGCCGAAACATCTTTTTCACGGACGATTTGCGCTTCGATTTCTCAAGCAGGTCTCTCAGGACTTCTATGGGCCGCATATAATTATCGCCCTCAGCCTGCCCGCCGGGGCAATTCAGGGCGGCATTCTCTGCCAATTGAATCTTGAACCTGTCCTCA
>JBKHAE010000004.1:0-53591 GCA_046543065.1 Desulfobacterales bacterium | reverse complement strand
AAACCGAATCTGGTCACCTCCATGCCCCATCCGGTGACCACATCCCCGGCATGCTGCCGGGCGGTCATTGAATACATCCGCGCATGCAGTGCGGCGGATATTATTATCGCCGAAGGCACCGGCGACCCCTGCGAAACCACGTATGAGGTATTTGACAAACTGGGATATACCCGACTTTCAAATGAACTTGACGTGCCCCTGGTGGATTTGAATGCCGAACCGGTTGAACATCACAAAAACCCGGATTGCCCGCGCCTCCCTGAGCTGTTTCTGCCGGTCATTGCAGGCACACATTTCATTCTCTCCCTGCCGGTGCTGAAGGTTCATACTTTGTCGAAATTTACGGGCACCATGAAAAATATGATGGGATTTGCCCCGCCATCGCATTATGCGGGGGCCGGCGGCATCTGGAACAAAGCCGCGTTTCATCAGGACCTCCAGCAGGCGATTATCGATCTTAACCGATACCGGAGCCCCGACTTAACTCTAATGGACGCAAGCGTCGGCATGCCGGACCAGCATCTGGGCGGCCGCTCTTGTGAGCCGCCTGTGGGAAAACTTGTGGCGGGCTTTGATTCTCTCTCCGTTGACCGCACATCCGCCGGCCTGCTGGGGCTGGACTGTCAAAAGATCGTTCATTTGAAGGATTTTCTGACAGCCCAGGGGTAAGTAGCGTTACTTAATTGTTACCTATACGTTACCAAATTATCCCTGTAACGGTTGACAGCGGCGCCCAATATTTTATAACATATTAAAATAAATTTAAATTAAATTAATCCGACAAGGTTGGCACCCAGATTGAATAGACAACACTGAAATAAATTTTCTCGAGTATCCGATCAAACGCTTAAATAAGGAAAGGAGTGGTACAATGCGTCATCTGGTATGGATGTTTTTGGCGGTTATTTTCATATCAAGCCCGGCAGCGGCGGTGGATCATGGAAATTTTATGGTTGACGAATATACGGATGGCCCTGCGGTGACCGAAGCATGCCTGCAGTGCCATCATGAGCAGGGCCAGGACTTTATCGAGACCGCCCACTGGCGCTGGAAGGGGCCGAGCCCCCATGTTAGCGGGATTAAAGCCGATAAAGAACTGGGCAAACGAATGCTGATGAACAACTTCTGAGTGAGCATCGAGTCGAACTGGTGCAGTTGCACCAAATGTCATGCCGGCTATGGCTGGCAGGATGAAGCGTTTGATGCTTGCGGGAAGGAAGACGGTTTCTGCTTCGATGACCCGTCAAGGGCCGATTGCCTGGTCTGCCATGACACCACCGGTACCTATGATAAAAAGAAAAATACCTGCGGCTATCCGAACGAGTCGGTGGATCTCGATAAAGTGGCCCGCAATGTCGGCATGCCGGATCGTTCCAATTGCGGGACCTGCCACTGGTATGGCGGCGGCGACAATAATGTAAAACACGGGGATATGGGCGACGCCCTGGCTGATCCGTCTCCCGAGCACGATTTCCATATGGGGGCGCTTGATTTTACCTGCCAGGAATGCCACACCACCGAAAACCATCGTATTGCGGGCAGAAGCACCACGTCTTCCGTGAGTGAAGGCAAGGTGACGTGCACGGACTGCCATGCCTCTGCCCCCCACGATTCGGATTCCCCGGTGCTGGAACAGCTCAATTCCCACTGCGATGCCATCGCCTGCCAGACATGCCACATTCCGAAATACGCCAAGCAGACGAAGACCACCACGGGCTGGAATTGGTCCAAAAGCGGCGAGCCCAGCAAGATGCTTGAAGAGACTGATCAAAAAACAAAAAAGATAAACAAGAAAAAGGGATTGCTAATCAAAGAAAAAGGGCTGACCCCGTCCTATGACTGGTACAACGGCAAACACCGGCGGTATATAAAAGGCGATCCGGTTAACATAGACGGCGTTACGTATTTGAATCCGCCCATGGGCGACATCAATGATCCAGCGGCAAAAATCACGCCTTACAAATTAATGAAAAGTACAGTACCGGCGGATAAAAAACTCGAACACCTGATCGTCCCGAAACTCCATAACGGCTATTTCACCAATTATGACTGGCAGGAAGCGGCCCGGAAGGGAATGAAGATTGCTGGCCTGGATTTCAGCGGGGAGATCACATTCGTAGAAACCGTCATGCACTGGCGGCTCAATCACGAAATTGCCCCGAAGCAGGAGGCGCTTTCCTGCCTGGACTGCCATGGCACAAAAGGCGTCATGGATTTCAAGGCCCTGGGCTACAAGGGCGATCCGGCGGTTACCGGCGGCAGAACAGTAAAATAGTTATTTGGAAGCATTCCCCCCGGGCCGTGCGCCCGGGACCGAGCGTAAAAGTAACTTTAAAGACACTGAGGCACGGTAAATTTGTTCTATCTATTTTTCAGGCGGGCACGGTGGCCCGCCCTACGAATGGGGAAAAACCCGATTCATCGTAGGGTCGGCCACCGGGCCGACCATAACTTCTTGATTTCATTAACCTAATACCCAACACCCTACACCTTGCAGAACATGAAAAAATCCCCCTAAATCCCCCTTTCAAAAGGGGGACTTAAAGGAATCAGACTTATTTAATATTTTTTCCGGCAAAGTAAGCACCCTACACCCTACACCTATATTCTATGCCACCTTCCGATCCCGGCCTTTCCATTCCTTGTCGCGCAGTTTGAACTTCTGGATTTTTCCTGTGGCGGTTTTGGGCAGATCACAGAACTCCACGATCTTGGGCGCCTTAAACCGGGCCAGATGCTCTTTGCAGAAGGCGATAATGTCCTCGGCCGCGGCGCTGCTTCCTGGCTTTAAGGTTACAAAGGCCTTGGGCACCTCCCCCCATTTTTCATGGGGCGTTGAGACCACGGCCGCCTCCAGGACTTCCGGATGCTTGTAAAGGGTGTTCTCCACCTCCACGGTGGAAATATTTTCACCGCCGCTGATAATGATATCTTTTTTGCGGTCCATGATCTGGATATAGCCGTCCGGGTGCCTTACGGCCAAATCTCCGCTGTGAAACCATCCGCCGTCAAACGCCTCCCGGGTAGCCGCCTCATCCTTATAGTAGCCCAGCATCACATTGTTTCCCCGCATCACGATTTCGCCGATGGTTTGCCCGTCCCGGGGCACCGGTTCATAGGTTTTGGGATCCACCACATCCGCATACATGGCATTGATATAGGGCACCCCCTGCCGGGCTTTGATGGTGGCCCGCTCTTCTGCTGACCGCTCATTCCATCTGGGCTGCCAGGTACAGATGGTGTGCGGCCCGTAAACTTCGGTCAGCCCGTAGCACTGAATCACTTCAGCGCCGGAAGCCTCCATATTCTGAATCACCTGAGGAGCGGGCGGGGCGCCGGCCGTATTGATATTAAGCCTGTGGCTCAGCCTGATATCGTTTTCCTCCAAATAGCCGGACAGACCGATCAGGACAGTGGGCGCGGCGCACAGGTGGGTGACCTGCTCCTTTTCGATGAGATCATAAATCACCGCCGGCTCGACTTTGCGCAGACATACATTTGTCGCCCCCACAGCCGCTACGGCCCATGTATAGCACCACCCGTTGCAGTGAAACATGGGAAGCGTCCAGAGATAAATCGAATCCGGATCCAGGTTGAATTCGATGATCTCGCCCATGGCGTTTAGGTAAGCACCGCGGTGATGATACATCACCCCCTTGGGTTTGCCGGTGGTGCCGCTGGTATAATTCAAAGTGAGCACATCGCGTTCATCGCTTACCTCGCAGGGAACCGGTTCGTCTGAGCCGGTCTCCAGAAATTCTTCGTAGCTCATGCCGTCAAGCGGGCGCTCATCGGACACATCACAGATATTGACAAACTGCTCCACAGACTCGAGTTCATCCAGGATCGGCGAAAGCAGCCCGGCAAACTGGTTGTCTGCAACCACCACTCTGGCCTCGGAATGATTCAGAATATAGGCGATCTCAGGCGATGAAAGCCGGATGTTCACCGTGACCAGCGCCGCCCCGATCATGGGCACGGCAAAATGCGCCTCAAGTACCGGCGGAATATTCGGGGCCACGAATGCCACCTTGTCGCCCTTTTTCACACCTGCCGCCTTTAGGGCACTGGCCAATCGGTTAATGCGGGCGTAGAACTCCGCATACGTATACCGCGTATCCCCATGGATGATGGCGGTCTTGTCCCGAAACACATCAGCGGATCGCCAGATGAATTTTACCGGGGAGAGCACATCATAATTCACACTATCCTGATTCATAACCTATTCCTCCTTCTTGTGATTTAATTGGCCTGACTTGTGATTTAATTGGCCTGATACATATTGCACGATGGTCTCGGCGTATTGGTCATCCGCGGGCTGCACCATGTAAAAGATCACCCCCTGCCGCCGGACGGAAAGCTCCAGGGACCGGGAGTTCTTCCGGGTCATGCCCACAATCCGACAGCCCGGCTGATGCGCCTTAAGCTTTTCAATCACATCACTGCCGGTCTTGCGGGCCTCATCCAAGTCCACGAACATCAACGCATAATTATTTGCCCGGATTAGACGAACGGCCTCCTCAGAATCACAGGCCACATCCAGATGATGGCCGCATCGTGTCATCCGTTTCTTCATCTGTTCGGAATAATCCGAGTTTGCTTTTACCAGCAGGATTTCCATGTAAACAGGCCCTTGTTGACTCAAACAGCGCAATATGCCGTAAACAGTGATACAATTTACAAACACCGTGCCAAAAACCGATAAAAATACAAATTATTGATTTCTAAAATAATTTAAAAAAACAGGCAAAGGGGCGGCATGATCCGGATGGGTCTGAACGGTCTCAAAAAAACGGAGGGGAAATATAACCTTCTTAAATTATAGCTTAAAAATACTTGGGTATATTCATTCCCAAATCAGGCTTGATCAATCCCATATTGTTTCATCTTCTTATACAGGGTACGGCGGTTGATGCCAAGCCGGGCGGCCGCCCGGCCCCGGTGCCATTTGCTGTTTTCAAGCGCTGAGAGGATCAGGTCTTTTTCATACCGGGCCAGCGCCGCTGCCAGCTCAATCGGCCCATCCTTTGGCGGCGGAGCCCGGCCAGCGTCGGGCGATTTCAAAATATCGAACTGGTGCAGGGTAAAATATCGATGCAGGGTGTTCTGCAGCTCCCGAACGTTGCCCGGCCAGTCATAGCGGTAGATGGCATCCATGATCTCCCCGGTAATCGGCGGAAGCTCAGCATCCGCCGGATAGCTCTGCCGAAAATGCTCCACCAAGAGGGACAGGTCCTCTTTACGCTCGCGCAGGGGGGGCAGATGAATCGGGATCACATGGATCCGGTAAAAAAAGTCCTCCCGCATCCCGCCGGACTTAACCAACTCGCGAAGCTTGCGGTGGGTGGCCCCGATAAACCGAATATGGGGATAGTGCGGCTGGGTGTCCCCCACCGGTGTATACCCGTGGCCCTCGATGACGCGCAGCAGCTTAACCTGCATGTTAAGGCCAATCTCGCCCAGTTCATCCAGAAAAAGGGTGCCGCCGTCTGCCAGCGCCAGATAGCCGTGCTTGTCCCGCTCCGCACCGGTGAAGGCTCCCTTTTTATATCCAAAAAACTCGCTTTCAAGAAGTGTTTCCGGGATCGCCCCGCAGTTGACCACCACGAACGGTTCCTGCTCCCGGTCGCTGTTTTCGTGGATGGCCTTGGCCACAAGCTCCTTGCCGGTGCCGGATTCCCCGTAAATGATGATATTGGCATCCGTGGCCGCGGCATTTAATATCAGGTCATATACCGCCTGCATGGGCTGGCTCTTGCCGATGATGTTCCCGAACCGGAAACGCTCCCGCATGGAGGATTTAAGCCGCACATTTTCCTTGCGCAAATAGGCCGCCCGCTCGGCAAGGGCCCTTTCCTCCCGCTTTCGCTCGGTGATATCAATCACCAGGGCTTCCAGCTGGCTCACCGCATTGCCCCCGTCACATATCGGGGAAAGGATGGCCTCATACCAGCGCCCGTCCCTCGGGTGCTCAAATTCGACTCGCTCGGTTCCGCCGCCGAAAACAGATTCCCGACTGCACCAGGAACATGGTTGGCTCAGCCCATACAGGGCCTCATGGCATCGCTCGCCCGTGGCATCCCGTCCGATCTTGTCGATGAGCCCCCGGTTCATAAATGTAATCCGCAGCTCATAGTCACAGATATAGATATCGCCCTGAACTGCCTCAATGATGGTACGCAGCTTGACCTCGCTTTCCTTAAGCGCCTTTTCCGTATGCTTAAGGGAGGTAATATCCATAAACGAGGCAATGCTGCGCCTGCCATCCGGCAGCATCCCCACCTTCATAAAAATGTAGCGCAGTTCGCCGGCCCGGTTATACACCCGGCATTCATATTCGGCCGGCGCCTGCTCGCCGCCTCGCCTGCGGGCATAGTGGTAGGCCTGCATCCGCTCCAGATCTTCCGGGGCGACAAAGGCAGACCATTTCATCCGGTTTTCGATCTCCTGCTTGGTATAGCCGGAGAGCTTTTCAAACTCCGCATTGGCCATGGCAATGGTCATATCCGGTTCGATAATAATGGAGGCCGCCCCGGATTTTTCAAATGCGCTCAGGTAATGCGTCTGATTCCGGCCGCGATTGGCTGCTTCATGGGTATTTTTATTGGACTCCGCCATTTATGACCTTTTTTCAGTGCCCATCAGTGCCCAGCCGGCTGGCCCGATTCCGGAGATTCTGCCGTTTCTTCCGCTGAGCGCTCTTGGCCTCCCATAACAGCCGCCCCCTCTCTTATGGTAAAATAGGTATACTGCCGCATGATTTGAAATGCCGGAAGTTTTATTGCCCTCCCGGAATCTCTGATTGTCAAAGCGGGGACCTGCTTGGTTTTCGGTGAAAACGGGATCCGGATCAGGGCCCAGTATGCCGGAAGCGTCTGCCAGGACCGGGTATCCGGCTCTTCCAGCAAAAAAAAAGCAGCCCGGACTAAAGATTCCAGAAACGCATCATCGATATTCTGCGAGATCGCCTCCTTGGCCGCCACCCGGGCGGTTTCTTTGGCGATAATCCGGGCGGCCCGCTCTTTAAGCGAAGCCCTTAGTACATGGGCAAGGTCTGTCTTAACCCGAAGGCCGTCCATTTTTCCGCAAGCCCCGTAAATGACAGGGGTCTGATAAGCACGGGTCCGCTCCTTGTAGGTGGCGAAAGAAAACCGAATGGAGGGCGGAACCACGATATTCTGCGGAATTTTTACCGGGGAGCGGCCCTGGCTGACAAAAAGGATAAGCTCCGGGCCGGGCCCTTTTACAATCGCCCGGCGCTGCGCGGGGGAAAGATGCTTTTCATACTTTGCCGCCTCATCCGAAAACCCCAGCCGACGGGCAAGCATCACCAGGCGGTCCGCCACCGGCGCGGGATCATCCAGCGCCCGGGCAAGCTTCTTGTACTCGATATAGGCGCCGTTGACCTCATCATTGGCTTCAAAGCAGTGCGCGATAAGCGCGCGGGTAAAGTATGCGCCATCCAGAGCATCCGGATGGGTATCAAAGACCTCCAGGGCCTGCTTGGCCTCAACCAGGGCGCCTTCCGGATCATGGCTCAACAGGTAGTTCATCATCAGGTAGGTATGCACCCACAGTCGCTCCGCATACTCACCCTTATAATTGGTCAGCCGCTCAGAGGTAACCAGAGATCCGGTCTGACGGCTGGCACTGATGACCTCCTGACGGTCAATCAGATCCGCAGCCTGCCGGAGCATCCGGATGCTTCGGGCATAATCCTTCTGATGATGAAGGATGACCCCCTTTTCCATGAAATAAAGCAGCCGGTCCCGCCGGGAGACCTCTGCTTCATCTTCAAGCACTTGGGCGGCATAATCCAACCGGCCGTCATAGAAAGACTGCCGGGCGAGCTGCAGCTTACCTGAGGCACACCCGCCTGCCGTCAGCAGGAGCAGGCAGAGAAGTGCCGCCAGGCGCCCTTTAAAGCCCCGATTCTGCATATATTTAAATCACTACCAGCCGATAAAGGGCTTGGCCGCTTCGCGCACAATTTCCACACTGTCAGTCCACTCAATAAGCCCCGTCTCCAGATCCGTAAGCTCCAGGGTCAGGCTGTAATACTGAAGGGTTCTCCGCTTCAGCCGCATCTGCTTGGGCTGTTTTTTCTTGATCGAGCGCAGGGTGCCGGCCAGCATATACTCCGCGCCCACCTGCCGGGACCGCTTGATCCGGGTTTCCGGACTGACATTGCCGCCGTATTGATACCCCAGCTCCTTTTGAATACTCTGGCGCTGGGTTTTATTAACAAACCGGGCCTTGCCCGTGGCCAGGATCTCCTGCCGGATGTCATCGGTAATACCGCTGGTATCAATATGCTGGCTGGTCCGGTTGGCCACATCGTAGACCACAATCACGGGACGCCCCTCCCGGCAGCACAGCGGGGGCTTGTTGGCCAGGGAGGTGACCAGCTCTTCCACGATCAGCTTTTTATCACTAAACCCATAGGTCTCATCATAATGAACGGAATCCTCGGGCGATATATCCCGGGTGGTGGCCCGGCAGCCGACAATGAGCACGGCGCACAGGCAGACAATTATATAAAGCCACCATTTCCTCAACTGGATAATCATTTTTTGCCTTCCTTTCCTAAAATATTGATAGCTTCACAATAAATCATTTATTCCGCTGACGCGATATTTTTGCAGAAAGTAACTTTTGATTCGTACTCGTACTCGTGCTCGTGCTCGTAATCGGCCTTTAAATTTCCCGAGTACGATTACGAATACGAGTACCATCCCGCTTTCGCGGGACTGAGTACGATCAGTTCCTTGAAAGCGATAATTAAAATAAATGCTAACTCAAAGCACTTTGATCAAGCAAGCATTTCAAAACGAATTCTGTTTGCTTGCCCTAAAATTATTTGTTATGAATAACCACTCTTTTCTAAATAAAGTATAACAGGCGGAAATAATGAATCAATCAAGTTTTACTGAAAACCTCACCAACAAGGTGTGGAAATTTTTTGCCTCCGTGAAACTCTCTGTGGTGGTGCTGCTCGCGTTGGCGGCCACCTCGGTCATCGGTACCATCATACCCCAGAACGCCAGTCCGATGATGTACATGGAGAGGTATGGAGAGACCCTTTACACCATCTTTAACGCACTGGACTTTTTTGACATGTACCATGCGTGGTGGTTTCAGCTGCTGATGGGGCTGTTGACCATCAATATCATCGTCTGCTCCATTGAGCGGCTGTCCAAAACCTGGAAAATCATCTTTCCCAAAAAAATCAATTTTCAGGCCAATCGATTTCGCAAATCGCCGAATCGGGTGGAATGGACGGCGGATGCAAAACCGAATGGGCTAAAAAACACCTATCAATCTTATCTTGCCAGACACTACCGGCACATCACTACCCAGGAAACCGACAGCGGCCTGCTGATATTCGGCGAGAAGGGCCGCTGGACGCGGCTGGGCGTCTATGCCGTCCATTTCAGCATTCTGCTTCTCGTTATCGGCGGTCTTATCGGCTCTTTTTTCGGCTTTGAAGGGTTTGCTAATGTGCACGAGGGGGAGAGCGTTCAGCAGATATCCCTCCGAAACCAGGATGAGCAAAAAAGGCTGCCCTTTGCCATCCGCTGCGACGACTTTTCCATCAGCCACTATGACTCCGGCATGCCCAAGGAATACCGTTCCTCGATTTCCATCCTAAATGACGGGGAGGTTGTCCATAAGGCCGACATCCGGGTCAACGATCCGCTGCGCTACCAGGGCATCAATATATTTCAATCCAGCTACGGCCGCACACCCGGGGAAAAGTTTACGGTGGTGTTTACGGATCCGGAATCCGACATGACCTATGAAAAACAGGGCGCCATAGGGGCCCGCATCCCCATGCCCTCGGATAAAGGCACCCTGGTAGTCGAAGATTTCCGTAGCAATTTTAATTTCCGCGGCCACAACATCGGGGATTCCTTCATCTGCCGAATCATCCCCCCGGAAAAACAGTCTGATCCGGAAACCGGGAATTTCTTTGTCCTTCCGCTTAACCACCCGCGCTTTGACCGGATGCGGGGCGGGGATTTTGCGATTTCGGTCAAAGATGTTGAATTCGGCTATTATACGGGGCTGCAGGTTACCCGGGATCCCGGGGTGCCGGTGGTATATGCGGGATTTATCCTCATTATCATCGGCTGCTATATTACCTTTTTTATGCTGCATAAGCAGGTTTGCGTGGAACTTGCGGGAAAAAACGGTCAGACGCAGGTCATGCTGGCCTGTGTGTCCGGCAAGAACCGGCCGGGCATGAAAGCGGCCGCCCGTCGACTGGCCGGGCAGCTGAAAAATATGCAAAATACCGATGAAAGGTAACCCATGATAACCAGTTCAGGTTTGTTCTCAATTATTACATTTATTTATGGGGTGGCTGTCCTTCTGTATATCAGTGCCTGGATATTTAAAAAGGAACTGCCCGGAAAACTGGCCACTGCCGCAACAATTACCGCGGTGACCGGGAATTTGATCGGGATTATCCTTCGCTGGATCGAATCCTACCAGATGGGCTACGGCCATGCCCCGTTATCCAACCTTTATGAATCCTTGGTGTTTTTTGCCTTCTGCATCGCCGTCTTGTACCTGTTTTTAGAATTTCGCTATAAACTCCGGATTATCAGCGTGGTGGCAAGCCCCATTTCCTTTCTGGCCATGGCCTATGCGTCGCTGCCCAAGGTAAACAGCAGCATTGAACCCTTAATCCCCGCGCTCCAGAGCAACTGGCTAATCGCGCACGTGATCACCTGTTTTATCGGCTATGCCGCTTTCGCCGTGGCCTTTGGCATCAGCCTCTTATATTTTATCAAAGCCGGCCGCGATCATCAAACGGGCGGACTGGCCGGAAAAATTCCCCATGTGGACATGTTAGATGAGCTGACCCATCAGATGGTCATGTTCGGATTTCTCTTCCTTTCGGCAGGTATTATCACCGGCGCGGTATGGGCCAATCAGGCCTGGGGCCGGTACTGGGGATGGGACCCGAAGGAGACCTGGTCGCTTATCACCTGGCTCATCTATGCATCCCTTCTGCATGCCCGGATGATGAGGGGCTGGAGCGGCAAAAAGATTGCAGTCCTCTGCTGCGCAGGTTTTTTGGCAGTGATCTTTACTTATTTCGGCGTCAATCTGCTTCCGGGGCTGCACAGCTACCAGTAGTTTGACATTTTTATTGACAACCGGCTTCAAAATAGATATCCAATTTTTCTTTAAATATAATAAACGCAAATGGATATCCATGGATCAATACGGGGATAATAACACATCAACGTAGCATAACGGAGTATTCATGAACACCAACGATCAACAACATCCGGCCTCCCACTCGGCATCCCCGGAATCCGGCGATGCCCAAGCAAAGCGCAGCAACGGCTCCGGCTGGTTTATTCTGCTCTTTTTTATCATCGGTTTCATCGGCAGCCTTTTAAGCGGCTGGCTCCTGTTTCCCGACATGCTCTATTCGGAAAAAGAGCAGCCCATCGACTTCAACCATGAACTTCATATGGGCGTTGTTTATGAAGGCTGTGAGAGCTGCCACTACTTCCGCGCAGACGGCAGTTTTTCGGGTATTCCGGATCTTTACGACTGCTCCGAATGCCACCAGTATGTCCAGGGCACGGACCCGGAAGAAGAAAAATTTGTCAATGAATATGTACAGCCTAACAAGGAAGTGCCCTGGCTGGTCTATTCCAAGCAACCGGACTGTGTGTTCTTCTCACATGCCGCCCATGTCAAGGGTGCTGGCATGGATTGCAAAACCTGCCACGGCGACATCGGCCGCTCCACCCATTCCCGGCCCTACCAGGAGAACCGGATTACCGGCTACAGCCGGGATATCTGGGGCTACAACATTGCCCGGCTGGGCGAGGCCAAACACGGCATGCGGATGAAGATGAACGACTGTGCCGATTGCCACGAAAAGGAAACCGGCCACAAAGGATACTGCTTTCAATGCCATCAGTAACTGATATTGCCGAACTGGATATTGATATAAGGGGTTAAATCCATGAAAATTGATCGAAGAAGTTTTATCTCGTTGGGCGTCGGGGTGATCGTCGGCTCTACGCTTACGCCGGTGCCTTGGAAGCTGACGGACGATATATCGATCTGGACCCAGAACTGGCCCTGGACGCCGGTCCCAAAAGACGGGCTGGATGCTTACAAAACCTCCGTTTGCACACTCTGTCCGGGCGGCTGCGGCATCCGGGTGCGAAAAATCGTCAATCGGGCGGTAAAAATCGACGGCCTGCCGGAGCACCCGATTAGTCAGGGCAAGCTCTGTCCGCTGGGGCATTCCGGCCTTCAGTTCCTCTATGGCCCGTCACGGGTGAAAGCCCCTATGAAGCGTGTCGGCAAGCGGGGTGAAGGCAAGTGGCAGAAAATCACCTGGGAAGAAGCCATTTCAGCAGTGACCGACAAATTAACCAAACTGCGGGATGAGCAGAAACCGCATACAGTGGCCTGGGTAGCCGGCGATGATAAGGGCACCCTGCCCCAGCTGATCCACCGGTTTCTGACCGCCTATGGGTCACCGAATTTTATCCGGCCGCCCACGGTTCAGGATGCCTATGAACTGGCCGCCTATCTGATGCAGGGTCAGCAGGGGACCGTGGGCTTTGATATTGAAAACGCCGATCATGTGCTAAGCTTTGGCACCGGACTGTTTCAGGGCTGGAGTTCCCCCGCCCGGATGTTAACCATCTACGGCAAGATGCATGACAATAAAAAATTTGTTCAGATCGAATCCCGGCTCTCAGACACTGCCGCCAAAGCCCATCAATGGGTTCCCATCAAGCCGGGCACCGAGGGGGCCCTGGCTTTGGGCATCGCCCACGTGATGATCAAAGAATCCCTTTACAATAAAGCCTTTGTCAGCAAATGGGCCTTCGGATTCGAGGACTGGACCGATGACAGCGGCAACCGCCACATGGGATTTAAAAGCCTGGTCCTAAAGGACTATGCGCCGGAAATCGTGGCCGAGATCACCAGCGTGCCCAAACCCATGATTGAAAAACTGGCCCGCCAGTTTGCCCACGCCAAGAAACCTATTGCCGTAAGCGGCCGCGGCCAGGGCCACCTGCCGGGCAGCCTCGATGAATGCATGGCGGTTCATGCCCTAAATGCCCTGGCCGGAAACATCAACCAGCCGGGCGGTGTCTCTGTTGTGGCTGAGCCGGATTATGCCAAATGGCCGGAAGTAAACATTGATAAAACCGCATCCAAAGGCCTTCAGAACGCACGGGTCGATGGAGCCGGCAGCGACCAATACCCGAATGCCAGATTTCTGCTGCACCGACTGCCCGAGGTGATTAACAAAGCCAAAGGGGATTCACCGGTGCAGGCGCTTTTGGTAAGTGACGCCAATCCCTTTTATACGCTTCCCGATACCCAGGCCACCCAGGCAGCCCTGGATAAAATACCGTTTCTGGTCAGCTTCTCCTCATTTATGGATGAAACCGCCAGTTATTCGGATTATATCCTGCCAAACCATGTTTTTCTTGAAAGCTACTCGGATGTCCCTACCCCGCCGGGCACCGTCCAGCCAGTCATTGGATTTTCCAAGCCCGTGGTCAGGCCGCAATATGACACCCGGCCCATAGGGGATGTGGTCATCCAAATGGCCAAGGCCATGGGCTCGTTTGTCGAAAAGGCGTTTGCCTGGAAGGACTACCAGGCCTACTTAAAAGATGTTCTGAAGGATCACTGGGACCAACTGGAGAAAAAGGGCTTTGCGTTCATCAAGGGGGCGCAGGACATTCCATTTGCCGATCAGTTCAATACGACCACCGGCAAGTTTGAATTCTACCCGTCGGCGAGAAACAACGCAAATGGAAAGGATAAAGATATTCTGCCAAACTTCTCCAAGGTGGCCATCGAAGGCAAATCCGATCAATTCCCGCTGATTTTGCTCCCCTATGATTCCATACGGCTTGCCGGCGGAAAAATTGGCAATCCGCCGTTTATGACCAAAACCATTGATGAAACGGTATTGATGGATCAGACGGTTTTTGTGGAGATTAACCCGAAAACCGCCCGGAAGATGGGATTTTCAGAGGGCGACCGGGTGCGGCTGTCCACCCCTAAAGGCCAGGCGGAGGTCAGGCTCCATCTGTATGAAGGCGTTGAGCCCGGCGTGGTGGCCATGCCCCGGGGCTTTGGCCATACCGCCTATTCCAAATACCTGGCAGACAAGGGCATCAATTTCAACAAACTAATCGGCCCGATCGAAGACCCGATCTCCGGGCTGAATGCGGCATGGGGCATCCGGGCGAATATAACCAAGGCCTAATTCCCGGTAATCCAGAGGCTTACTCAAGCCTGGAAAATAAACAGTCAGCGATGAGGTTGGGATGAAAGAACAACATGGATACACAAGCACCAAGCGCTACGGCATGGTCATCGATCTTGACAAATGCACCGGCTGTGGGGCCTGCATGGTGGCGTGTTACGCCGAAAACAATGTGCCGTTTAAAGAAAACGAGACGCACAAGCTTGACAGTCTCAACTGGATCCGGATCTTTCAGATAGACAACGGCAAACCTTATCCGGATACCGAAGTATGCTACCTGCCGATGCCCTGCCAGCATTGCGACGGGATCGGCAAGCACGGCCATTCGCCTTGTGTCTCGGTCTGCCCGGCAGTGGCCACCGATTACGACTATAATACCGGCGTTGTCAGCCAGATTCCCACGCGATGCTTCGGCTGCAGATACTGTATGGCCGCCTGCCCCTATCATGCCAGAAAATTCAACTGGTGGGATCCGGTCTGGCCGGCGGATACGGAAAAGTATTTAAATCCCGATGTGTCCGCACGCATGCGGGGTGTGGTTGAAAAATGTACTTTTTGTTTTCAGCGCTACCAGCAGGCCCGGGATAAGGCCTATATGGAGGGCCGGGATGAGATCCATGAGTCCGAATACCAGACCGCATGTGCTGAAGCCTGCCCGACAAACGCCATTGTTTTTGGCGATCTGCATAATCCGGATCACGAGGTGGCCAAGTTAAAGGACAGCCCGCGCGCCTTCCGGCTTCTGGAGCGGCTGCATACCAATCCCAAGGTCTATTATCTCTCCAGCAAATCATGGGTGCGGCGCGCAGGGGACAATTATCTGGAAAATGAATCCAGGCCGCAGTCCGGCAGACAAGAGATTCACCATAAATAGTTAACCTATGGCAAGGAGCATGACAAATATGGAGACGACGCCAATAATACCTCCGGGGGTAAAACGCTGCTCAAAAATGCAATTCACCCTGTGGATGGCGGCTGCCACGGCCGTCCTCCTCTGGGGGGTCTATGCCATGTATCTCTGCTGGTATAAGGGGTTGAACCAGACCAATATGAACGATGCATATGGCTTTGCCCTATGGATCTGGGCCGACCTGGCGGTCATCGCACTTGGCGGCGGCGCTTTTTTTACCGGTTTTCTGACCTATATTCTCGGCAAGGACAAACTCAAAAACATTATCAATTACGCCGTGATCATCGGGTTTATCTGCTACAGCTCAGCGCTTCTGATTTTGGCCATTGATATCGGCCAACCCCTTCGGGGCTGGTTTATCTTCTGGCATGCCAATGAGCACTCCATGTTAACCGAAGTGGCCTTCTGCCTGTCTTGTTACTTCGGGGTGCTGACCATTGAATTTCTGCCCAACATATTTGAGAACCCGAAGTTGGATAAAATCCCGTTTCTGCATCACCTGGCCCATAACATGCACAGCATCATGGCGGTGTTTGCGGCCACCGGCGTGTTCCTCTCCTTCTTCCACCAGGGATCCCTTGGCGGTGTGTCCGGTGTCCTGTTCGGCCGCCCCTTCTCCTACCGGGAAGGTATCAACGTGTGGCCCTGGACTTTCTTTCTGTTTACCTGGTCTGCGGCCGCCTGCGGCCCTTGTTTTACCATTCTCGTTACCTGGATTACCGAGAAGCTGACCCGCAAAAAACTGGTAAAGGATGATGTAATCCAGCTTCTGGCCAAAATCTCCGGCTGGATGCTGGCCACCTATATGATCGCCAAAATCGCCGACACTATATACTGGGCTGTTGTGACCGCGCCCGGCATGGGCTTTTCATTTATGGATTTTTATTCAAACAATCCGGTATACGGGCTATGGATTCTGATTCTGGAAATCGTGATCTGCGGGATCTTGCCGGCAGCCATTTTAATTACCCGCAAAGGCCGGGAGAACAAATCGCTGCTCCTGCTGGCCGTGGTTCTGGCGGTGATCGGGGTTTCTGTCAATCGATGGGTGATGGTGCTCCAGACATTGGCCGTGCCGGTCGTACCGTTTGAGAGCTGGTTCATGTATTCCCCCAGCTGGCAGGAAGTGGCCACAACGATTCTGCCGGTGGCTTACGGGGTTATCGTAATTTCCCTGGCGCACCGGTACCTGCCGGTATTTCCCCAGGAACGCGAACTCAACCCGACCAATTAATCAGACGCAAGGAGAAAATATATGTTTCCTTTCAGCTTTGAGTGGGAATGGGATATACTGCACATGGTCTTTCACGGGGCCCTGTGGTATGCAATCTCTATTGTGGGTCTTGGATTGACCTACTGTATCATAAAATCCGCCGTGGACACCTTCCGGGAGGAAGATAACGGGCATCACCATTAGGAAAAAGAAAGAACCAAGACACCGATTACCCTTATTGCATGAGCATACTTAATCAAGCGTTATCCTGCCTCACAAAAAAATATGTGCGGGATAACGCTTTTTTTTATTAGAATCCCCCATTAGATAAAAACTATGGACGAAATCCTGATTAACGGCGGCAACTCATTAAATGGCGAGGTGACGGTCAGCGGCGCCAAAAATGCCGCACTGCCGATCATTGCGGCGACCCTTCTGACCGGCGGCCGCTTTGAATTTCATAATGTTCCGGCATTAAAAGACATTCTAAGCATTCAGGCGCTGCTCTCCGACATGGGGGCGGAGGTCGAATTTTGCGACAATACCTTTGCCATTGATACCGGCAATTTGTCCCATTTTGAGGCCCCGTATGAGCATGTCAGAAAAATGCGGGCCTCGATACTGGTTTTAGGCCCTCTGCTATCCCGAATGAAGCGGGCCCGGGTCTCGCTTCCGGGCGGCTGCGCCATCGGGGCACGGCCCATTGAACAGCATTTAAACGGACTTTCGCGTTTGGGAGCGGATATTAAACTGGCCCACGGCTATGTGGAGGCCTCCGCCAAAAAACTGAAAGGCACGGAAATATACCTGGATATCCCCACGGTTACCGGTACAGAGAATCTTATGATGGCCGCTGTATTGGCCGAAGGCCGGACGGTTTTGCGCAATGTGGCCCGGGAGCCGGAAATTATCTCCCTTGCCGAGGTGCTGAACCTGATGGGGGCGGATATCTCAGGCGCGGGCTCCTCGGTTATCACCATAAACGGGGTCGAAACCCTGCAGCCGGTTACCGCCCGCATTATCCCGGACCGGATTGAGACGGGAACTTTCATGGTAGCGGCCGCACTTACCGGCGGCAACATTCTTATCAAAGAATGCGAGCCCGCTCACCTTAAGGAATTGATCTTAAAGCTTGAAAAAACCGGTGCGGAAATCGAAAGTCTGGACCGCTCCATCCGGGTTAAAGGGCATTCGCCGATCAACAGCGTGGACGTTAAAACCATGCCCTATCCCGGCTTTCCCACGGATATGCAGGCCCAGTTCATGGTGCTGATGGCAGTGGCCAACGGATTTTCCGTAATTAGCGAAAATGTGTTTGAAAACCGGTTTATCCATGTAAGCGAGCTTCAGCGCATGGGCGCAGATATTGCCATATCCGGAAGCCACGCCATGGTCCGGGGCGTGCCCGAACTCTCAGGGGCACCGGTGATGGCCACTGACCTGCGGGCGAGTGCCTCCCTGGTGCTTGCCGGCATGGTCGCCACCGGAGAAACCCGCATCAGCCGGGTCTATCATCTGGATCGGGGCTATGACGGTCTGGAAGATAAATTCAGCCGGCTAGGCGCTTCCATCAAGCGGGTGCCTGCCACAAAATAGCCTGCGATGGCAAGGTTTATAGAAACCCCCTCCCGCTTATTTGACCGCAGATATTATTTCCGGCCGTTAATCCCACTGCTTTTTGCCTTGATGGCCGGCATTTCCGCCGCCCACACCCTGCCCGGCTTTAACAAGCCCGCCCTTTTTCTATGCATCACCGCGGGCACTTTTATCTTTGGGCTTGTCTTTCTTGACCGGCCCGCCAGATTGTCACCACTTATTTTCTTTTGTGCCCTGGGCTATCTCAGCCTTGTCCCCTGGCAAGTTGTCCAGGACCGACCAAATCACTTATGCCAGTATAGCCGGGATGCGGAAAAATCTTGGGAAATCACCGGCAGAATCGCCACTGACCCTATCCGGCAGAGCTATCGGGTGAAATTTTTATTATCCGATCTGCGGATTTCCAAGCCGAATCATCCGGAGACGGAAAAATATGTGCGGGGCAATCTGCGGATGAGAGTATACGGGCCAAGGCAAGAACTTCGCCGCCATGACTCTATTCAATTTCAAAGCCCCATCCGGCCGTTTCATAATTTCAGCAACCCCGGCGGGTTTGATTACAAATCATTTATGGCGTATCAAAATGTATGGGCCAGCGCCTATGCCTCGGGCAGCCGGCTTGAGGTTGAGCAGACAGGCCCGGTAAACCCGGCTGCCGCCGTACTCGACCGGATGCGGCAAGCGGTCAGCCAATTGATTGAATCCGCCGCGGCAGGCGATAAGCAGGCGGTTTTATCCGCTCTGGTCCTTGGCCAGCGGGAGGCGCTTTCCCCGGCGCTTAAAACCGCATTCAACCGGGCGGGCGCAAGCCATGTGCTGGCCATTTCCGGCCTTCATATCGGCATTGTTGCGGCGTTTGCCTTTTTCGTCTTCAAGCGCTCGCTGAGGCTTTGGCCGCCAATCCTGCAGCGGGGCTGGACCCGGAAATTCGCAGCAGTGCTTACTGTGATCCCGGTGTTAATCTACGGGCTGCTGGCAGGGATGTCACCCTCTACCCAGCGGGCGGTGCTCATGGTGAGTGTCTTTCTTTTCTCCTTTCTGATCGAACGTGAGCATGATCTCCTCAATACCCTGGCCATCGCGGCCATGGTCATCCTGATTTTATATCCGCCGGCCCTGTTTTCCATATCCTTCCAACTCTCGTTTATGGCAGTGCTTGCCATTATCATCGGCATCTCAAACACAGGGCACTGGCGGGCCGGATTTCAAACCCATCGACTCATTGCACCGGTGCTTTCTTTTATGATGGTCTCTTTGTTTGCCATCCTGGGCACCACCCCGCTGACCATGCATTACTTTAATCAGGCGGCGTTTTTCGGCCTTTTTACCAATCTTTTAATTATCCCGATTATCGGTTTTTTTGTGGTCCCGCTGTCGCTTTTTTCAATTCTGGTGCTGTTTCCGCTGTATGCGCCCCTGGCAGCATGGGGGCTTAAAGCCGCCGGCTTTGGTATTGAGCTGGGTCTGGCGGTTATCTATCCCATCGGCGAATGGCCGTTTAGTGCGGCCAAAACCGTCACCCCCTCTTTGCTTGAGCTGACCTGCGTCTATATCCTGCTGTTTGGTTTTCTATACCTGCTGGGAAGGGCCGAAAGGCAGCTTTTAAGCCGGGCAGCCCTGAAACAGCCGGCGGTTTTTATCATAGCGGCCGCCTCCATCGTGCTTGCATCAGACATCGCCTTTTGGTGCCATGACAGATTCTGGAAAAATGAATTATCCGCAACAATCGTGGATGTGGGCCAGGGCAGCGCCGCCCTGCTGGAGCTTCCGGCTGGCTACCGGATGCTTGTTGATGGCGGCGGATTTACAAGCAATGCTATGTTTGATGTGGGCAAAAACGTGCTCGCCCCCCTGCTATGGGACAGAAAAATCAGAACCATCGATACCGTGGTGTTGTCCCACCCGGATTCGGACCATTTGAATGGGCTCATCTATATTCTAAACCATTTCCATGTCGATCGGGTTATTTCCACGCATCAAAAAACGGAGAGTCAGGGGTATGAGGCCTTTCTTGAAGCCATCAGAAAACACAAAATAAAACATCTGCGGCTTGATCAAATTTCCCGGCGATTCCATATCAATGGGGTCACATTTGATATCCTCTACCCCCCGGCCGCCGATGCCGGCGGCTCTATCCAAACCGATGCCAAAAATAATCACTCTATTGTATTAAAAGCCGCCTATAACGGGCAGGCCCTGCTTCTGACCGGCGATATTATGAAAACTGCGGAAAAAAGGCTTGTCACCGCTGCTGCTGAAAAGCTTCACGCATCAGTAATGCTTGCCCCGCATCATGGGAGCAAAACATCAAGCACAAAGGCCTTCCTGGAGGCAGTCAGTCCGAGGGCCGCAGTTATATCCGCCGGGCCGCAAAACCGGTTTGATCTGCCTGCGCCGGGCGTGATCAAGCGATATCGGAAAAGGGGGTGCCAAATCTTTCAAACCAATCAGAACGGGGCGGTAGAAGTGGTGTTCGGCGCGGATCACATGGACCTGATACCCGTCCGGGGCGAGCCGCTGCGGCTCTTTTCCAAAAATCAGAACTGATGGCTGCGAATATTAATGGATGGGGGGTAATAAAAAAAGCCCTGCCCGTTTAGTGGGTACTCATGAAGGGGGGAGAAAAAACGGGCAGGGCGGGGGTAAACCGAGTCAGAACAAATAACTAGGCAGAGGCTTTTTTCTTTTTCTCCTCGCCTTTCTGCTTTTTGCCGGATGCGGCCGGCACACCGATCAATTCAATCATGGACAGCGAGGCGGCATCGCCTTTTCGGGGCCCCAGCTTGGTGATCCGGGTATAGCCGCCGGACCGATCGGAAAACCGCTCCGGAGCCTCGCTGAAAAGCTGGTGAACCACTGCTTTTTCCCGGATGATAGCCATCGCCTGGCGGCGGGAATGCAGATCCCCCTGCTTGGCCAGGGAGACAATATGATCCGCCCAGCGCTTCATTTCCTTGGCCTTGACATCCGTGGTTTTGATTTTTCCATATTTAAACAGGGAGGTCACCATATTACGAAACATGGCCTTTCGGTGACTGGCTGTTCGGTTTAATTTCAGTCCGCTCTTTCGATGTCGCATATGCTTTATTCCTCTTGATCCTTATCCTCTTCAGGGGGTTCAAAGCCTTCCAGGTTCATGCCCAGGTAAAGGCCGAGTTCGCTTAACAGCTCCTTGATCTCATTTAGCGATTTCCGGCCGAAATTTTTGGTCTTCAGCATCTCGGACTCGGTCTTTTGGACCAGCTGATAAATTTTGGTAATATTGGCGTTGCGCAGACAGTTGGCGCTCCGAACGGAGAGTTCCAGCTCATCCACGTCCAGATAGAGGTTTTCGTTAAATTGCGGGGTCTCATCTTCATCCTTGGCCCGTCTGATTTCCGGAACCGCATTTTCATCAAAATTGATGAAAACCGTCAGCTGCTCTTTTAAAATTTTGGCGGCATACGCAATGGCGTCTTCCGGGGCTACGGCGCCGTCGGTCCAGACCTCCATGGTCAGCTTGTCATAGTCGGTCTGCTGGCCGACCCGGGCATTGCCGATGGTATAGCTGACCCGTTTGATGGGCGAGAACACCGCATCAATGGAAAGCGTCCCGATAGGGGCTTCCGGATCTTTATGGTTTTCCGCCAGAGAATAACCCTTTCCGGCCTTGACCCTCATGCCCATACTGAGCTTGCCGTCCTCTGACAGGGTGGCAATGTGCTGATCGGGGTTCATAATAGTGACTTTCCCGTCCGGGCTCTTGATATCCCTGGCTTTGACCACGGTATTGCCGGCAGCATTAACTTCAAGCGTCTTTTCTTCCGTATCATCCATCTTGACACGGATATTTTTTAAATTCAGTATGATCTCGGAGACATCTTCCAAGACCCCGGAAATGGTACTGAATTCATGCATCACATCTTCGATTTTGACGGAAACGATTGCCGCTCCCCATATCGAGGAGAGAATAATCCGGCGCAAGGCGTTGCCGATGGTAATCCCAAATCCACGCTCCAACGGCTCCCATATAAATTTGCCGTAGGTATCGGACTGCTCGTCGACCTGAACCTTCTCCGGTTTGATAATCTCCCGCCAGTTCATGTACATGAGTTCGTTTAGTGACATTTTAAATCTCCAGAAATTTCTTTATGATGCCCGGCTAGGCGGCGCTGGTGTCAAGCCAGCATGCTGATACGCGGATAAACGCGGGGGGCACCGCCCCCACACAATCTGCCGCGGTCGGCGCCCCTAATCATTATTTGGAGTAAAGCTCGACGATCAGATTTTCCTGGATCGGCATGGTGATATCTTCACGCGTGGGCAAGGCACGAATCGTCCCCTTCTTATTTTCTGAATCGAGTTCCAGCCAGGGGGGCGCCGTCCGCCTGACCACCGCATCAAGCGCATCAATGATCATCTGGACATTTTGACTTTTTTCACGAACTTCAATCACATCCCCGACCTTGACTTGATAGGAGGGGATATTGACCTTCCGGCCGTTTACCAAAAAATGGTTGTGGCGAAGCAGCTGCCGGGCCTGGGGGCGGGAGTTGGCCAGACCAAGGCGATAGACTACGTTATCCAGCCGCAGTTCAAGACTTAAAAGCAGATTTAAGCCAGTCACCCCTTTTTTCTGATCCGCCCGCTCAAACGCCAGCCTGAACTGCTTCTCAGAGAGGCCGTAGCTGCGCTTGACTTTCTGCTTTTCTCTTAGCTGAGTGCCGTAGTCGGATATTTTGCCACCCCGCCGCTGGCCGTGCTGGCCCGGTGGATAGCTCCGGCGATCAAATGAGCACTTGTCCGAATAGCAGCGATCGCCCTTCAAATAAAGTTTTAAATTTTCCCGCCGGCATATGCGGCAGACTGAATCTCGATACCTTGACAACGTATCCTCCCCTTAAATATCATCATGTCGTTCCGGGATGTTCCTTCAGACACGAACCGCCTAATTATAAATTCAAATAACCGCTTATCACGGCCCTGATGCGCAGAGACGCTAAACCCGCCGGCGCTTTTTGGGCTTGCAACCATTATGCGGCACCGGGGTCACGTCTTTAATCATCACCACGGTAAATCCAACGCCCTGCAATGCTTTTAATGCGGATTCCCGTCCCGGGCCGGGGCCTTTGACATAGACTTCCACCTTTTTCATGCCGTGCTCCCGGGCTTTTTTCGCGGCGTCTTCAGAGGCCAGCTGGGCGGCAAACGGGGTGCTTTTACGCGACCCCTTGAATCCGTTCATCCCCGCAGTGGACCAGGAAATCACATTCCCATTGGGATCGGTAATGGTGATGATGGTGTTGTTGAACGTAGATTGAATATGGACAACCCCGCTCTCAATATTTTTTTTAACCTTTTTCCTTGTACGCGCTTTTTTTACCTTCGCCATGGTTTCGCCCTTGATTCGCTAAAATTATTTTTTCTTGACGCCGCCCTTTTTCTTAACTGCGGAACGCTTCGGCCCTTTTCGGGTCCTGGCATTGGTGGAGGTCCGCTGTCCATGAACCGGCAGAGACTTGCGGTGGCGCAGTCCCCGATAACACCCCAGATCCATGAGCCGTTTGATATTGATGGAAATCTCCGAGCGGAGCTCCCCCTCGACCTTAAACTCATCATCAATGATCTTCCGTATATTATTAATATCCGAATCGGTTAAATCATCGGTCGAAATATTCTCATCAATATTCAGCCGAGATAGAATATCCCGCGACGTGGACTGACCTATGCCATAAATATAGGTTAATCCGATAAAGATGGATTTTCTTTTTGGTAAATCGACTCCCGCGATTCTTGCCAAAGCCTGCCTCCTTTTACCCCTGACGCTGTTTATGGCGTTTGTTCGTGCAGATCACCCACACGATGCCTCTTCGCCTGATGACCTTGCAGTTGCGACATCTTTTTTTAACCGATGCACTGACTCTCATTGTCTGACCTCACAAAAAAGCAGCTAAAATTCTGTTATTTGGACCGATAGGTAATCCGCCCCCGGGTAAGATCATACGGGGATAACTCCACGGTCACCGTATCGCCCGGCAGGATCTTGATAAAATGCATCCGCATCTTGCCGGAAATATGAGCGAGTATCTGGTGCTTGTTTTCCAGTTCGACCTTGAACATGGCGTTTGGCAAGGTCTCAATCACGGTACCCTGAACCTTTATCGGTTCCTCTTTTGCCATCAGAAACGCTCCCTGTCCATATCCTTAGGTTTTTTAAGCGGCAAACCAATTCGACTCAATCTCATTGGGCCCGCCGCTGAAATCATAAATTGGGCTGTCGAAATTATTTTTTGCCTCTGCCGGTACTTAAGAAGCCTTCATAGTTTCGGGTAATCAGATGCGATTCGATCTGATTCACCGTGTCCATGGCCACCCCCACGACGATCAGCAGGGCGGTTCCCCCAAAGTAGAAGGGGACATTGAATTTGGTCATTAGCACCGAAGGCAGCACGCAGACGGCGGATACATAGATGGCGCCGCCCAGTGTAATTCTCGTTAAGACCTTGTCAATATAGTCCGCCGTGCGCTTGCCCGGCCGGATACCGGGGATATAGCCGCCGTATTTTTTCATATTTTCAGCCACATCCGCCGGGTTAAAGGTAATGGCCGTGTAAAAGTAGCAGAAAAAGACGATAAATCCGACAAAGATTAACTCATAAATCACCGAGCCGGGCTGCATGGCCGAGGCCACGCTTTGCATCATGGGCACATCCTGGAAAAAACTGGCCAGGGTGGCCGGAAACATAATCAGTGAAGAGGCAAAAATCGGGGGAATAACCCCGGATGTATTGATTTTAAGCGGCAGATGCGTACTCTGTCCGCCGTACATGCGACGGCCGACCACCCGCTTGGCATACTGAACCGGAATGCGCCGCTGCCCCTGTTCCATGAAATTGATAAACGCGATCACCCCCACCATCAGAAGAATCAGGACAGCTACCGCAAAAACGCCCATTTCGCCAGTGGACATCATGCGGAAAGTGTTGCCCATCGCCTGGGGCATCCGAGCCACAATACCGGCAAAAATGATCAGGGAGATCCCGTTTCCGATGCCGCGCTCACTGATCTGCTCACCCAGCCACATGATAAAGGCCGTACCTGCGGTCAGGGTGATAGCGGTGAGCAGCCGAAATCCCCAGCCCGACTCGATGACTACCGGCATATCCCCCGGTGCAGCCATATTTTCAAGTCCGATACTGATTCCAAAGCCCTGAACAAATGCAAGCACCACCGTACCGTAACGGGTATATTTGGTAATCTGGCGCCGGCCCTGCTCGCCTTCTTTTTTCAGCTGCTCCAGATGCGGGATGACCACCGTCAATAGCTGCAGGATAATCGATGCGCTGATATACGGCATAATGCCCAGGGCAAAAACGGACATACGCTCCAATGCGCCGCCGGAAAACATATCAAATATGCCGAATATGGTATCCTGGTGGCGGGCAAAAAACTCCGCCAATGCATCCGCATTCACCCCCGGCGTCGGTATATGCACACCGATCCGGTATACCACCAGAAAGCCAAAGGTAATCAGAATGCGCCGCTTAAGCTCTGGAATCTTTAAGATATTGCCGACACCGGCCCCGGTTACTGGTGCTGCCATAATTAGTTAACCTCTACTTTGCCCCCGGCGGCTTCGATTTTTTCTCTGGCGCTTTTACTGGCTGAGCCGACGTGCAGCGTCAACGCCACATTCAGATTTCCCTGGCCCAAAACCTTCACCTGCTTGGCCTTTCGGGAGATCAGCCCGGCCTCGGTCAGCATGTTCTGATCTACTACAGAACCACTTTCAAAGCGATTCAGATCACGGACATTGACCACCTCCACGGGTGTTTTAAAAATATTTTTAAACCCGCGCTTCGGCAGCCTGCGGTGCAGCGGCATCTGGCCGCCTTCAAACCCCGGGCGCGTCCCTCCCCCGGAACGGGCATTGTGCCCCTTGGTGCCCCGGCCGGCGGTTTTGCCCAGACCGGAGCCCACGCCGCGGCCTTTTCGTTTCCGATTTTTCCTGGCCCCGTCGGCGGGCGACAAATCATGCAGTCTCATGCTATTCCTCCACCTTTACCATATGTGGTACTTTCTCGATCATTCCACGGGTTGCCGGATTATCGGGCAGCTCAACAGTCCGGTTGAGTTTGCCGAATCCCATGCTTCGGAGGATTTTTCGGTGCTTCTCAGGGCGCCCGTTCATGCTCCTGATCATTGTAATTTTAAGCTTGCCTGCCATCTCTACTGGATCTCCTCAAGTTCTAAACCGCGCTTGGCAGCAACCGATTCCCGGCTCTGCAGGCTCTGCAATCCTTGCACCGCGGCCTTGACAACGTTATGCGGATTATTGGTCCCGATACACTTGGTCAGGATATTCTCAATGCCAACCGCCTCAAGCACCGCCCGCACGGCCCCGCCGGCAATCACGCCGGTACCGGGGGCAGCCGGTTTTAACAGTACCCGGGCAGCACCGAATTTTCCGGTCACCTCATAGGGGATGGTTCCGTCGGTAACCGGCACCTCAACCATGTTCTTTTTGGCTTTTTCAACGCCTTTGCGGATTGCCTCCGGAACCTCATGCGCCTTGCCCAGCGCATATCCGACGCTGCCTTGACCGTCGCCAACCACCACGATAGCACTAAAGCTGAAGCGGCGTCCGCCCTTATGGACTTTTGCCACCCGGCTGATATGGACGACTTTATCAATATATAGATTCTCTTCCGTTTCCCTTTTGAGCAAGCCAACGCCTCCTTTTTACATTTAAAAATCAAGCCCTGCTTCGCGTGCACCTTCGGAGACCGCCTTAACCCGGCCGTGATACATGAACCCGCCGCGGTCAAAGACCACTGCCTGAATTCCTTTCTCCGAGGCCCGCTTCCCGATTCGTTTGCCGATAAAATTCGCCGCCGCCACTTTGGTTTCAAATTTCTGCCCGTCACGGATTTCCGGCTCCATGGTCGAGGCGGAGGCGAGGGTTATGCCCCGGGTGTCGTCAATGATCTGTGCATAGACGTGCCTGGTGCTTCGAAAAACGCACAGCCTCGGCCGCTCCGGGGTACCGGTGAGCTTTTTGCGGATGCGTTTTTTCCGCTTGGCGCGCAGCGCTTTTCTAATATGTGGTGAACCCATAAGTATTTAATCCTTCATGCATCAAACGATTAATCAGTTATATTAACTATTTGGCGGTCTTGCCGGCCTTGCGCTGGATGGTTTCCTCCGCATACTTGACCCCCTTGCCCTTGTAGGGCTCCGGCGGCCTCAGCTGCCGGATCGAGGAGGCTGTATAGCCCAAAAGCTCCTTGTCAATCCCGGATAACCGAATCACATTCTTCTCAACATTGGCGGATATGCCCTCAGGCAGCGAAAAATGAATCGGATGCGAATAACCGAGGTGAAAATCCAGCCCCTGGCCTTTTAACTCTGCGCGGTAACCCACGCCGTTGATTTCCAGCACCCGTTCGAACCCCTGGCTGACACCGTGGACCATATTGGCAATCAAGGCCCGTGTCATGCCCCAAACCGCCTTGGCCCGCTGATCATTGCGGTGAACCCGAACCTTTAATTCGGAAGCGCTGATATCCAAGTCCGCATCCGGGTGCACGGTCATGGAAAGCGTCCCCTTCTCGCCCTGGACGCTTAACACCCGATTATCATAAGTTATTTTCGTTTTTTCAGGTATTTGAATCGGTTTCTTACCCACTCGAGACATGGTATTCTCCTTGCCTACCAGATATTACAAAGGACCTCGCCGCCGATCTTATCGCTTCTGGCCTGCCGGTCTGTCATTACGCCCCTGGAGGTAGACAGAATAGAGATGCCGAGCCCTTTTAAAACCGGCTTGATTTCTTTGCTGTTCACATAGACCCGCCGGCTTGGCTTACTCACGCGTTGAAGTCCGTAAATAACATGCTGATTGTTTTTGTCGTACTTCAAATATACCCGGACAATGCCCTGCTTGTTATCCTTGATGAACTTATAGTTCCGGATAAACCCTTCGTCCTTTAACACCTTGGCCAGCGCCGTTTTTAAATTCGACCCCGGCATATCCACGCTGGGATGTTTGGCGCGGCCGCTGTTGCGGATCCGGGTAAGCATATCCGCGATAGGATCACTCATTGTCATGAATCTATCTCCGTCCTGTTGACCTTTTTATGACTTATACTGCGATTGCCTTAAACTACCAGCTTGACTTTTGAACCCCAGGCAGCAGCCCCTCTGAAGCAAACTTGCGAAAGCAGAGGCGACAAATCCCGAATTTTCTGATGTAGCCTCTCGGACGCCCGCAGATCGGGCACCGATTATGTTTCCGGACTGAGAATTTGGGATTTTTCGCCGCCTTCTCTCTGAGCGCTTTTCTTGCCAAACCAGCCTCCTTAAATTAATTCCTAAACGGCATGCCCATTAACCTGAGCAGCTCTTTGCCTTCCTCATTGTTTTTGGCCGAGGTAACGATCGTAATATTCAGGCCCTTCAGGGTATCAATTTTATCGTAGTCGATCTCCGGAAAGATGATCTGTTCCTTGATGCCCAGGGTATAGTTGCCCTGTCCGTCAAACGCCTTTCCGGAAACACCCCGAAAATCGCGCACCCGCGGCAGCGCAAAATTGACCAGCTTGTCAAAAAATTCATACATCCGGCGGCGCCGCAGGGTGACCATGCATCCAATCGGCATCCCTTCCCGTACCTTAAAGGCGGCCACGGATTTTTTCGCCCGCGTAATCACCGGGGCCTGGCCGGTGATCTCTTTGAGTTCCTCCCGGGCGGAATCCAGCACCTTGATATTCTGGATCGCTTCCCCAAGCCCCATATTTAGAACGATCTTTTCAAGCTTTGGAACCTCAAACCGGTTCTTATAGGCAAAGGTCTCCGTCAGCTTGGGAACGACCTCGTTATCGTAATATTCCTTTATTGACATCGCAAACTCCTCCGGCAATCGCTCTTACGACGCATCGATAATTTCATTGCATTTCCGACAGATCCGCACCCGTTTGCCATCTTCGAGCTGATGCATTTTTATCCGAACCGGGGCCATGCACTTGTTGCATACCAGCATTACGTTGGACCAGTGGATTGCGGCTTCGCCCTCAATAATGCCGCCCTGCTTATTCTTATCACTCGGCCGGGTATGCCGCTTAACCGTATTGACATTTTCCACCAGGATACGGTTTTTATTGGGATGAACATCAATGACCTTGCCGATTTTTCCCTTATCCTTGCCGGCTACCACTTTGACCTTATCGTTTTTCTTAATCCTGCACTTATCCTTATTCATATCGGACTTCTCCAACGCTTACAGCACCTCGGGTGCCAGCGAAATAATCTTCATGAACCGCTGCGCGCGGAGTTCCCTAGCAACGGGCCCGAAAATACGGGTTCCGATCGGCTCCCGCTGGGCATTGATCAATACCGCTGAATTCTCATCGAACCGGATAAACGAACCGTCCGGCCGTCGGATTTCCTTTTTGGTCCGCACAATAACAGCTTTGAGCACATCGCCCTTTTTGACCTTTGAGTTCGGCATGGCATGCTTGACCGATACCACAATGATATCGCCGATGCTCGCATAACGCCGCCGGGAACCGCCCAGCACCTTGATGCAGCTGACCTCCTTGGCGCCCGAATTATCCGCAACAGACAACCTTGTCTCCGCCTGTATCATTTTTCAAATCCCCTGCTCATCAGACCGCTTTTTCAATTATCTGGCTCACCCGCCATCGCTTGCGCCGGCTCAATGGCCGTGATTCGGTAATCAGTACCCGATCGCCCACGCCGCAGGCATTCTGCTCGTCATGGGCCGCATATTTCCCCCGTCTGCGCATATACTTTTTAAAGACCGGATGAATCACGTAGCGATCCACGCGGACCGTGACTGTTTTGTCATTTTTATTGCTTAGAACAGTTCCGACCACCTGCCTGCGTCTGCCTCTTTCTTTTTCTGCCATGACTCTATACCGTTTATCTGATGTTTAGTTCGCGTTCCCGTTTAATCGTATTAAGCCGAGCAATGTCGCGCTTTACCTGCCGCAGTCGCCGCGGATTCTCCAATTGGCCGGTTTCATGCTGGAACCGCAGATTAAAATAGGATTCAATCGTATCCTGAAGCCGTTTGTTCAGCTCATCACCGCTTAGGTCTCTGATATCCTGTACCTTCATTACATTTCGCTCCTTTCGACAAACTTGGTTTTGATCGGGAGCTTATGCGCCGCCAGCCGCAGCGCCTCATAGGCCAATTCTCGGGAAACGCCTTCCATCTCGTAGAGGATACGCCCGGGTTTGATAACTGCTACCCAGCCCTCCGGGGCGCCTTTGCCTTTGCCCATCCGAACCTCAGCCGGTTTCTTAGTAAAGGGTTTATCCGGAAAAATCCGAATCCACATTTTTCCGCCCCGCTTGACCCGTCGGGTCATGGCGATACGGGCGGCTTCTATCTGCTTTGAGGAAATTGTGCCGCACTCAACGGCCTGAAGCCCAAAGTCCCCAAAATTAAGCCGTGACCCCTTATACGCCTTGCCTTTCATTCGGCCTTTTTGTTTTTTGCGATATTTTACTCTTTTGGGGCTTAACATTTATCCGATTCTCCTCGTATCCCTGGTTCTCGCGTATTACTGGCCGTCTTTGGCCATTTGCTCGTCGCTTAATATCTCGCCCTTAAAGATATAGACCTTTACGCCAATGGTGCCGTAGGTGGTATTGGCGTTGGTAAAACCGTAGTCAATATCCGCCCGAAGGGTATGCAAAGGGATCCGGCCCTCTTTGTACCATTCCACCCGGGCCATTTCAGCGCCCCCGAGCCGGCCGGAGCAAATAATCTTGATTCCCTGAGCCCCGAAGCGCATGGCTGAAGCGACCGCCCGTTTCATGGCCCGACGAAAGGCCACCCGGCGGACCAGCTGATTGGCGACGTTTTCGGCCACCAGCTGCGCATCGATTTCCGGCTTGCGAACCTCCTGGATGTCCACCAGCACCTCATAGGAGACCATCTTTTCCAGCTCTTTTTTCAATGCTTCGATTTCGGCCCCTTTTTTTCCAATAATAATCCCGGGACGCGCAGCGTGGATCTTGAGTTTGACCCGCTTAGTGGAGCGTTCGATCTCGATCTTTGAAACACCGGCATGATACAGCTTCTTCTTCAAATAGGTTCTAAGCTTATAGTCCTCCAGAACATATTTGTGATAGTCTTTGCCGGCATACCAACGGGAGCCCCAGGTGCGGACAATCCCCAACCGCATGCCAATTGGATTGACTTTCTGACCCAACTTTCCTCCTTTTTACCCTTCGGCAACGATTACGGTAATGTGACTCGTTCGTTTCAGTATACGGGTTGCCCGCCCGCGTGCGCGCGGCCGAAACCGCTTCAGCATGGGGCCCTCATTGACGATGATATTTTTAATCATCAGCGAATCGATATCCATTTCCCCCTGCTGATCCGCATTGGCTACAGCCGAGCGTAAAACTTTCTCCACAACTCCAGACGCCTTTTGGGGCATGAATTTCAATTGGTTCAACCCCGCCTCCACCGGCTGGCCTTTTACGGCCCCGACGATGCTGCGAACCTTCTGCGGGGAAATACGCATATATTTGCCTGTTGCCCGTGCCTCCATTTTAGGACATCCTAACCAAATCTATAAGGTTACCGTTTCATTTTCGTTTTCTTGTCACCGGCATGCCCGTAGAAAATCCGTGACGGGGAAAACTCACCGAGTTTATGACCCACCATGTTCTCCGAAATAAACACCGGAACGAATTTCTTGCCGTTGTGCACCGCCAGCGTCAGCCCCACCATTTCCGGAACGATGGTTGAACGGCGGGACCAGGTCTTGATGACCTTGCTGCTTCGGGAAGCCTGGGCTTCGTTGACCTTCCTGAACAATTTGGGTTCAATATATGGACCCTTTTTGATTGACCGCGGCATACCTTAAATGCTCCTGATATTCCTGCTATCGATTAATCTTAAAATTTAGCGTTTTTTCTTCCGTCGCTTCACGATCAGCCGATCGCTTTTCTTCCGGCTCCGGGTGCGCAGGCCCTTGGTGGGCTTGCCCCAGGGCGTACAGGGGTGCCGTCCGCCGGAGGAGCGGCCCTCACCGCCGCCCATCGGATGATCCACCGGGTTTTTGACAACGCCCCGGACTTTGGGCCGCCGGCCGAGCATCCGGGTGCGCCCCGCTTTCCCCAAAGAGATGTTGACATGATCCACATTGCCAATCTGCCCGATACTCGCCCGGCAGCTTTGCAGCACCATCCGGACCTCCCCGGAGGGCAGGCGGACTGTGGCATATTTTCCCTCTTTGGCGGTGATCTGCGCGTAGCCGCCGGCCCCTCGAACAATCTGCCCGCCGTTTCCGGCCCGCAGTTCAATATTATGGATCTGGGTACCCAGGGGGATATTTCTTAGCGGCAGCGCATTGCCGGGGCGAATTTCGGCATCCGGACCGGACATCAGGGTATCGCCCACTTTGACTTTGGCCGGGGCCAGAATATAGCGTTTTTCCCCGTCCGCATAATGGAGAAGGGCGATTCGCGCGGACCGGTTCGGATCATATTCAATGGCCGCGACTTTGGCCGGCACCCCGTCTTTTTCCCGTTTAAAGTCGATTAAACGATACTGCCGTTTGTGACCGCCCCCGCGGTAGCGCATGGTCATCCGGCCATTCGCGTTTCTTCCCCCGGACCTGGTGAGCCTGCGCAAAAGGTGCTTTTCCGGCTCCTTCTTGGTGATCTCCTCAAACGTTGGGTACTCCTGGAAGCGGCGTCCTTGTGATGTCGGTTTCACTCGTTTTATTGCCATTTATATCGTCTCCTCACCTAAACGCCCTCAAAAAAGTTGATCCGACTGCCGGGCATCAACGTCACAATGGCTTTTTTCCAGTTCTTCCGCCGTCCGATAATTCGGCCGCGGCGTTTCAGCTTGCCCCGCACATGCATGGTGTGTACGGATTGGACCTTGACGTCAAAAATATTTTCAACCGCTTTCCGGATTTCCACCCGGTTGGCTTTAGGATCCACCTCGAACGAGACCTTATTGTAGAACTCTTTCTGGAGGTTTGTCTTTTCCGTATCAAGCGGCGCTTTTATAATCTCATAGGTTCTCATGCGGCCAGCCTCCCCTCGATTTCCTTTATCGAAGGCTCCAGCAGAACAAGGTGCTGATGATTCAAAATGTCATATACATTCAAGCCGTCCACCCGCAGAACCTTTACACCGGGAATATTGCGCGCGGAAAGCTCCAGCGTCCTGTCCGCCTTATCGATAACAATCAGCGGCTTCTCCAGGTTAAGCGAATCAATCGCGGAAGCGACAGCCTTCGTCTTTATCTGCTCCAGTTCAAACTTATCCAGCACAACCAGGGTATCCGCCTGCAGCTTGCTGCTGATGGCCATTTTAAGCGCAAGTCGCCGGGCCTTTTTGGGAATCTTGAATGCATAGGACCGGGGCTCGGGGCCGAAGGTGACGCCGCCGCCTTTGAGCAGCGGGCTCTTGATATCGCCCCGCCGGGCCCGGCCGGTGCCCTTCTGACGGAACATCTTGGTTCCGGAGCCCTTTACATCCGAACGGTGCTTGACCGCAGCGGTTCCCTGCCGCCGGGCCGCCAGCTGGCTTCTGACCACGTCGTGGAGCACGCTCTTTTTCACGGACACATTGAATATGCTGTCGGGCAGCTCCACTTCTGATACTTTGCCACCCGCTATATTTCTGACCTCAAGGACAGCCATGGTTTGCCTCATTTCCTCGAATTCTTAAAAAACGGAACTTCAACCGCGTTTTTTGATTTCAATACGACCGCTGGCCGGGCCGGGGACCGCGCCTTTGACCAGAATCAGGTTTTCCTCCGGCCGTATATCCACGATTTCCAGATTCTTAACTGTCTGCCGGGCGTTGCCGTACCGACCGGGCATCTTTTTGCCCTTGGCCACCTTGGACGGCCAGGCGCTCATTCCGATGGAGCCGGGCAGCCGATAATTTCGGTTGCCGTGGGTCTTGGGTCCCCGATGGAATCCGTGCCGCTTGATTACGCCGGAAAACCCCCGGCCTTTGCTTTTCCCGGAGACTTCGACCCGGTCGCCGACGGCAAACATATCCAGGGTGATCTCCTGGCCCAGCTGAAAATCTTCGGGGTTATCCACACGAAACTCGCTGACATAAGCAAAACACTTATCCCCGCTTTTGGCAAAATGCCCCTGCAGCGGCTTGTTGACACGGGACTTTTTCTTATCCCCGAAAGCCAGCTGCAAGGCATTGTATCCGTCAGTCGCCTGGGTTTTAACCTGAGTGACCGTGCAGGGGCCGGCTTCAATGACTGTCACCGGCAGATAGCGGCCGTCATGGCCGAAAACCGAGGTCATGCCCAGCTTTTTACCTAGTAATCCGTTACTCATAACCGTCACCACATTCTCGCTACAGTTTAATATCCACATCCACACCCGGGGACAGATCAAGCTTCATCAGGGCATCCACCGTCTGCTGGGTGGGATCCTGAATATCTAACAGCCGCTTATGGGTCCGGACTTCAAACTGCTCTCTCGACTTTTTGTTCACATGGGGTGAACGCAGCACGGTATATTTATTAATCCGCGTGGGCAGCGGAATCGGCCCCACAATCTTTGCCCCTGTTTTCCGGGCCGTATCTACAATATCCCGGGCGGATTGATCAAGCAGTTTATGATCGTATGCTCTCAAGCGTATTCTGATTTTAGAATTCGTTATCATAATAAATCAGCTCTCGGTCTTATTCGATGATGTCACTGACGACGCCGGCACCGACTGTCCGGCCCCCTTCGCGGATCGCAAACCGAAGCTCTTTCTCCATCGCAATCGGTGTGATCAGCTCCGCCTTGATCTTTACGTTATCGCCCGGCATCACCATCTCAACGCCTTCCGGAAGCGTCAATACACCGGTCACGTCCGTCGTACGGAAATAAAACTGCGGCCGGTATCCACTGAAAAACGGCGTGTGACGACCGCCCTCATCCTTGCTCAGGACGTAGACCTCAGCCTCAAACCGCGTGTGCGGCGTGATCGACTTCGGCGCGGCCACTACCTGGCCACGCTCCACATCGTCTCGCTTGATCCCGCGCAGCAACAGCCCCACGTTATCTCCGGCCTGGCCTTGATCCAGAATCTTTCTGAACATCTCAACGCCCGTGCAGGTCGTGTTGATCGTCTCGCCAAATCCCACGATCTCCACCTTATCGTTGACCTTGATAATCCCACGCTCCACACGGCCCGTGACCACCGTGCCACGACCGGAAATCGAGAACACATCCTCCACCGGCATCAGGAAGGGCTTGTCCACATCCCGCTCCGGCTCCGGAATGAAATCATCAATCGCATCCATCAGCTCCCAGATGCACTTGGTCTCTTCCCCGTCCGGATCGTCTGACTCCAGCGCCTTTAATGCGCTGCCCCGGACAATCGGCGTGTCATCGCCCGGAAAATCATATGAACTCAACAGCTCGCGAAGCTCCAGCTCCACCAGCTCGATTAACTCCTCGTCATCCACCATGTCGCACTTGTTCAAAAATACCACAATCTGCGGCACACCTACCTGACGCGCCAGAAGAATATGCTCCCGCGTCTGCGGCATCGGGCCGTCGTCTGCGCCAACCACCAGAATCGCCCCGTCCATCTGCGCGGCACCCGTGATCATGTTCTTGATATAGTCCGCGTGACCCGGACAATCCACGTGCGCATAATGCCGGTTGTTCGTCTGGTACTCCACGTGCGCTGTGGCAATCGTGATCCCCCGCGCCTTCTCCTCAGGCGCCTTGTCAATCTTGTCAAACGCCACGTACTCGGCCATCCCCTTTAATCCGCAGTGCTTGGTGATCGCTGCGGTCAAGGTCGTCTTGCCGTGGTCGATGTGGCCGATCGTCCCTACGTTAACATGCGGCTTCGTCCGCTCAAACTTCTTCTTTGACATCTTTACTTCCTCCCCCTGACAGGGCTATTGGAGTCCTCCGATTATTGCCGCCAAAGAAAATTCCTTCAGCACCCAATGCCGTGATTCTTATAAAGTTATTTTGCCCATCCGATTCAGGAATGCAGATGGGCAAAAATGTATAAATAAATTCGACTAAAAGCAGCCGGCTACCACCGGTAATGGGCAAACGCCTTGTTGGCCTCTGCCATGCGGTGGGTATCCTCCCGTTTTTTCACCGAGGCTCCGCGTTGCTGCAAGGCATCCATCAACTCGCCGGCCACTTTCCGGGCCATGGAGTTCTCAGAGCGTTTGCTGGAATAGGCAATGATCCAGCGAAGAGCCAGGGCGGTCCGGCGTTTGGGGCGGATCTCAGTGGGCACCTGATAGGTGGAGCCGCCGACCCGCCGGGATTTGACCTCGACCTGCGGCCGGATGTTATCTACAGCCTGCTCAAAGAGCTTCAGCGCATCGTCGCCGCTTTTCTGCGCCATAAAATCAAGTGCGTCATAGACAATGTTCTGGGCGACGCTTTTTTTGCCATCTATCATGATATAATTGATAAACCGGGCCACCAGTTCACTGTTATACTTTAAATCCGGCGGCAGTTTTCGTTCTGCGACTTCTCTACGTCTCGGCATAAACTCTACACCATCTGCTCTGGTTAATATGAATCGTTACTTGGGCCGCTTGGCGCCGTACTTGGACCGACCCTGCTTCCGGTCCGCAACGCCCAGGGTATCCAATGTGCCCCGGACCACATGGTAGCGGACACCCGGCAAATCCTTGACCCGGCCGCCGCGTACCAGCACCACTGAATGCTCCTGCAGGTTATGCCCGATACCGGGAATATAGGCGGAAATTTCCACGCCGGTCGTCAGGCGCACCCTGGCCACTTTACGCAAAGCCGAATTCGGTTTTTTGGGTGTGGCCGTATACACACGGACACACACGCCCCGTTTCTGGGGTGAGCTCTGCAGCGCGGGCGCCGCCTTTTTCTGCTCCACCCGCTTCCGTCCTTTTCGAACCAGTTGATTAATTGTCGGCATACTTCTAATAAACCCCTATGCTACGCGAATATTTATCACCGAGTTAAAATATTTAATATTACCCAAAGACCTTGAGTCTGTCAATATTTTTTACCATTGAATCTGTTAATTTTTAAGGCTTTTTTCCGCAGCCGCCTTATCCGCCCCCTTAAGCCTCATAGGGCGCGGATTCGACCTCCACTTCCGGTGCGGCGTACTCATCCCGGCCGGTTCCGGCCGGAATCAAACGGCCCATGATCACGTTCTCTTTCAAACCTTTGAGCTCATCATAGGCGCCCTCGATGCTGGCGTCGGTCAGCACCTTGGTGGTTTCCTGGAAGGAGGCCGCAGAGATAAAGCTGTCCGTCGAGAGCGAGGCCTTGGTAATACCCAGAATCAGAGGCTCAGCTGTTGCCGGGGTGCCGCCCTGTTCGATAATGGCCTGGTTTACCTCTTCGAACCGGCGTTTGTCAACCTGCTCTTCCGGAATAAATTCGGTATCCCCGATATTCTGTACCCTTACCCGCCGCATCATCTGGCGGATAATAACCTCGATGTGCTTGTCATTAATCTGCACGCCCTGAAGCCGGTAGACCTCCTGGACCCCGTTTAAGAGGTAACGCGCCAGGGCCACTTCGCCCTGAATGGTCAGGATATCCTGCGGATTGGGGCTGCCGCCGGTCAACTGCTCGCCGGCCTTTACAAAATCGCCGTCATACACATTGATATGCCGGCCCCGCGGAATGAGGTATTCCCTTTTCTCCCCGGCATCCACCGGCGTGACCGTAACCCTCTGCTTGCCTTTCTTCGTGGTTTTGGCCACCGAGACATACCCGTCAATTTCGGAGAGAAACGCGGTTTCTTTGGGTTTTCTGACCTCAAACAATTCCGCCACCCGCGGCAGACCACCGGTGATATCCTTGGTTTTGGTGGTTTCCCGGGGGAGTTTGCCGATGATATCGCCGGCTTTAACCTCGTCGTTTTCTTCCACCATCAGGATGGTCTCCATCGGCAGATTATAGCGCGCAACGCCGGAATCCGGAATATTGGCGGTTTTGCCTTCCTTGTCCTTGATGGAAATCCGGGGCCGGGCGTCGGCCTCTTTGGATTCGACCACAGTGAGGCTCGATTTGCCGGTCACCGGGTCCACTTTTTCCTGCAAAGTTTTACCGATTGCCAGGTCACCGAATTTCACTTTTCCGGAAACCGCCGTAATAATCGGCGTGGTAAACGGGTCCCAGGAGGCCAGGAGCTGGCCCTGCTCCACCTTTTCGCCGTCTTTGACCGCCAGTTCCGCCCCATAGATAACCGGAAAGCGCTCCAGCTCCCGGCCGGAATCCGAGACGAGTGAAAATTCACCTCCGCGCCGGTTCATGACAATGGCCCGGTTTTCGGAATTCACCGCCACGTTCAGAGTGCCGAACTTCACGGTACCGCCCACGCGGGCGCGAATGTCGGCCTGCTCCACGCGTCGGCTGGCAGTCCCGCCGATATGGAAGGTCCGCATGGTCAGCTGGGTGCCCGGCTCGCCAATGGACTGGGCCGCCATGATGCCGACCGTCTGGCCGACTTCTACCGGCCCGCCATGGGCCAGATCCCGGCCATAGCACTTGGAGCAGACCCCGCTTCGGGTCCGGCAGGTAAGCGCAGACCGGATCTTAATACTGGTCACGCCCGACTCATTAATCCGGGCCACGATGGACTCATCAATTTCATCCCCGGATTTCACCAGGACTTCTTCGGTAAAGGGGTCCACCACATCTTCAAGTGACGTGCGGCCGAGCACCCGTTCAGACAGCGGCTGAATCACCTCGCCGCCTTCCAGCAGAGCCTCGACTTCAATGCCAAGCACCGTGCCGCAGTCAAATTCCGATACCGTACAATCCTGGGCCACATCCGCCAGCCGGCGGGTCAGGTAGCCCGAGTTGGCGGTTTTAAGCGCCGTATCCGCCAGCCCCTTGCGGGCGCCATGGGTGGAGATGAAGTACTGGAGCACGGAAAGCCCCTCGCGAAAATTGGCGGTGATCGGCGTTTCAATGATCTCGCCGGAAGGCTTGGCCATCAATCCGCGCATACCCGCCAGCTGCCGCATCTGATCCCGGCTGCCCCGGGCGCCGGAGTCGGCCATGGTAAAAATTGAATTCACCACGTCAGTACCGCCGGAGGCCGTCCGGCTGGCCAGCCGTTTATCCACTTCACCGATATTCTCATCTCCGGGGCGCTCGGCATGGGGCGTCTGCATGGCATCCATCATTTCATCGGCGATCTCATCTGTGGCCTTGGCCCAGATATCAACCACCTTATTGTATTTTTCCCCCTGGGTAATGAGCCCCTCTGTGTACTGGCGGTTGATCTCGGCTACTTCCTTCTCAGCCCGATTAATGACATCCCATTTGCTGTCCGGAATGATCATATCGTCAATGCCAATGGAAAGTCCGCCATAGGTGGCCATCTTATAGCCGATATCTTTCAGCTGGTCCGCCAGGATAACCGTGGCCTTGGGGCCTTTATGCCGATAGGTATAATCCACCAGCTGTCGAAGCCCCTTTTTATTCAAAACCTTATTGACCGTTTCAAAGGAGATTTCAGGGCGGCGTTCCATGACCTGAAACAGATGGTATTTCCCGCCGGTGTAGATCATCTGGCTGACTTCCCCTTCACTTAGAGAAAAAACCGTATCCGCATCCTGGTCGCTTAGCTGAAAGATTTCCTGGAACTCATCTTTTTCCAGCAGCCCGATGTTGCCGCTGTAGGTTTTGTCAAATGCCTCGGAGTGCTCATGGACGAGCTCTTTAAAGGACTGGCCCGCCTCGATGGCATCGGCCACCGATTCAACGGTTTCTTTGGCAGAGACCATGATATGCCGGAGCACCAGGCTCTCGCCTTTAGGGACCAGCTCCCAGAGAAGCACCCGCCCCACAGTGGTATCGTAGCGTTTCTGGTTGATCCGCAACTGTATCTTGGCGTGCATATCCACGCTGCCCGCATCATAGGCGGAGCGGACTTCACCCGGGTCGGAAAACCGCATGCCTTCCCCCCGGACCCCGGCGACCCCGAAGGTCATATAGTAAATCCCCAGGACAATATCCTGGGTCGGCACGATAATCGGCTCGCCGTTGGCCGGAGACAAAATATTATTCGAAGCCAGCATCAGCACCCGGGATTCAATCTGCGCCTCAAGCGATAGCGGAAGATGCACCGCCATCTGGTCGCCGTCAAAGTCCGCGTTAAATGCGGTACAGACCAAAGGGTGGAGCTGAATGGCTTTTCCCTCGATAAGCACCGGCTCAAACGCCTGGAGGCCCAACCGGTGCAGGGTCGGCGCCCGGTTTAGCATCACCGGGTATTCTTTCACCACCTCATCCAGGGTGTCCCAGACTTCCGGACTTTTTTGCTCCACCCATTTCTTGGCGCTTTTCACATTGGTGACAATGCCCTTTTCTTCCAGCCGATGGTAGATGAACGGTTTGAACAGTTCCAGGGCCATCTGCTTTGGGATACCGCATTGATGCAGACGCAGGTTCGGCCCGATACTGATAACGGAGCGGCCCGAGTAGTCGACCCGCTTGCCCAGAAGGTTCTGGCGGAACCGGCCCTGCTTACCTTTAAGGGTTTCGCTCAGGGATTTTAACGGCCGCTTGTTGGTCCCGGTCACGACCCGGCCCTGCCGGCCGTTATCAATTAAAACATCCACCGACTCCTGAAGCATCCGCTTTTCGTTTCGGACAATGATATCCGGGGCATTTAAATCCATCAGGCGCTTTAACCGGTTATTCCGGTTGATCACCCGGCGGTATAAATCGTTTAAATCCGAGGTGGCAAAGCGGCCGCCTTCAAGTGGAACCAGCGGCCGAAGTTCGGGCGGCAGTACCGGGATCGCCTCCAGGATCATCCATTCCGGATCCAGCCCGGACTGGCGGAACGCCTCCACCACTTTCAGTCGCTTGGCGAATTTTTTGCGTTTCGCCTCAGAGCCCGTGTTCTGGAGTTCCTCCCGCAGCTCATTATAAAGCGCGGTAATATCCACCCGGCTCAAAAGTTCCTTGATGGCCTCGGCGCCGGTGCCGGCCTCAAACTTGTTGCCATATAGTTCCAGTGCCTCCCGGTACTTGTCCTCAGAGAGGAGCTGCAGCCGGGTAAGCCCGGTATCCTTGGGATCAATGACAATGTAGTTGTCAAAGTAGATGACCTTTTCCAGGGACTTGAGCGTCAAGTCCAGCAGATTGCCGATCTTGCTGGGCAGGCTCTTCAAGTACCAGATATGGGTGACCGGGCAGGCCAGATCAATATGCGCCATCCGTTCCCTGCGCACCTTGGACTGGATGACCTCTACCCCGCATTTCTCGCAGATCACCCCGCGGTGTTTCATCCGTTTATATTTGCCGCAGTTGCACTCATAGTCCTTGGTGGGACCAAAAATTTTGGCGCAGAAAAGCCCGTCCCGCTCCGGCTTAAATGTCCGGTAGTTGATGGTTTCAGGCTTTTTGATTTCCCCGTAGGACCAGCTGCGGATCAACTCGGGGGAAGCCAGGGAGAGCTTAACGCCTTTATAAAGTCTTGGATTTTTCGGCTTGATGAAAAAATCGTATAGGGTTTCCAATATAACGCTCCTTATTCCTTGTCCTCAATAAGGTTAATGTCGAGTCCGAGACTCTGTAATTCTTTGGTCAGCACCCGGAAGGATTCTGGCAAACCGGGCTCAAATACATTCTGACCTTTTACAATTTTTTCATACATCCGGGTCCGTCCCGCCATATCATCGGATTTGACGGTAAGAAATTCCTGAAGCGCATGGGCGGCCCCGTAGGCCTCCATGGCCCAGACTTCCATTTCACCCAGACGCTGGCCGCCAAACTGCGCCTTGCCTCCGAGCGGCTGCTGAGTTACAAGCGAATACGGTCCAATCGAGCGTGCGTGCAGTTTATCATCAACCAGATGATGCAGTTTGAGCATATACTTGGCCCCCACGGTAATCTTGCCGTCAAAGGGCTCTCCGGTGCGGCCGTCAAAAAGTGTGGCTTGCCCGGTCTGACTGAGGCCGGCCTCAGTTAGCAGCGACTTGATTTCCTCCTCGCGCGCTCCGTCAAAAACCGGCGTGGTCATATGGACCCCTTCCCTATAATTCTCTGCAAATTCAAGCAGCGAGGCCTCGGGCATCTCATCCAGATCCTTGCGGGCCTTTTCATCTGAAAATATGGCCTTGAATTTTTTCCGGAGCTCTTCGGTTTTTGCGGCCTTCACCAGTTCATTGATCTGATCGCCCAGCCCGCTGGCCGCCCGGCCGAGATGAATCTCCAGGATCTGGCCCACATTCATCCGCGAGGGCACGCCCAAAGGATTTAATACCATATCCACGGCCCGGCCGTCTTCGAAATACGGCAGATCCTCTTCCGGCAAAAGCCTTGAGACAACGCCTTTATTGCCGTGCCGGCCGGCCATCTTATCGCCCACCGAGAGTTTGCGCTTCATGGCCACATAGACCTTGATCATCTTGATGACCCCGGGCGGAAGGTCATCACCCCGCTCAATAGCGCTGACCTGATTGTCAAATGCCTGGCGGGCCATTTCCACCTGCTCCCGGTATCTTGAGACTATCTCCTGAACCTTTTCATTGGTTTTGGCGTCTTTTAAGCTCAGGGATTCAAATTTGGCCAGGGGCACCTCCGCCAGCTGCTGCGGATCAATCCGGGTATCCTTGGGATAGAGTACCTTTTTGCCGTCCGTAAAATCCGCAGACAGCTGTTTGCCGGAAATCAGATTGCCGATCTCCCTTCTGGCCGTTTCGGCGATGATGCTGATCTCGTCATCCCGGTCTTTTTCCAGAAATGCAATTTCTTCGCCCTCAATGGCGCGGGACCGGTCATCCTTGTCCACACCCCGGCGGGAGAACACCTTGGCGTCAATCACAATACCGCTGACACTGGGCGGCACCCGGAGTGAGGTATCCTTGACCTCGCCCGCCTTTTCGCCGAATATGGCGCGAAGGAGCTTTTCCTCCGGCGAGAGCTGGGTCTCGCCTTTGGGGGTTACTTTACCGACCAGGATATCCCCGGGGCCGATCTCAGCGCCCAGGCGGATAATACCGCAATCATCCAAATCCTTAAGGGCCTCCTCGCCTACATTGGGAATATCCCGGGTAATTTCCTCCTTGCCCAGCTTGGTATCCCGGGCCAGGACTTCAAACTCTTCAATATGAACCGATGAAAACACCCCGTCCTTGACCAGGCGTTCGCTGACCAGAATCGAGTCCTCGAAGTTGTAGCCCCCCCAGGACATGAACGCCACGGTCACATTTTTGCCCAATGCCAGCTCCCCCTGGTCAGTGGCCGGCCCGTCGGCGATAACATCGCCGGCATTCACCCATTCGCCCTTGCTGACGATGGGGCGCTGGTTAAAACAGGTGTTCTGATTGGACCGGACGAACTTGGACAGATTGTATATGGTTACCCCCTTGTCACTGGGATCACCAGAGGGCTCATGCTTTAAAACGATTCGGGCGGCATCAACATTGGCTACGCGTCCGGCACGTTTGGCGACAATGGCCACCCCGGAGTCCCTTGCCACAACGCCTTCATTGCCGGTGCCAACCAGCGGTGCGCTGGTCTGCAAGAGGGGCACGGACTGGCGCATCATGTTCGATCCCATGAGCGCCCGGTTGGCGTCGTCATTTTCCAGAAACGGAATCAAGGATGCAGAGGCGGAAACCAACTGATTCGGAGAAATATCCATCAGTTCGATCTGTTCCCGGCCTATCTGCATGAACTCGCCCTCCACTCGGGAGATGACCAGGGGATTGACGAATTCGTTCTTCTCGTTTACCGGCGCATTGGCCTGGGCGATGGGGTGATCCTGCTCCTCAAATGCAGAGAGCATGCGGACCTCGTTGGTGAGTGTCGCATTTTCAACCACCCGGTAGGGGGTTTCGATAAACCCGTATTCATTGACCCGGGCATAGGTCGAGAGCGATACGATCAGTCCGATGTTCGGCCCTTCAGGGGTTTCAATCGGACAAATCCGGCCGTAATGGGATGGGTGCACGTCACGCACCTCAAAGCCCGCCCGGTCCCGGGTCAAACCTCCAGGGCCTAATGCGGAAAGCCGCCTTTTATGCGTCGTTTCAGACAATGGATTGGTCTGATCCAGAAACTGGGAGAGCTGACTGGTACCGAAAAACTCCTTGACCACCGCCGAGACCGGCTTGGGATTGACCAGATCATTGGGCATCAGGGCATCGACCTCCTGCATGCTCATGCGCTCTTTAATGGCCCGCTCCATCCGGACCAGCCCGATACGGTACTGGTTCTCCAGCAGTTCGCCCACCGCGCGCACTCGGCGATTACCGAGATGATCGATGTCATCGACCGCACCCTGGGTATCTCTTAGCTCCACCAGCGTTTTGGCGGTCAGCAGGATGTCTTCTTTCCTCAGAATCCTTATATCAAGCGGGGTCTCAATGCCCAGCCGGTGGTTGATCTTTAAGCGGCCAACGCTTGATAGATCGTAATAGGCGGTTTTAAAAAACAGATGATCGATGAAATCCTGGGCCACCTCGGGCGTAGCCGGATTACCGGGCCTAAGCCGCCGGTAGATATCAAGAAGCGCCTCTTCTTTGGTCTCCACCTTGTCGACCGCCAGGGTCTTCTGGATGGCATTACTGGCATATGGGCCTTCCATGAAAAGCACATCAAATTCTTTAATGCCGGCACTCATAATCTGCTCAAGCAGCTTTTCATCCAGGAGGTCATTGGATTTGGCGACAATTTCACCGGTCTGCGGATCTTCAACCTCCGTCGCAATGACCCGGCCGGCCAGATCCTCCCGGGCCATGGGGATCAATTCCACCCCGGCCGCCTGGAGTTCACGAACCGCCCGTTTGGTGAACATCCGTCCTTTGCGGACCACCACTTCCCCGGTCTCGGGATTGATCACATCCGCGGTGGGGCGCTGGCCTTTGAGAAAGTCGAAATTGAGTTCCCGCAAAAACTTTTTGTTTTTAATATAGATTTTTTCTTTGTCGTAGTAGTAGGACAGGATATCGTCATCCGTAAACCCGAGCGCCTTAAATAAAAGGGTCACCGGAAACTTGCGCCGCCGGTCAATCCGGATGTGGACGATGTCCTTGGGATCGATTTCCATATCGATCCAGGAGCCGCGCACAGGAATAATACGGGCGGTATAAATAATCTTGCCGCTGGAATGGGTCCGCCCCTTATCGTGATCGAAAAACACGCCGGAAGAGCGATGAAGCTGGCTGACCACAGCCCGCTCCGTGCCGTTAATAATGAACGTGCCCTTCTCAGTCATCAGCGGCAGGGTGCCGAAATAAATCTCCTGCTCTTTGATATCCCGGATATTGGGCACACCTGAGCCTTTGTCCACATCATAGACCACCAGCCGGACCCGGATGCGCAGCGCGATTTCATAGGTCATCCCGCGGTTAACGCATTCACCCACCGAATGCTTCACTTCGCCGAAATGATAGGATACGAATTCCAGGGATGCGATGCCGGTAAAATCCTTAATGGGAAAAACGGAATTAAAGACTGCCTGCAGCCCGATATCCTCCCGCGCTTCCGGGGCCACATCCATCTGCAGGAAGCGCTGATAGGACTCACGCTGCATCCCGATCAAATCCGGGATATCGACGATGGATTTGATCTGACCGAAACTTTTCCTGATGCGTTTATATTTCGGCGGGTTCTCTGTCATAATATCTCCAAAAAAAGTATCCACAATTATGAAACACAGCCGCCCGGAAACACTCCGGGCGTCCGTGTCACACAATCAAAATATGCAATGTTATGCAATAGACGGGGCTACTTGACCTCGACGGTAGCGCCGGCCCCTTCAAGCTGCTCTTTGATTTTGTCGGCATCTTCTTTAACAATGCCCTCTTTAACCGGCTTGGGCGCCTCTTCGACCAGGGCCTTGGCCTCTTTCAGACCCAGCCCGGTGATGGCCCGCACCTCTTTAATAACCTGAATTTTCTTGTCCCCGGCGCCGGTCAGAACCACATCAAATTCGGTCTTTTCCTCTTCAGCCGGGGCTGCTTCGCCGGCGGCAGCCGGAGCACCGGCCATCGCCACCGGAGCGGCTGCGGATACGCCGAATTTATCTTCCAACTCCTTGATCAGCTCCGAGAGTTCCAGAACCGACATGTTTGCGATGAATTCAATGACATCGTCTTTGCTGATATCTGCCATGGATTTTCCTCCAACTCTATTTCAAGTATTTCTTATATAAGTGTTAATTGATAGAATGATATTTTCTTATCTGAGCCGTCTGCGCCTATGCCGCCTCCCGCTGATCCCGGATCGCCTGCAGGACATAGACAAGCCGCTCGGGCACATTGTTTAAGGCTCTGACCAGGCCTGTGGGAACGGCATTCATTGCCGAGAGCACCTGGCTGAGCAGGACCTCACGGGAAGGCATATCCGAAAGGCTTTTGATGGCATTAAAATCCAGTGCCCTGCCGCCCATGACGCCGCCCTTGATCTCAAGCTTTTCATTGTCCTTGGCGAAATTGATCAGGGCTTTGGCCGGCTTGACCGGATCATCATAGCCCAGCGCGACGGCGGTTGGCCCCTGGAAATGCTCCGTCATCATGGCCACGTCGGTATTGTCAGACGCCCGCTTCAGCAGGCGGTTCTTAACCACCTGGTATTCAACGTCGGCTTCGCCCAACCTGCGGCGCAGTTCATTCATCTTGACCACGTTTAGACCCTTATAGTCCGTGGCAATCACGATCGCTGTGCGCGAGAACTTTTCCGCGAGTTCATCGACGAGCTTTTTTTTATCTTCAAACCGCAAACTAAAAACACCCCCTTTCTGATGCTGTAAAAACCAGAGGTGCTCACAGTATCAGAACACCTGCCTCGGTAGGCCGGAGCTTCGGACTCCGATTAAACACGGCTCAAACGCGTGAACCTACGGTCTTTGACAGACAATAATATTTATAGATGACTATCTATTTTACGATCTCTTTGACGTACGTCGGATCGACCTTAAAGCTCGGTCCCATGGTGGTGGATATGGCGATGCTTCGGATATAGGTGCCTTTACTGGCGGCCGGTTTCATTCGGACCAGCGTATCGATGAACGTGCCAATGTTATCCTGGATCTTATCCGGCCCAAAAGACACCTTGCCCATGGGTGCATGCACGATACCGCCCTTGTCCACACGGAAATCGATTTTACCGGCCTTTAGCTCATTGATGGCCTTGTCCAGCTCAAAGGTGACAGTGCCGGTTTTGGCATTCGGCATCATGCCGCGGGGGCCTAAAATTTTGCCGATCTTGCCGACCGCCCCCATCATGTCCGGTGTGGCCACGGCCTTGTCAAATTCCATCCAGCCGCTCTTGATCTGCTCAACCAGCTCCTCACCGCCGACATAATCCGCGCCTGCCTCACGGGCCTCTTTTTCTTTTTCGCCTTTGGCAAACACCAGAACGCGAACCTCCTTGCCGATGCCGTGCGGCAGAACAACCGAACCGCGAACCATTTGATCGGCATGCCGCGGATCCACGCCAAGCTTGACGGCAATATCCACAGTTTCATCAAACTTGACAAACGATGCGTTCAGAGCGCCCTCAATGGCCTCCCGGAACGTAAACCGCTGGTCAGGCTCAATATTGGCCTTCGCACTTCTATATTTTTTTCCCCGTTTATGCATGATTCCGTCTGACTCCTTTTCGCCGATTAAACAACCTCAAGCCCCATGCTTCTGGCTGTTCCCGCTATGATTTTAAAGGCGCTTTCCATATCGACGGCATTCAAATCCGGCATTTTCTGCTTGGCAATTTCCTCAACCTGATCCCGGGTGACTTGACCAACCTTTTCCGCCTTTGGATCCCCGGCGCCTTTAGCAATTCCCGCCGCTTTTTTCAATAAAACAGCCGCAGGCGGGGTTTTGGTGATAAACGTAAAGGACTTATCCTGATAAACCGTCAGAACAACAGGTATAATCATCCCCTCATCATTGGCTGTGCGGGCGTTAAACGCCTTGCAGAAATCCATGATATTGACCCCGTGCTGACCCAGCGCCGGGCCGATGGGGGGAGATGGATTCGCCTTGCCGGCTTGTACCTGTAGTTTGACCTGCGCGATTACTTTTTTCGCCATGTCAATTTTACTCCTATATTACCCACTTAACTTTTGGAGACTTGCACAAAGTCGAGTTCAACAGGGGTTGCCCGGCCGAAAATACTGACCAGAACTTTGACCTTGCCCTTCTCCGGGTTGACTTCCTCAACAGTGCCGTTGAAATTGGTAAACGGGCCGTCAATCACGCGAACCTCATCACCGGGCTCAAAATAGTATTTGGGCTGCGGATGGGCCTTGCCCTCTTCCATACGGCTTAAAATCTGCTCAGCCTCCTGATCGGTGATGGCCACGGGTTTTTCCCGGCCGCCTAAAAATCCGGTGACCTTGGCCGTTGAGGTCACCAAATGCCAGGTTTCCTCATCAAGCGCCATCTGGATCAGAATATATCCCGGATAAAATTTACGGTTCGAGGTTTTTCGCTTGCCTTTGACCAGTTCCACTACCTGCTCGGTGGGCACCACGACCTCCCCGAATTTCTCGGAAAAGCCGGAGGCAGCGATCCGCTCTTCCAGATTTTTCTTCACCTTGGCCTCAAAACCGGAATATACATGTATTATGTACCACTTCAGCGCCATTCGGCCACTCATCCTTATTACAGAATAACCCGTATGATACTGGACAGCCCGATATCCACCAAACCGAGAAACATCGCAATGATAAAAACAAAAACAATCACCACAACGGTTGAGCTGATGATTTGCTTCCGTGTCGGCCAGGTCACTTTGCCCAGCTCAATTTTAACTTCCCGCAAAAATTGAATCCAGTTGCCAAAATACCTGTCAATCAGCCGCAGAATAGCTGACTGGCCTGCCGGTGAGGCCTTTTTTGCGGATACCGCCCGGTTCAGCTTCTTATCTTTTGCCCGTTCCGCGGCACCCGGTCCGCCGGTCCCTGCAGATGACGCAGTCCAGTCCCTGGCCTGATTTTCTCCGGCAGCTTCACCGGGCTTCGACTGACGGGGCTTCTTTTTTTTTGTATCTGGTTTTCGTTTTTGTAAACGCGCCATTTAAGCTCCTAAAATATTGAAAGCTCAAAGTTGATCCTCGATTGATCCGAAACGATGGAATGTCAATCTTTGAGCTTCCCCGTCGAGATGGAGTGGCAGGCCAGGAGGGATTTGAACCCCCAACCACCGGATTTGGAGTCCGGCGCTCTGCCGTTAGAGCTACTGGCCTGCATGTAAAAGCCTGCCGATCAAACGGGAAGAACTTCTCAATTGCCGAAAACCCCCTGGCAGCCCGCGTTACTTGGTCTCCCGGTGCGGGGTGTGCTTCTGGCAGAATCTGCAGTACTTTTTAAATTCCAGCTTATCCGGCTTTGTACGCTTGTTCTTTGTTGTCGAGTAATTTCTGCGCTTACATTCATTGCAAGCGAGCGTGATATTAACTTTCACTGGTGACTCCCTGTGTTGTACTATTCGATGATGTCACTGACGACGCCGGCACCGACTGTCCGGCCCCCTTCGCGGATCGCAAACCGAAGCTCTTTCTCCATCGCAATCGGTGTGATCAGCTCCGCCTTGATCTTTACGTTATCGCCCGGCATCACCATCTCAACGCCTTCCGGAAGCGTCAATACACCGGTCACGTCCGTCGTACGGAAATAAAACTGCGGCCGGTATCCACTGAAAAACGGCGTGTGACGACCGCCCTCATCCTTGCTCAGGACGTAGACCTCAGCCTCAAACCGCGTGTGCGGCGTGATCGACTTCGGCGCGGCCACTACCTGGCCACGCTCCACATCGTCTCGCTTGATCCCGCGCAGCAACAGCCCCACGTTATCTCCGGCCTGGCCTTGATCCAGAATCTTTCTGAACATCTCAACGCCCGTGCAGGTCGTGTTGATCGTCTCGCCAAATCCCACGATCTCCACCTTATCGTTGACCTTGATAATCCCACGCTCCACACGGCCCGTGACCACCGTGCCACGACCGGAAATCGAGAACACATCCTCCACCGGCATCAGGAAGGGCTTGTCCACATCCCGCTCCGGCTCCGGAATGAAATCATCAATCGCATCCATCAGCTCCCAGATGCACTTGGTCTCTTCCCCGTCCGGATCGTCTGACTCCAGCGCCTTTAATGCGCTGCCCCGGACAATCGGCGTGTCATCGCCCGGAAAATCATATGAACTCAACAGCTCGCGAAGCTCCAGCTCCACCAGCTCGATTAACTCCTCGTCATCCACCATGTCGCACTTGTTCAAAAATACCACAATCTGCGGCACACCTACCTGACGCGCCAGAAGAATATGCTCCCGCGTCTGCGGCATCGGGCCGTCGTCTGCGCCAACCACCAGAATCGCCCCGTCCATCTGCGCGGCACCCGTGATCATGTTCTTGATATAGTCCGCGTGACCCGGACAATCCACGTGCGCATAATGCCGGTTGTTCGTCTGGTACTCCACGTGCGCTGTGGCAATCGTGATCCCCCGCGCCTTCTCCTCAGGCGCCTTGTCAATCTTGTCAAACGCCACGTACTCGGCCATCCCCTTTAATCCGCAGTGCTTGGTGATCGCTGCGGTCAAGGTCGTCTTGCCGTGGTCGATGTGGCCGATCGTCCCTACGTTAACATGCGGCTTCGTCCGCTCAAACTTCTTCTTTGACATCTTTTCTTCCTCCCCGTTCTTTACGGCACCCTGTTATACTTTTAAAAAACGGTTTATCATCGGGCCTTTGGGTTTACGCTGAAAAAAACACCTCAAAAAAACTATGGAGCCCACGACCGGACTTGAACCGGTGGACCTCTTCCTTACCAAGGAAGCGCTCTACCATCTGAGCTACGTGGGCTAATACCAAGATATACACAAAGAATTGGAGCGGGAGACGAGACTCGAACTCGCGACATCCAGCTTGGAAGGCTGAAGCTCTACCAACTGAGCTACTCCCGCCCGAAGTATCGCCTCTCTATTGAATAAATGGCCCCATTTTGTGAATTCCAAGGATTCCCAGTGATGTAGTCCGTTGATTTCGACGCCCGAAATCTCCTACATGCATCTGTTTTATGTATGTGTGGTGGTGGGGGGAGGATTCGAACCTCCGAAGGCTGCGCCGGCAGATTTACAGTCTGCTCCCTTTGACCGCTCGGGAACCCCACCAAATTGTATTTTCTGGAGCCAGCGGAGGGATTCGAACCCCCGACCAACTGATTACAAATCAGTAGCTCTGCCAACTGAGCTACGCTGGCCTGTCATCAGTCAATCCATTGACAAATATGACTGCGAACCGGCACCCGTTGTCAATGTCCGGCGATCCGAACCATCCACCGCTCCATGCCGACGATTCATGTAGCCGGAAAATTTTATTGGCATTGGGCTGCCCACCGCAGCGCAATGCCAAATAATCTGAAGTGTAATTTGATTCTTATAAACCTGAAAAAAATGCTTGTCAATTTTTTTCTTTATATTTTTTTAATTTTTTGACTGCCCGAATCCGCCTCTGCATCCGGAGTTATCATCCGCCCACCGAATAGCGCCGCATAGCGTTTTTAATTCCTTGACAGATGCAGGATTTTCAAGTAGTCACTGTCAGTATTATCCGTAAAGACAACACCCTGACCGGCTGAGTTTACAAAAACGTAATATATGCCATATCCATTTAAAAGACACAAGTAGAATTATAACACATTCTGCCGCAAACAACCGATTTAAACGAGGCCCCTATGCCGCATTTGAAAACCGATATCGCCGGCATCTTCCGGCACTGCCTGGTAGTTACAGCGCTCTTGTTATTTTTGCTGGCCGGTTGCACCAGCTTCCCCTCCCAGCCCGGAAACAGCAATCCGTCAGACGATCGTAAAGATACAAACAGCGCTTCAAGTAAGACTGATAACCCGGGCCCATCCGCAGCCAAATCCCAAGACGAAATACCGACGGCCGAGATCCTGGCCTATGCAAACACAGGTGCCGCCGATGATCTGGATCCGATCCCCATTAAAGAAGACATTTCAGATAAACCCGAAGATCAACCCCCCGGGGCCGACGCCGAAGACGATACCGAGGCTAAAATTCTGGCAAAAATTGAGCAGGCGCTGGATTATTACGAGGCCGCCCAGGATTTTTGGCAGCAAGGAGAGCTTGAAAACGCCCTTCACGCCCTTGACCAGGCCTATGAACAGATTATCCGCGTGGATCCCGGGGATTTCCCCAAACTGGTCCAGCAGAAGGATGACCTGCGGTATATGATTTCCAAACGGATACTGGAAATCTATGCCTCCCGGCATACCACAGCCAAAGGCAATCACAACGCCATTCCTCATGAAATGAATGAACATATCAAAAAACAGGTCGACTTTTTCATCCAGGGCAGAGGCCGGCAATTTTTCATAGACTCCTATAAACGCTCCGGCAGATACCGGCCCTATATTCTGGAGGCATTAAAAGAAGAAGGATTACCGGAAGAGCTTTCCTGGCTTCCCCTTGTTGAAAGCGGGTTTAAGGTAAGGGCCCTCTCAAGAGCCCGTGCTTTAGGACTCTGGCAGTTTATCACATCCACTGGATACAAATTCGGGCTTGAACGCAATCAGTACATTGATGAACGGCTGAATCCTTACGAATCCACGCATGCGGCCATTGCCTACCTTAAAGAACTCCATACCATTTTCGGGGATTGGACCACCTGCCTGGCCGCCTATAACTGCGGCGAACATCGGGTTTTGCGAACCATCAAAAATCAGAACATTAACTACCTGGATAATTTCTGGGATCTATACCGCCTTTTACCCGGTGAAACCGCGCGCTATGTGCCCAAATTCATGGCTGCCCTGCATATTATCGATAACCTGGAAAAATACAACATGGCCGATATTGAGGTCGATCCGCCGGTTCGATACGAAACGGTCAGCATTGAAAAGCAGGCCTATATAAAAGATGTTGCCGAAGCCATTGACACGGAAAAAGATGTTTTACTCGATCTTAACCCGGAGTTAAGGTATAAACTGCTGCCTGAGGAAAAGTATGAGTTAAAAATTCCGCCGGGCAAAAAAGACACCCTGCTTGCCAAACTCAAGCATATTCCGGAATTTTCCCAGACCGCCCCGGGTATCGTGTATCACCGCGTCCGGCCCGGCGAAACCCTCTCCACCATCGCCAGCCGGTACCACACAACCATCAAGCAGATCGCTTTTTACAACAATTTCCGCAGCACCAACTATATAGTGGCCGGCAAGATTTTAAAGATTCCGCAATCCAGCAAAATCGGCGGCGGAAGCGCGGAGGCCAAACCCAAAATTATCACCTATAAGGTCCGGCGCGGTGATTCCTTGTGGACCCTGGCCAAACGCTATCACACCACTACCAAGAAAATTCAGGAGCTAAATGATTTAAAAAGCGTCAACCTGCAGATCGGCCAGACATTAAAAATATCGTCCGGCTATGAGTACAGCATGAATGTCTATCAGGTCAAATCAGGGGATACATCGATTAAAATTGCTAACCGGCATAATATGGATCTGGATTACTTTTTGAAGGTCAACAATCTGACCCAAAAAAGTATGATCTATCCCGGCCAAAAACTCTTTGTCAAATAGCCCCCGTAGCTCAGTGGATAGAGCAATGGATTCCTAATCCATGTGCCGCAGGTT
>JBKHAE010000077.1:0-16594 GCA_046543065.1 Desulfobacterales bacterium | reverse complement strand
AGGCGGCGCTGGGGTTTAACGACTCGGCCCTGCACTGGGATATCGTGAATACGGAGAAGAAACGGGTGACTGCCCATCTGACGTCCGGTCATAAAAAACTGATTTACGAAAACGGGCGGTTTGCCTGTTAAAAATCTGTTATGGATATAGCAGCCGTATCGGAAAGCGCATTTTTTCGGACCAATCATCTAAATCGAGGCCGGTAATGGAAAACAAACCCCTTTATCTGAAAAACGAGATTCAGGATTATGCCTGGGGATCATACGAATTTATTCAGGATCTGCTGGGCGCTGAACAAACCGACACCCCCTGGGCCGAACTCTGGATGGGCGCCCATCCCAAAGCCCCGTCAAAGATTCAGGTCAATGGTGAATGGCGGGCGCTGGACCGGCTTATTGAGAGTCATCCGGAAGCAATCTTAGGCCGGGAAACCGCCCGGCGGTTTAACAATACCCTGCCCTATCTGTTTAAAGTGCTGGCCGCGGAACAGCCCCTCTCCATTCAGGCGCATCCGAACCGGGAGCAGGCCAAAAACGGATTTGACCGGGAAAACCATGAAGGCATCCCCCTTACCGCATCAAACCGAAATTACAAGGATGACCGGCACAAGCCCGAATGCATTTGCGCCCTTACCCCCTTTTGGGCAATGGAGGGGTTTCGCCCGATCAATGAAATGGTGGAACTCTTAAAGGCGGCCTGCCCCAAGACGCTTGGCGATGCCATCGCATATTTAAAGCAGAAGCCCAACGGCAATGGATTCCATCGATTTTTCGAAGCATTGATGACGCTTCCCGAGCCAAAGCTTCAACAGGTAATCGATGAAACCGCCGGCAATGCCATCGTCCGTCAGTCTGAAAACGATGAGTTCCGCTGGATTAAAACGCTCTATGAGCTCTATCCGAAAGATATCGGCATTTTATCCCCGATTCTTTTAAACCTGGTCTGTCTTCAGCCGGGGGAAGCGCTTTTTCTAAATTCCGGGGAAATGCATGCCTACCTGCATGGGGCGGGCATTGAGATTATGGCCAACTCCGATAATGTGCTGCGCGGCGGACTAACTGCCAAACACGTGGATGTTGAGGAACTCATGCGGGTTTTAAATTTTGACCCCCACGGCCTGCAAATCCTGACCCCGCAGGAGCGCCTGGCCTGTGAAAAAGTTTATCCCACCCCGGCCGAGGAATTTTCTTTGGGGGTTATTCAGGTGGACGCCCACTGCAGCTATGCCACGGCGCAGATCATCGGCCCTGAAATCCTCCTTTGCACCCATGGTGACGGGGAAATCCAATGGGATGATGCCGCGGAAACCCTCCGGATCAGCAAAGGCGACGCATATTTAATTCCCGCTGCCCTTAAAAAATACAGCATAACCGGTACGGCCCAGATTTACCGGGCGGCTGTCGGGGAACTGCTGCCGGCGTAAACCAGCCAATGGAACTATCGGTTTCCGAAATATTCTACAGCATCCAGGGCGAATCCCTTTATGCCGGCCTCCCCTGTGCATTTGTCCGCCTTGCCGGCTGCAATCTGCGGTGTCGATACTGTGACACGGCGTATGCCTATAGCAACGGCACCCGGATGGCGATTGAAGATATTGTCCGCGCGCTTGAGGCCTTTCAATGTCCGCTGATCGAGGTGACCGGCGGGGAACCCTTGCTGCAGCCGGGGGCGCCGGAATTGATCGCCGAGCTGTTAGACCGAAATTACAGGGTGCTGCTCGAGACAAACGGCACCTTTAATATAGCGGCGGTGGACAGCCGCTGTGTGCGGATTATGGATGTAAAATGCCCCGGCAGCGGCGAAGCGGACAAAACCGATTTTTCCAATTTGGATCGCTTGCAGCCGGAAGATCAAGTCAAGTTCGTGCTAACGGACCGCGGTGATTATGAGTATGCCAAAAACCTGCTGCTTGACAGGTGGCCGGACGGCCCGCCGGCCGCCGTCCTGTTTTCACCGGCCAAAGGCCTGCTTGATCCGGCCGTTTGTGCAGAGTGGATATTAAAAGATCATCTGCCGGTCAGGCTTCAGCTGCAGATCCATAAAATTCTCTGGCCGGAAACTGCCCGCGGGGTTTAAAGATGAAAAGAGAGATCCCCAAAATTATCTTTGAACAGCTTATCCGGATTGTGCTGGCGGCTGTTTTATTATTCGGCCCCGGAGCAATTCCGGCTGCCGCCGGGATTTATAAATATCAGGATGAAAACGGGGATTGGCATTATACAGACACCCCGCCGCAATCCCGGGCACATGCGGCAGAACCCGTGGCAGAAGCCGCCCCACCGCGCTCCGGACTGGAGGATCTCCGAAAATCGCTTATTGAAAAATATCACCCGGAAACCCCGGTGCAATCGGCCGCCATTGCCGCGGTGACCATTGAATCCAATATAGGCAAAGGCTCCGGATTCTTTATCTCAGCAAAAGGCCATATTCTCACCAATCGCCATGTTATCCGCGGGGACAGTGAACAGTTTGAAAGCGCCAATAAAGCCCTTGATACAATTGATGGCCGTCTGAAAAAAATTGATGAACGGTTTGCAGCGGAAAAGGCACGGCTGGAAAATTTTAAACAGCATCTGGATGAAATCCGCCGAAGAATTGCGGAGATGCCGGAGGGTGCGGCAAAGCGGCGGGAACAAAGACGCTATGGGGTTGACCGCGACCGGTATGAATCCCAAAAACAGGATTTTGAAGCAAAAAAATCCGAATATGAAGATCGCAAGGCAGCGTATGAAGATAAAAAACATGAGTATCACTATACAAAAAGCACGGCCGCCCTTTCACGCAATTTTAAAATTATTCTGAAAGACGGCTGCACGCTTTATGCCTACCTGGTGCGCATAAGCAAGGACTATGACCTGGCGCTCCTTAAAGTGGACGGGTATCAGACGCCGTTTATCCATCCGGCCGAACTGGGCCGCTTAAGCCAGGGCGATCCCCTCTATGCCATCGGCAGTCCGATGGGCCTCCGGGATTCCGTGTCCAACGGGATTTTTTCCGGATATGAAAAGGATTTTATTAAAACCGATGCCAGAATTTATCCCGGAAACAGCGGCGGGCCGCTGGTCACCCGGGATGGCCGGGTGGTGGGGGTCAACTCATTCAAACAGCTGACCCGCCGTTTTGAGGGCTTGGGCTTTGCGATTCCCATCCGGGTCGCAGCGAGCGAATTTGACGCCCATCTTTCGGAAGCCTTTGGACGTTGATTGAAAAGACACTCAATGACCAGATTAAAAAAAGCAGTGGTGCTGGTAAGCGGCGGACTGGATTCCGCAACCGTCCTGGCAATCGCGCGCGCGCAAGGCCTGGAATGCTATGCCATGAGCTTTGATTACGGCCAGCGCCACCGGCTGGAACTTGACGCGGCCCGAAGAATTTCAGAGAATATGGATGTTAAAAGGCATCTGGTAATACGGGTGGATCTGGCTGGCATCGGCGGCTCAGCCTTGACGGCCGATATTTCCGTGCCCAAAGATCGATCCGATGCGGAATTGGAAAAAGGCATTCCGGTAACTTATGTGCCGGCCCGAAACACCATCTTTCTCTCCTACGGCCTGGCCTGGGCAGAGGTCATCGGCGCAGCAGACATTTTTATCGGGGTCAATGCCGTCGACTACAGCGGCTACCCGGATTGCCGGCCGGAGTTTATCGAAGCGTTTGAGCAGATGGCCAATCTTGCCACAAAAGCGGCTGTTGAAGACGGGCAGGCGGTGAGGATTCAGGCGCCCCTGCTCTATCTGAGCAAAGCGCAGATCATCCAAAGGGGGGTATCCCTGGGGGTTGACTATTCCCTGACGCATTCGTGCTATGATCCCACACCTGAAGGACTAGCCTGCGGAAACTGTGACAGCTGCCTTCTTCGGAAAAAGGGATTTGCCGAGGCCGGTCTCAGAGATCCCCAAAAATATGCAGATCAATAAAATTCATGAGGATTGCGTTTCTCCATTATCATTTAAAGCCGGGCGGGGTAACCCGGGTCATCCAACAGCAGATAGACGTCCTCGCCGGGCAGGCGGAAATGCTCATGCTGACTGGGACAGCGCCGCAGACGCCGGTTCCCGCAGAAACCCGCGTAATATCTGGTCTTGACTATGATCAGACGGGAAAAGCCTCGGAAAAATCTCCTGAATCCGCCACAGACATTGCTGATCAAATCATCCGGGCAATTCATGATAAATGGCCGGACGGATGCGATCTCATACATGTGCACAACCCGCTCCTGGCCAAGAATCGAAAACTGCCGGAGATTTTATCCTACCTCCAGCGGCAAGGGAACCGGCTGCTTATACAGGTTCATGATTTTGCCGAAGATGGCCGGCCCGCTGCCTATTATACAGGCGTTCCATATCCTGAAAACTGCCATTACTGCGTGATTAATTCCCGGGACTATGACATCCTGTGCCGATCAGGCCTTAATACAGATGGGCTTCATCTGCTGCCCAATATGGTGGACCCTTTTCATCTGTCCCCTCAAAAAACAATTGAAGAGCGCTTCGTGCTCTATCCGGTCCGGGGTATCCGGCGGAAAAATATCGGGGAGGCGATGCTTGCGGGCCTCTTTTTTGCGCCCCGTGTGCATCTTGCGATCACCCTGCCGCCGAACAGTCCGCGGGACTGGGCGCCCTATCTGCGCTGGCAGGCGTTTGCAGAAAAACATCAACTGCCGGTCATTTTTGAAGCCTCTCAAAAATACGAGTTTTCGGACCTGATCCAATCGGCTGAGAGCATGATCACCACCAGTATTACCGAAGGCTTCGGGTTTGCTTTTCTGGAACCCTGGACTGCCGGCCAGCACCTTTGCGGCCGGAAACTGCCCGACATCTGCCGTGATTTTGAGAAAAACGGGCTGAATCTGGATCATCTCTATGAACAGCTGGCGGTTCCGCTTAAAGCCTTTGATGCGGAGCGTTTTTTTGATCACTGGAAAACGTGTATCAAATTGAACGCTGACCGCTACAGCCTGAAACTAAAGGAGGAGACCATACAGGCGGGGTTTGATCGCATCACCCGGAACCAATCCATTGATTTCGGAATGCTGGATGAGGGGTTTCAGGAACAGGTGATTTTGGAAGCGCTTTCTAATGGATCGGTTTACCAAGAAATCCTTGCGGCCAATCCTTTGCTTTATAACCTGACAACCGTGCCCGACCGCACAGACCGGATCTCAAAGAACCGGGCCGCGGTTCTGAACAACTACAATGCGGACAAATATCAGGAGCAGCTGGTTGAAATCTATCAAGAAGTCAAACACAGCGATGTTCGCCAGGCCATTGATAAGTCCCGATTGGCGTATGAATTTCTGCGGCCGGAAACATTCAGCCTCCTGAAATGGAGCGAGCATGCCCTATAAGGATCTAATGCAAAAACATATCACGCCCCTTGCGCCCATCCCGACCGGTGTGGAGCCAGCCGGGCATTTGCGCGATCCGGTGCGGGCTGTATTGTTTGATGTCTACGGCACGCTTTTTATCAGCCGGTCCGGAGATATCAGCCTGGCCGGCCGCGAAGTCCAAACCGCCGGCCGGCTTACATCCCTGGTCCAGTCCTATGATTACCAGGGTTCGGGGGATGAATTAATTGATGCGTTTTTTCAAGCGATTCAAACCAGCCATGAGTCCATGCGGCAACAGGGCATCGATTACCCGGAGGTTCAGATCGATCAGATCTGGCAGCAGGTTTTGGGGGCATCCGACATTGAAACAGCCCGGCGCTTTGCCGTAGAATTTGAAATGATCATTAACCCCGGCTACCCCATGCCGCATTTGGAATCTGTTTTATCCGCTTTAAGGGAGGCGTCCACGGTGATAGGGATTGTCTCAAACGCCCAGTTTTTCACACCAATACTTTTTGAAACGCTTCTGGGGGATGTGCCGGAAAATATCGGGTTTGACCCGGAATTGATTTTTTACTCCTATCAATACGGGGTGGCCAAACCCTCGCGCCATCTTTTTCAGCTCGCTGCCAAAAAGCTTCAAGATTATGGAATTGCCCCTGAAAACGCACTTTATGTGGGCAATGACATGTTAAACGACATGATGCCGGCTGCAGCCGAGGGGTTTCAAACCGCCCTGTTCGCAGGCGATAAGCGCTCCCTGCGTCTGCGCGAAGATGATCCGGACTGCAAAGGCCTTTCTCCAGACCTGGTTATCACGGATCTGCGCGAGCTTATCAAGCAGGTGCTTAAATGAAATCAGCCAAAATGCATATAGGTATGCCATGTCCAATCAGCTAACCCCGGAAGAAAGAGATTTTTTTACTTTGGTGGGCCGGGCCGGGTTTATCAATCCGTTCAGCCACGAGCGAGACACCCTTGAATCCCGAATCAGCGGCCTTCCGCAGGACGCATCAAGGAAAAAAAGGACCAACGCCTTTGTTCACGCGGTCATCTCCCGGATTGCCGAGCTTGAAAGGGGCAACCGGGCCACCCTTAAAGCCTTCTCAGGTGAAGACAAGACTCTGATGGAACGGGTTTTCATGGTGGAGCTCTTCTACCGGTTCAAGGACAGATTCGATCAGTTGATTGCCAGCCAGATCGCTGCCGGCAGCACGCCGGTTAAAATCCCGTTTTATAGTGACGCCCAGGCGGCCGCCATGCAGCGCGGATTTGATGATGAGGCTTTCCGTCGCTATCTGGCGTTAGGCTTTCAAATCCGGCGCGCGTTTTATTTTATTGACAGAAATCTGGTGGGCAACAGCCCCTGTATGAAGCTTTTGCGCTGGAACCTGTGGAATAATGTGTTTACGCACAATATCGATCTCTATGACCGGTATCTGAAGGATCGGATGGAAGACTTCTCCACCCTGCTGCTCGGAGAAACCGGTACCGGGAAGGGAACTGCGGCCCAGGCCATCGGCCGCTCCGGTTTTATCCCCCTGGATCGGCGGCGGAAGATTTTTATGGAGAGCTTTACTCAGACTTTTATCTCGCTGAACCTTTCGCAGTTTCCGGAAACCCTGATTGAATCCGCCCTGTTCGGTCATCGAAAAGGCGCTTTCACCGGCGCGGTGGAAGATTATCAGGGCGTATTTGACCAATGCAGCCCCTATGGGGCCATCCTTCTGGATGAAATCGGCGAGGTTTCGCATCCGATTCAGATTAAACTGCTCCAGGTTTTACAGGAGCGGGTATTCAGTCCGGTGGGCAGTCAGAAACAGAGCCGGTTTCAGGGCCGGGTCATTGCCGCCACCAACCGCTCAAAAGCAGATATCCGACAGAAGGAGCGGTTCCGCGAGGATTTCTATTATCGTCTGTGTTCGGACATTATAACCGTACCCCCCTTGCGCCAGCGTATCCAAGAAGAACCCAAGGAGTTGGATTTGCTTCTGTCCACGACCATCGGACGGCTGATCGGTAAGCCTTCGCCTGAACTCGTGAGTATGGTGCGTGATGTGATTGACAGGGAGCTGGGCATTGACTATCCATGGCCCGGCAATGTGCGCGAGCTTGCCCAATGCGCCCGCCGGATTCTATTAAAGGGCGTCTATACGGGAGAGTCCGGTTCCGGGGAACCGGAGCTTGACCGCCGGCTGATCAGCGGCATTGAAAACGGCAGCATTGATGCGGCCTCATTGATCTCCGGATACTGCTATCTCCTCTATCAGCGGCATCAGACATTTGAAGAAGTCGCCCGGCGGACCGGCCTGGACCGCCGGACGGTTAAAAAATATATCCAGGACTGGCAGCAGCATTCCGGATAAAGCCCCGCCATTTCGTTTTTTTATCGTTGATATGCCCTTTATGAACATGGCCTGTACATACCATGCCCAGACCACTGGATTTTGATTTTTTCATATCCCGGCCAAAAAAAATTAAATAGATATAAATTTCAGGTAAATATTAAAAAAGGCGAAAGGTTGGCACAGACCTTGTATTGGATTTACATAAATGCGTTTTGATGCCTTAGTCATCATCAAAGAAAGAGGCCGCATTTAATCAGAAAATCCAAAAAGGAGGAACCAGCCATGAAAATTAAAGAAATTATTATTAAGGATTATGAAGAAATCATTGCCGAGCTAAGGGAGGTATTTGCCCAGGTAAACACCTGGTGTCTGCTTGGTGAAGATTATATGATGTACTAACCTTCCTCATGCGGAGCGGGGCGCTTTACAATGGCCCCGCTCCAAATCCTGTCAACGCCCGTTTATAATTCCTCTCGCTTTTTCTTTTTTAAAATCAATCCCCAATTTGTTTGCCCCGATTTCCTATGGATGATATCTTTACTGGCTTTAAAAGCAAACATCCATAGCGTCGAGGGGGACCATGACAGACAATTACGCAAAAATTGCCAGAGACAACCTGGAGAAGCTTTATAATCCGCTGCCGGCGGATCTGGCTGAAAACCTGCCGGCCCGGCAGTACGGGAATCAGTTTATTTTTGACGCATTCGGGGAAACCTGCCTGATTGGCCCGGAGGGAATCGAACTTGGCGATGGCGGGCATCCGACGGTTCTGGAAATCCTTATTTCACTCTATGCATTGAATGCCAGACCTGACCGGCCCGTGCTTCAGCCTTTTAAGTCATACAAGGATTTCCCGGACAGTATGCCCTACGTGGCGGCCTTTACCTCGCATACAGAGCAGCCCCTGGTCCGCCATGTCAAGGAGATTGAAGCCGCGGCTGGCCGCATCAAAGAGATGCTTACGGGAGAAGATGCGCCGGCCGAAGTAAGCGGGGATTTTTCGTTTCTCGTGTACCCGCTTCCCAAGATCGCCCTCTGCTATATATTTTACGAGGCGGATGAGGATTTTCCCGCCTCCTGCACCTGTCTTTTCTCAAATAATGCGGGGCTGTTTCTGCCGGTCGATGCCCTGGCGGATGTCGGGGAGTATACATCGCGAAAAATCATGGAAATCATCGGAATCCGATGATTTCTGCCCGCAATCAGGCGTCTCAGGGATCGCGCGGTTTCATTAAATAACTGACTGTAACGCGGACGTCCGCCCCTTTGGCTGCCTGCAGAGATGTCTGTTCTAAAAGCAGTTTGGCGGCAAATGTCCCGGAATCCTTCAGCTGTTCAAGCTTTATCGGTTCCGTATAAATGGTGTGGGTTTCCGCCAGCCGTTGACTTGCGCCAACCACTCTAACGGACGGGGGGGTTAAATCCGCACTTTTCAGCAGCATGCCTTCGGGCATCTCACCGATCCAGTTAACCTGGATGGGGATCATCTTTGTGGTCAGCTTATCCAGGGTGACGGTTAAGACGGACGGCTCAATCCGGTTTAATCGTATACCAGGGGGCAGGCTCACATTTTCACTGTTCAAATTATACACGTTTGCGCCGATTTCCGCCTGGCTTAAATCCACCGAGAGCTTTACCTGATCGGATCGCATATTTTTAATCAGCGCCCCGGAACCACTCAGATAAAGCTTGGCCGTACTGGAGGAGGTCTCAAAAATTTCCAATCCGGACGCGCGGTTGACAAACTCCACCGGCAGTTCCATGGTGGTGAGGGTTTCCATTCCCTTGGTAAAGCTGAACCATATACCGGTCATGCATACCAGACACAACAGCCCCGCAATGGAGAGTTCCACGGTTTCGCGCGTTAGGCCTTTTGCCGGTTCCATGCCGATGCCCAGATGTTTGCGGATATTGTAGCGCAGCACCTGATTGTCATGGATATCAATAATATCATGTCCCTTGGCGATAATGACGTTGCCGGTTTCTTCGGAGACGACAATCACCATGGCATCGGAGTTCTGGGCCAGACCCAGCGCGGCGCGATGCCTTGTCCCAAACCGCTGGGGCAGATCCTGCCGCTGGCTTAACGGCAGAATGGTGCCCACCCGGGCGATCCGGCTGCCCTCAATCACGGCAGCACCGTCATGGACCGGATTGCCGTTCCAGAAAATAGAAAGCAGCATTTCCTTGGAAATCAAGCCCTGCCAGTCCACCCCGCCCTGCACCATATCCCGCAGATCCTCTTTTCCCGGCAGAATAATCAGTGCGCCGATCCGTCTGCGGGACAGTTCGCTGACGCTTTCTGTCAGAATATCCACCGGGGTCTGAAGATTTTTTTTGGGAAATCCCCACAGAATGGCCCGCAGATTCTGGGCCTGGAGTACATTGCGGATTTCATTGCGAAAAACAATGATAATAATCAATGCCGCCGCGGCAATAATGCCCTGCATGGCCCAGCTCGTAACGATCAGCCCCATCTGGGAGGCCACGCGCTGAAACAGCCATAGCAGGGCCAGACCGGCAACGACGCGGATTACATGGGTTCCGCGAAACAGCACATAGAGCCGGAAAAGAATATAACTGTTTAACAGGATATCCAGGATATCCTGCCATCGGATAACAGAGGTCAAAGGTTCCAGAGGCGGCATCAAAGCTATTCGGTAACGCTGAATCTAAGGGTTTTTAACGTCCTATCGCGGGCATCGACAATATCGACGCGCCAGGGGCCTTTATCGGATTCACGCAGCTGAATGCTGCTGTATGTGGACCATTGGGGAGGTTTCAGGACGAGCTTTTTTTCTGTCACCAGCGAATCCCGCCGGTACCAGCGGTGAAAAATAAGCGTTTCGCGGGAAATATTGGAAAACTCCGTGTAGCAGCTGACCCTGCCGATTTTGATAGGGAATGCGATGGCCGGATGAACCGGCTGTAAATCCTGGATGGCCTCACAAATAACGGCCTGCTCCACATTTATCGTTTCGTTTGCGGTTTCTCCGCCCCAGGCAGGCGGGTAAATGCTAAAAGGTGCGGCAATTAATGCCACCATCAGGATTTTCCATCGGCACAACGCATAATGATAAAGCCGGCCATCTATTTTCAAACTGCCCTCTCCGTGCCAATGTTTAAGGGGTTACGGTAAATTGGGCCTCGGCGATTTTTTGTTTATCCGCGGTCACCACCTCGACCCGCCAGTCGCCCGCATATTTTTCATGATCAAGGGTGATATTGCTCCATGTCCGCATGCGCGGATATTTAACATCCAAAACCACCGCGGCATATTTTTGGCCATTGAAATAATACTCATGCCGCAGCAGATAGGGGAGCCGGCTTTTATCCGAGCGCACATCCATCCAAACCCAAACTTCCGGGCGACTGCCCTCTTGTATCGAAAATTCAGTGCCCGGGGATACGTACTGTTTGTTTTCAACTTTTCGGCAGGCAAGAATTTTTGCGATCCGAATTCCGTCGACCCCTATTTTTTGAAGTTCCGCGGCCTTGTTTGGGGCCTCTGTCTTTGTTTGAGAGGGCTCAGGCGAACTAGTGGTTTTGTAAGATTCAGTCGGTTCTGCCTGCTCTGCCTCAGATGCAGCGGATTCAGCGGGTTGATCCGGGGACGTTGATCCGATTTGTTTCGAATCAGCAGGCATTTCCCCCTCAAGGGGTTCGGATTTTCCTGTCTCCTTCTCTGAGAAGGTTTCAGGCGATACCTTCTTTTGCGAAAGACCCACAGGTTTGCTCGCCTGTCCTGCATCAGAAGACGGTAATTCGTTTTGAGTCCTTCCGGCATCCAGTGTAATGCGCGCTGATTGATGTGCAATCGTTTCAGGCGGGGGGCTGTCTGAAATATTTATATAAAGCATCAGCAAACTGACACCGATCAGCACGCAGATGCCGCCTATCATAGCCGCATAAGCGCTTTTTCCCTTCTTCTTTTTTCTATGATCCTTCGCATCAACCGCCGCGCGGAATTTGTTAACAACTTCCCGGGCCCGGTTTTCAATTTCTTGATCATTCATGGCTGGCACGCTTTTTTGCGTCAGAGGTTAATCAGGGATTTTCATCTAAATTCGGGTTTCATTCAAAACCGTCATCTATTTTGCCATAACATTTGGTAATATGAAACCAATTCTTGCGCTAATGCTTGCACTATTTTAATGTCATCCGGCGATAGAGATTCACCCCGAAATATAACAAAAACGTTTAATGCGTTTATTTTCTGTCTATATCTTTTTCCAGCAGATCCATCCTTGCATGATATTCAATAATGATTTACTGTTATCAAGTAGCCTGAAGCCCATGAGGCTTTGAGCGTGAAACATGCATGACTTTTCTGATCCCGTATTTTTGCCGCAAATTGACAGCCGCACCCTCTTGACCTGTTCGGGCATTCTCAGAAATAGCTGACAAGCCATATTCAGTCGGCGGATAAAACAGGCATTGCCGCAAATGCTTTTTTGCCGGGTTGAAGTAAAAAAAATCGTAAATAAAGGAGCACATTTTATGCCAGAAGCAAAAGAAGGAGACACTGTCAGGATTCATTATACCGGAAAATTTGATGATGGAACGGTATTTGACGCATCCGGGGAAAACGAACCCCTGGAATTTTTGATCGGAGACGGTCAGGTCATTCCCGGGGTCGAGGAGGCGGTCATCGGGATGAATCCGGAAGAAAACAAAACAACCACGATTCCGCCGGAAAAGGCTTATGGCCAGTATCATGAGGATATGGTGATTGAAGTGGAAAAAAACAAATTTCCCGAGCATATTCAGCCTGAACCGGGGCTTGAACTGGAGCTTAAGCAGGAAGACGGCAACAGCGTGTTTGTAATTGTCACCAATGTCTCAGATGAGGAGGTCACGCTGGATGCCAACCATCCCCTGGCCGGCAAAGACCTGACATTTGAAATCCAGCTCATGGAAATCGTCTGATCTCCGTGTCTTTACTTACCGCCGCATGGGGTGCTCCCATGCGGCGGTCTTTCCCAAGCCTATCCAACGGATTCAGGTACAGTGAATGAAAGATCAGAGAGATAAAAACATATTTTTTCACACGGGTTATCCCAAAGCGGGGTCCACGTTTCTGCAAAAGCACGTTTTCCCCAATTTCAATAACGTCCGGTTTATCAAAAAACACGATTTCAAACACAAAGAAGAAATTATAAGAAAATCGGTATGCAGCACCATTTTGCTGTCGTACGAGGTCAAACCGGATCATAAAAGAGGCAGAGAAAGACTGGAAGAGGTTTCCCGGAAATATCCCCATGCCTACCCCATCATTGTTCTCAGGAAACATGAGTCCTGGCTGAAATCCAAGTACACGTATTACCTCAAAAAACATGGAACCGAGCATTTTAAAGACTATTTCAACTTCAATGAGCCGGGAATCCTGCATAAGAATCACCTGATATTTTATCCCAAAATAAAACTTCTGGAGAGCCTTTTCGAGCAGAAGCCACTGGTGATCTTCCAGGAGGAGTTGAAGGAAAATCCCATGGCCACCATAGGTCTGCTGGCTGATTATATGGGGGCGACCTTCCGAGAGGAGGACATAAAAATCAAAACAGTCAATAAATCCTTTTCCTCAAAGCAATTGAGAGTTGTCAGAAAGTTTAATAAAATATATCGATACAATCATTCCAACATTAATTCGCAAACGATAAGGTTCGGCTATAAAAAATTCAGCGGATTGCTCATTCATTTAGTGGCCTTCATTTCCCAATGGGTTCCTGACCATCTCATTCAAGAGGATCATCTGATACCGCCTCATATAATCCGAAAGGTGGAGGAAGCTTATCGGGAGGATTGGGAAAAATGCCTGGAATACGCAAAAAAACAAAGAGGCCTGCTGTTTTCGTAAACCTGAAAAAAACTTCGGATGCAGTATAAAACGCCGTGTAGATGGCCGGCAAAGACCTGACATTTGAAATCCAGCTCATGGAAATCGTTTGATTTCCGTGTTTTTACTTACCGCAGCATGGGGTGGTCCCATGCTGCGGTCTTTCTCACGATGATTATTTCATACTGTTGATAAAGCAGGTATCGCTGGAGCTATCGCCTGATCCGTCATCACCGCCTCCGGATCCACCGTCACCCCCAGAATCCCCTTTTATGGTAAATTCAGCCATAGCCGTGATATTTCCCTCGGGCATTACCAGGCGGGTTTTTGCCTGATCAGGTCTTTCAATCCAGCCGGTCTGGCCCGTCCAGGTTTCAAAGAAAAGTCCGTCTGCAGCACTGGCTGAGATCTCTACCACCGTCCCCGGCGCGTACTCTCCGGAACCCTTGCCGCCTTCCACCGTCAATGTATAAGTATTATCCGGCTGATCCTTGTAGGTGGCGGTCACTTTAGTCGAGGTATCCGGCATATAGAGACTGGTTTCCGGCAGGTTATAATTCACCATATTTTCTGTATCACCAATCCATTGATCAAATATCTGGCCCTCAGGCGGATCATCCGCTCTCACATCTACCAGCTCCCCGGCCGGATAGGCGCCACCGCCACTGCCTTTATTGACTGAGAGAGGATATGTCTTTTCTCCGGCCGGCTGGTAGGCAGCCTTAACTTTAATATCGGCTTCAGGCATGATCAGCAGGGTGCTTGGCAATTGCGGGTTATCCACATATGCAATTACATCAATGGCCGGGTCATCGAATCCTGGGTTGTTTATCCACTTGGCAAACACCTGTCCTTCGGTCGGAGTGTCGGCTTCCAGATTAACCACCGTACCCGGGAGATATTCCCCGGAACCTTTGCCGTTTTCTACGGTAAGATCATAGAATTGCTCACCTGCTGTCTTGTAAGTGGGTGTAAGGGTGATCGAATAATCCGGCATGATCACTCTGGTGTTAGGAAGATAAGGGCTTGCCAGGATTTCTGTGTTCTCTCTTCCTTGATTAAATTTTTTGTTTGCCGGCAGTATATCAGCAGCGGTAATCGCTATATTCCCACTGGCCAGGGAGAGGTCGCCTACTATCCATTGATCAAATATTTTGCCCGCAGGCGGTATGTCTGCAGCAATGGTGATTTTGCGGCCAGTCTGATAGTCCCCGGATCCGACACCATTGGTGACAGTTAGGGAATAGCCGGCGGTCTTGTCTTCCACAAACTTAGCAGTCACTGTTAGATCTTCCGTAACAACCCCATCCAGACGCGGATTATCTGTGCTGCCGTCACTCCATTTGGCAAATGCATAGCCCGCATCCGGAACGGCCGTAACTTGTGTACCGTTCTCCCCGTGGGCTACGACCTGGGTACTCTCACCATCAATTGTTCCGTTTTTGCCGGCCCTATAACTCAGGGTATAAGTGTTTACGGCAAATTCGGCGGTTACCGTCATATTGCCGGTTACTTCCGTATCCGTGCGGGTGGCAGCAGCCAACCCGTCGCTCCACTGTACAAAATGATAACCCGTCTTCGGCACAGCGGTCACCGCAGCGCCGTCTGCGCCATGCGCAACTGTCTGTTTCGCATCGCCGTCAATACGACCATGGGATTGTACTTTGTAGGTCAGCGTATGCGTGTTAGTGGCAAATTCAGCACTTACGGTGACATTGGCCTCCGGCATGACCAGCGTGGTATCCGGCTCACTGACATTGGCCACCCATGCGGTCTGCCCGGTCCACTGAACAAAGGCTTGGCCTTCGGGCACATTGGCAGAGATGGCAGCCGTCTCTCCGGCCGGATACTCGCCGGAACCGCTGCCGCCGATGACGGTCAGCGTATAGGTGGCTGTTTCCTGGGCCTTGTATACCGCCGCAACCCTTGCTGCCGAGGCCGGCATGACCAGAGTGGTTTCCGGGTGGTTGATATTTGCGATTGTCTCTATGTCCCCGGTCCACTGGTCAAAAACCTGCCCGGATGGCGCAGCATCCGCTGTCAGCGTGATAATTTCACCAGTCGGATACTCGCCCGAGCCGCTGCCGTTGTTCACCGTCAGGGCATAATTAATGTTATCCAGATCCTTATAGGTGGCCGTGATTTCAACCGCTGCCGATGGCATGATGATCCGGGTCTCGGCCAGCATGGGATTGGCCACGGTCTCCGTATCCCCGCTCCATTTGTCAAAAACCTGCCCGGATGGCGCAGCATCCGCTGTCAGCGTGATAATTTCACCAGTCGGATACTCGCCCGAGCCGCTGCCGTTATTCACCGTCAGCCCGTACTTGGTGCTGTACTGATCCTTGTAGGTCGCTGTGATTTCAATGGCTGATGCCGGCATGGTGACCTTTGTGTTGGGCAAATAGATATTGTCCACCGATGCTGTGTCACCTATCCATTGGTCAAATACCTTCCCTTCCGGCGCTTCATCCGCCGCGATGGCGACAATGTAACCCGCGGGATAATGGCCGGAGACGATTCCCTGGTTAACTGTCAGCGGGAACATCGTAGCCTCTGTATAAATGGCGGTCACCGTGATACTCCGGTCCGGAATGGTGACAGTGGTCGCCGCACTGGCCGGATCCGCCAGAGCACCTGTATCTCCGCTCCATTGATCAAACACCTGTCCCTCTGACGGCTGATCAGCCGTGATATCCACCGTCCGCCCAACCGGATAGGTGCCGTCACCGGTGCCATTATTTACCGTCAAATGGTGTCGATTTTTCGAATACTGTGCGATGACTGTCAGATCTGAGGTGACGTTGTCAAATGCGGTATCCCAGCCGGTAAAGGCATACCCCGTACGGCTCGGATCGGCCGGGGCTGTAGCGCTGTCCCCGTGTTCCACGGTTTCGGTCTCAAGCTCCGTGCCATTGTAATCCGTAAAGGTCACGGTATAAGTGTTGATCTCATACTGCGCGATGACTGTCAGGTCCGAAGTGACATTGTCAAAGGTGGTGTCCCAGCCGGTAAAGGTATACCCGGTACGGCTCGGATCGGCCGGGGCTGTAGCGCTGTCCCCGTGTTCCACGGTTTCGG
>JBKHAE010000076.1:0-16596 GCA_046543065.1 Desulfobacterales bacterium | reverse complement strand
ATAGAAAAGCATACAGTCAAAATTTAGGTAAATGCAAAAGAGCCACACCCAAATCTTTTAACATCAACGTCCGCTTCCGCAAACTCTATTTCAGCCCGATATCCCAGTTCCACAGGCCCTGGCGTTTTTTCATGTCCACCGCATCCGGAACAGGCTCTTTGATGTGAACAAATACCCGGTAGCCGATTTTTTTGAGCTGGTCCCGGACAGGGGTCAAATCCATGGGCCAGTTGGGATATACCCAGTAATTGTTGTCATATTTGCGGATCCAGGCATGCTCGCCCTTGGGACTGACAAAGGGGTTTTCCATGGCGACGGCATCTGAGACGCTTCGCGAGATGCAAAGCGGCCAGTTGCCGGATACCACAAGGCCTAATGGCAGCGGGCTTTTGGCGGGAAGCTTGGTATAGTCGGTTTTTCCGAGTTCAGGGCTTACGATAACACCGGAGAACCCCATAAAGGAGAGCATTTCAGCGGCCAGATCATTGGCGATATTGCAGAACGGACCGGCCCACAGCTGCAGATTGGCATCGTCCGGAAAAAGGGCGATCTGCCAGGGCGCATTCAGCACAAAATTGCGGCAGCGATTCTTTAAGGCCTGATCGATTAAAGCCGCAAACGTGGGTTCCTCATCCGGCCAGATAACCGGCGGCAGCCAGTACCAGACGCGATAGTCCTCTGGCATCTGAATTTCCGGGTCTTCGGTAGACAGCCAAACACCGACATGCTCCTGTTTGTCCGGATTTTTATCCGGCATTTCCCGGTAAACGGTTAAATCAAAGGGCTGAAACTGCTTTATGGCCCGCTGCGGCCGATCCGCCCGGAAACGGGTTTTTGGGGGCTCCGGCGCCCTGATCTGCTCCAGCTGGTTTTCTAATTCGGCCATGGATTGATCGAGTGCGCCTTCCCGGCGGTCAATTAAAAACACTGCTGCGCCGTTTTTGGGCCGGTCTTTTTCTCCGAAATTCAAATATAGGTTGCCCTTTTTGGGCACATTTTTATTGACCCGGTAAATCCGGTGCCAGGGCTCGTCTTCATAGCCGATCCGCAGCACATCATTGTTGAACAAGGCCATCCGCGGCTCAAGATAGGGTTTCTTATTGGGCCCCTGGATTTTTCCCACCAGCAGCCCGGAGCCGGTGTGGTCCTCAACGTCAATGGGTGAGAACGGCCGCTGGGGCAGAAAATAAAAATGCGTTCCTTTCCGGCCCAGAGCATAGTCGAGGTATTCGGACACCGCCTTTTTCGCCTCCCGGTCATTGGGATGATCCCGGATCATCCGGTAGGCGGCTGTAGTGTAATAGACATAGTGCGGCCCTTTTTTCCGGCCCTCGATCTTTAAGGCGGAGATTTGGGGGATCTCCACAAGCAGCTTGGCCAGCACATCCAGCCACAGATCCCGGCAGGAAAAAAACTTTTGGCGCGCGCCGGCCTGCTCATAAAACCTGCGGCAGGGCTGCACGCAGCGTCCCCGCAGCCCGCTTTTCCCGCCCAGATAGCTGCTCCAGTAGCATCTGCCGGAAACCGCATAGCAGAGGGCCCCGTGCACAAACACTTCAAGGGAGAGATCATTGCCGCAGTTTTCCGCCATTGCCTTTATTTCATCGATGCTTAGCTCCCGGGGCAGCACCACGCGGCTGATATCCGGCAGGCCCCGGATAATATCCAGGGCCCCGGGAAAACTCACATTGGCGATGGTGGAGAGATGAATCTCGCCCCGAAACCCGGCCTGGCGGGCCAGGGACAGAAGCGCCAGGTCCTGGATGATCAGCCCGTCCGGCCGGACCTGACGGCTTAATTGCTGGATCAGCCGGCCGGCGTCGTCTAACTCGTCCGGTTTGATCAGCGTGTTCAAAGCCACATAAACGGCTGTTTTCCGCTCATGGGCAAGGCCCGTAAGCCGGGCCAACTCCGGTATGGAAAAGTTCTCCGCCGCCATCCGGGCGGAGAACTGTTTTAAACCGCAGTAGATGGCGTCTGCGCCGGCGGCCAGGGCCGCCAGAAAACCGGCCTTATTGCCGGCCGGAGCCAGTATTTCCGGGGTTCCGGCCATCCGGGGGGTGTCGACGGGGATTTGGTTTTCAGTCATATAAAAACTCAGAACTCTTTTAATTTATTTAAATAATTGATTATCTTCTTGCTCAAGGGTGGATATGATGATATATACTTGAAATTTCAAAATCAATCCTAATTATGAAGAAGAGAAACTTTTTAAGATTTCTCGTCACTGTCGCTCCTCGAATGACAGCGGCGAAAGGCTTAAGTTAATGGCAGTAAAAATAACAGCAATATATTTAAATCATAAAGAGTAAGAGTTAGATTAAGATTAAGACGGAATAGGAAAGGATATACCATGAAAATAGCGGTCAGCGGCAAAGGCGGGGTGGGCAAAACCACATTTGCCGCCATGATGATTCGGGCGTTTAACGATAACAACAAGAAAGTCCTGGCCATTGATGCGGATCCGGATGCAAACCTCGCCTCCGCCGTAGGCATCGAAAATGCCGAATCCATTACCCCGATCTCGGAAATGAAGGACCTGGTCTATGAACGAACCGAAGCCCAGCCCGGCTCCATCGGCGGATTTTTCAAATTAAACCCTAAGGTGGACGACCTGCCGGAGGCGCTATCTGCCAAGCTCGGCAACATCAAGCTCATGCGCCTGGGCGGCGTTAAAAAGGGCGGTTCCGGCTGTATCTGTCCGGAAAGCACCCTTTTGAGAGCACTTGTCACCCATATTGTTCTGGCCCGCGATGAAATGGTCATCATGGATATGGAAGCGGGCATCGAACACCTGGGCCGGGCCACTGCCAAAGCGGTGGATAAACTGGTGGTGGTGGTTGAGCCGGGCCGGAGAAGCATTGACACGGCCACCCATATCCGCTCGCTTGCCGGAGAAATCGGTTTAAACGCCATCTCCCTGGTGGGCAACAAAATCCGCAGCCCAAAGGATGAAGAATACCTTAAAACCCACCTTTCCGATTTTGAATTCCTGGGGTTTCTGCCCTATGATGATGCGCTCATTGAAGCGGATCTAAACGGCGTATCCCCCTATGACGTTGAATCTGAATCCAAAGAAAAAATAGCCGATATCATACAGCATCTAAATGACTGAACCTAAGCGAAGCCCCCGGCGAAAACCCAATAAAAACAAAAAACCGACGGCCGGCAAGCTTAAACCCGGCGCAGACGGCAAGCTTAAAAGCGTATTCGCCGGCATCGGGGTGCCGGAGCAAAAACCTTTCAAGCCAGACCCGTTCCAGGAAGAAGCGCTGGAGGCCATCCAACACGGAGACTGCCTGGTCACCGCCCCGACCGGAGCCGGCAAAACATGGATTGCGGAGCAGGCCATCCGGCGGACGCTGGATCAACAGGGAAAAGCCTGGTACGCCTCGCCGTTAAAAGCCCTGACCAATTCCAAGTACAATGAATTTGCCGAAATATTCGGCCAGGAAAATATCGGCATTTTGACCGGGGACCGCAAGGAAAACACCGATGCCCCGATAACTGTGGGCACCACGGAAATCCTGCGCAACCAGCTCTATGATGCCATGCACCGGGGCGAAGATCTGGACACGGATTTTGTCATTCTGGATGAAGCCCATTACTTAGGCGATGAGGACCGGGGCGTGGTATGGGAAGAGACCATGATTTACCTGCCGGTGCGAATCCCCATGCTGCTCTTATCCGCCACTATCGGCAATGCCGACCGGATCGCCGGGTGGCTGGAATCCATCCGGGGCCGGACCTGCTATGTGGTGGAGGAGACCCAGCGGCCGGTACCGCTCTACCCCCTGTTCATGCACCCATCCGGTACGCTTTTTCCGCTTTTGTCCGGACAGAAATCCCGCAAATCCAATATTCTGCTTTATAAAAAAGTCCTAAAATACATCGACAACAAACAGGCCGCCCGCTTCAGCCAGTTTAACCAACTGCCCCGGATGGGCGAGATCCTTCGGGTCTTTAACAAATACCGGCTGCTGCCGGCCATTTTCTTTTTAAAATCCCGGGCGGACTGCGACAACGCCCTGGCGCTGTGCCCCAAAACCGCGGTCAATGATGATCCTGAGCGAAAAAAAGAGCGCCTGCGCCGGATTGACGAATTGATCGCCGCCACCCCCCGCATGGCTGATCACAAACAAATGAAATATTTAAAATACGTGGGTGTTGCCGCCCATCACAGCGGCCAGCTGCCGGCCTGGAAGCTTTTGATCGAGATCCTGATGACCGAAGGCCTTTTGGATGCCGTATTTGCCACCTCCACAGTGGCCGCCGGCGTCAACTTTCCCGCCCGAACCATCGCGTTTTTAAATTCCGACCGGTTCAACGGCCGGGAGTTTGTTCCCCTGACTCCCACGGAATTTCATCAGATGACCGGCCGGGCCGGCCGCCGGGGCATGGACAACATCGGGTTTGCGGTGCTGATCCCCGGCAAATTCATGGACACGCGCCTTGTGGCCAAACTCATCCATGCACCGGCATCCGATGTGTACAGCCAGATCAAAATCAACTTCTCCATGGTCCTGAACCTGCTGCTCTCCCACACACCGGGGGAGGCCAAGCTGCTATTGGAGAAGTCCTTTGCCACCTATCTGCTGACCACCAAGGGCCGCAAAAAGAAGTTCCGGCAGATGTTTGGCGACGACCCGGACATCCTCTGGCGTGAGTTCCGCCGGCACCTTGACTTTTTAAAAGAAAAAGAATATGTTACAGAGGATGATCGCCTCACGGCGGATGGCCGGTGGGCCTCCCAGCTTCGGATCGATCACCCCCTGATGGTAGCTGAGGGCTTTCGCCTGGGGCTGTTTCCGAATACCGATCCGGCGATTCTGGCCGGCATCATGGCCTCATTTGTCAATGAGCGGGAAACCGATGATGAGTCGATTCCGCCGTCGGATATTCCCAAGTCCCTGTTAAACCGGTTCAAACAGATTGAACAGGGCCTGAACCCGTTTTCGATTGAACTGCTGCGAAGCGGCTTTGACGCGCCGGACCTCTATTTTCTGCCCGCATTGACCCTTTATATGTGGGCACGCGGCGTGCCGTGGGAAAAGGTGCTGGAAATCTCGGGCATGGCCGAGGGCGATCAGGCGATGCTGATCCTCAGAACCGCGGATAACCTCCGCCATATCAGAAACATCGGCCATGTTTTCCCCGAAGCCGCGGAAACCGCAATCACTGCCATTGAACTCATATTAAGGGACCCGGTGATTTCGACGCACGATTTATAATGGCCCGGCATGGATATTATACACGGGTTTATCCTGACCCTTAACATACTGCTCTCTTTTACCACGGCCGGGCATGCGCTGCTTCACAAGCGAACCCCCTCCTCGGCTTTGGGCTGGATTGCGGTATGCCTGATTTTTCCCTTTGTGGGCGCGTTTCTATATTTTCTGTTCGGTATCAACCGGGTGGAAACCCGCGCCAGAAAGCTGGAGGACAAGCGGTCCGCCTATTCGCTTGGGGACCACGAATACCAACAGGCTGTCTCCGAGGTCTCCATTGCTGCCTCCCAGTTGAACCTGCCCCGCTCCTATGCGCAGATTGCCCGAATTTCAGACAGGGTCACCCGGCTGCCGCTGGTTGACGGAAACCGCGTGGACCTTCTGCCCGGCGGCGAAACCGCCTATCCAGAAATGCTTGAGAGCATTGACCAGGCGAAACACTATGTATTTCTAACGACTTATATTTTTGAAACCAACAGAACCGGTCGGGACTTCATCGATGCGCTGTCCCGGGCGGCCAGGCGCGGTCTGGATGTTCGGGTGATGATCGACGGGGTGGGCGAATACTATTATTTCCCCCGGGCCGGCGTCCTTCTTAAAAAACAGGGGGTAAAAGTGGCGCGGTTCATCCCGCCAAGCCTTTTTCCGCCCACCATTCATATTAACCTGCGCAATCATCGGAAAATATTAATTGCGGACGGGGAGATCGCATTTACCGGGGGGATGAATATTGGCGACCGCCATCTGGCCCATCACACAAGCAACCGCTCCCGCGTGATTGACATGCATTTTCGGCTCAAGGGCCCGGTGATCATGCAGATTGAACAGGCGTTTCTGGAAGACTGGGCGTTTTGCACCGGTGAGATATCCGCCCCGCGTCCGTCACCCCCGGCCCCAAGCGGGCCGGCCATTTGCCGGGCGATAACAGACGGACCGAATAAGGATATCAACAAGCTCTCCACCATCATCCTGGGGGCAATCTCTTCCTCCCGGGAGCAGGTGCTGATTATGACCCCTTATTTTCTGCCCTCCCTTGAAATGATTTCCGCACTCCAAAGCGCGGCTTTGCGGGGAATTGATGTCAGGATCGTGCTGCCGGGCAAAAACAACCTGCCCTTTATTCAGTGGGCGAGCAACAATATGCTTCGGGAACTGCTTTACTGGGGGGTTAGGGTCTATTATCAGCCCCCTCCGTTTGTGCACACCAAATTATTTGTCGTGGATCAGCATTATGCCCAGATCGGCTCAGCCAATTTCGACCCAAGAAGTTTCCGCTTAAATTTCGAACTCTCGGTGGAAATCTATGATCACCATGTGGCCAAGACCATTGCCGGCCATATTGAACACCGGATCAAACACTCGCAGATGATCCATTTATCGGATATCGATCAGCGGCCGCTGATCATTAAATTCCGGGATGCGCTGATGTGGCTGTTCTCACCCTACTTTTAATGGGAAGCGTTCTTGCGCAGCCGCCGATTATAAAGACGCCGCTGCATTCGGGCTTTTACCTGGCGGGACTTACGGTTGATGAGGGCATAGGAATAGCGCACATTTTTTTCCATAATATCCGGAGAATTTTTCAGATTCGTGCGCAGGCGGGCCCCGTTTGAGGCAACTTTACGGATTAGCGCAATTTCTTTGCCCATGACGCGGACTTGGCCGGCGCGAACGGCATCCAGAAAGGCTGTCCGGTCCCCGGGGGTTGGGGCATAGGTCACGGCTTTACCCATCTGGTAGAGACTATGGCCGTCACTGCCGCCGGTGATGGCTTTGTTTAAGTTAAATCCCAGCAGCGCACATTGAAGATTCCATTTCTTAAGATTGCCGGCGTTGATCGTCTCCACGCCATCCACCATTTCAAGCAGTTCCTTTTGTCGATCCGCAGTAAACATGGAATTGCAGACCCCGGTGTACATGGCGCAATAGGGATGCGGGAAGATGATGACCGCTTCATACTTTCTCGCCCGGGAGATGATCTCCTCCATCGTGAGCATCACCGAGGACATGACTTCCTTTCCCAGAAACGGCACCACCTCCACATTGTAAAAATGCATAAGAGCCTTGTATTCATAAAAATAGACCAGCAGGTGGGCCCCTTCCTTAGAGGTGACCTCAATTCCCGGAATACTCAACACATCCGTAAAGGCCTCCATCTCAAGGGCGCCGGCTATGGCATTGTGATCGGTGATTGCGATGCCGATGTCCAGCTTTCTGGCCTTTTTTGCGACTTGCCGGGGGGTATTCACGCCGTCGGAAAAACGGGTGTGGAAGTGAAGGTCAAAAACAGTATGGGTTTTATTTAACTCTGCTATATCGGGCAATTCAAAAATTACCCGGTTGGCGCGATCATCCATTAATGGCTCGGATCCTTTAACAACAACCTGTATTTTTTACACCATACCAAATAAGCTGGTATGGTGTTATTTTAAAACTTAAATATAACATATCAACCCGTCAAACACAACTGGGTTTATTTTTTGGCATCCCCTATCCGGCGGCGGATTATTTGATTTGCGATTTTTCTGATGTTATTTTTTTAAACAAAGCAAAATGGACCCTTAAAAAGTCGATTCTGGGACGGCAAAGAAAAACATGAAAAGGAGAAAAACATGGACACAGGCAAAACGTATGAGGTAAAAAATCTCTCACTCGCCAGCCAGGGAAAAAACAACATGGAACTGGCGGAGCTTAACATGGGCGCGCTCCTTGAGGTCAGAAAACGCTTTGAGCAGGAAAAACCGCTTAAAGGCATCCGGATTGGTCTGGCCCTGCATGTTACCAAAGAAACCGGCATACTGGTCCGCACCCTGATCGCCGGGGGCGCGGAAGTGGCCATTACCGGCTGCAACCCCCTTTCCACACAGGATGACGTGGCCGCCGCCCTGGCGGATGAGGGCGTGCGCGTGTGGGCGTACAAGGGGGAAACCACGGATGAGTATTACCGCTACATCAATAACGTGATTGATTTTAAACCCCATATCACCATTGATGACGGCTGCGACCTGGTCTCGGAGATCCATAAAAATCATCCGCATTTAATCCAGGACATCATCTGCGGCTGCGAGGAGACCACCACCGGCATCATCCGCTTAAAAGCCATGGAAAAAGACAATGCCTTAAAATACCCCATGATCGCCGTAAATGACAACAAGACCAAGCATCTGGTGGACAACTATTACGGCACAGGCCAGTCCACAGTGGACGGGATCCTGCGGGCGACCAACCTCCTTTATGCCGGAAAAACCTTTGTGGTCTGCGGATACGGGTCCTGCGGCAAGGGGGTGGCCCAGCGGGCCCATGGGCTTGGCGCCAACGTATTGGTTACGGAAGTCGATGCCTTCCGGGCGCTTCAGGCTGCCTATGACGGCTTTCGCGTGATGAAGATGGCGGATGCAGCACAAATCGGGGATGTTTTCTGCACAGTGACCGGGAATAAAAACATCATTACCTTAGACACAATGAAAAAGATGAAAAACGGCGCGATTCTGGCCAATTCCGGCCATTTCGACAATGAGCTGGATTTAAAGTCTCTGGCCAGGGCGGCGGACAGTCACAAACAGGTCCGCCCCTTTATGGAGGAATACATCCTGGACGGGAAAAAACTCTTTGTTCTGGGCGAGGGCCGACTTGTCAACCTGGCAGCCGGGGAAGGCCATCCGAGCGAGGTCATGTCCACCTCCTTCTGCGGCCAGGCGCTATCCTGTGAATACGGGGTAAAAAACCAGGGCAAGCTCCCCAGCCAAGTCATTCAGCTTCCCGCAGAAATCGACGATGAAATCGCCGCCCTGCAGCTGACCGCCATGGGCATTGAGATTGATCAGATGACCGCGGAGCAGGAGGCGTATCTGAACTCCTGGCAGGAGGGGACTTAATAATACAAAAACCCCGGGCTGCGATGCAACCCGGGGTTTGTATTTACAACAGCAGAGCGATAAGTTCTAAAGCTCTTTAATTTTTTCGGTCAGTTCCGGCACGAACTCAAGGATGTCAGCCTCGATGCCAACGTCTGCCACCTGAAAGATGGGGGCCTTGGCATTTTTGTTCACGGCTACGATAAAGGGGTTGCCCTTAACGCCGCCCATATGCTGGAACGAGCCGCTGATACCCAGGGCCATGTAGACCTTGGGCTTTACGGTCTGCCCGGAAGTGCCCACCTGGCGAGATTTTTCAAGCCACTTGGCGTCAACGATCGGCCGTGAACAGGAGACATCCGCGCCCATGGCTTCGGCCAGATCAAACATCATTTCGATATTATCCTCTTCCTCAACACCGCGACCAACAGATACCAGCACCTCGGATTTGGTGATGTCGACTTCGCCGGCCTCGGCCTGGACCGTTTCAAGATATTTGCGCTTAACGGAGATATCTCCGATATCGCCGGACTTGTCAACCACATCCCCGCCGCCGGCCTTGCTTTCATCCGCGGCAAAAACGCCGGGCCGCACATTGACCACTGCGCCGCCGGAAATATCCGCATGCACATGGGCGCTGACCTGCCCGGCAAATTCCTGGCGGATCACCTTCAGGGTATTGCCGTCAACACCTTCAACATCCACAATATCCGGCACATAGGCGGAATCCATTTTAATTGCCAGGCCCGGGCTCAGATCCATGCCCAAATGGGCATGCGGCACCAGCAGAACACAGTCGGCCGGCAGAATATTGACCAGCGCCTTGCGCGCGGCTTCGGCATCCGGAAAGGAAAAAGCCGCATTATCAATTTTCCATACCGCGTTATAAGAGGCGGCCACCTCGTTGCAGGCCGTGTCCAGATCCCCCCCGGAGCCCATGACAACGGCAGTTACCGGCGCATCCGGGAAAATCTTTTTGGCCGCTGTCAGCAGCTCCAGCGCGGAATCATCCAATACACCCTGATGATGCTCGATATATGCAAAAATATCAGCCATTATTTCAACCCTCCTTTGGCTTTCAAGTAATCAATGAGTTTTTCAATGATCTCTTCCGTGCTGCCCTCAAGCATTTCTGCGCCTTCGCCCATTTCCGGCACAAAGTAGTCCATACGCTTCACCTTCTTGCCGGCTTCGCCAACGCTTGCAGTATCAATCCCGAGATCTGAAGCCCCCTGCTCCGGAATCTCAACGGAAGCCACCTTCCGGATGCCGCGGATACCCACGTAGCGGGGCTCATTGATACCCGTCTGAATGGAGAGGACACAGGGCATCTCAATCTCATACATATCCTGATTGCCGCCTTCAACTTCGCGGCCGACCTTGAGCTTGCTGTCCTGAACCTCAATGGTGTTGACCAGTGACGCATAGGGGACATCCAGAATGGCCGCCAGCATGCCGCCGACCTCCGCCGCCCCGTCATCGGCCTGGGCGCCGGTCAGGATCAGATCATAATTGCCCTTCTTGGCCGCTGCGGCCAGAATGGTGGCAATGCCTTTGCCGTCTGAGTTCTCAAAGGCGTCATCCGTTAAAAGAAGCCCGTTCTGGGCGCCCATGGCCATTTCCCGGCGAAGCACCTCTTCGGATTCCTCGTCGCCCACGGTGACTACGGTCACAGAGCCGCCCACTTTGTCAACGATCTGGATGGCTTCTTCGACCGCGTAGTTGTCCCACTCATTGACCGAATACACCAGGTCGTCTCTTTCAATGTCGTTTCCCTCGCTGTTGATTTCGATCTCATTTTCAGCAGTGTCGGGAACGCGCTTTACACATACCAAAATTTCCATATTCGCCTCCACCTGATCTGTTTGAAATTGGGGGTTAGTCCTAACACCTAACCGCTAATACCTAATAGCTTCCTTATTTAATAATATGGCCGGCGATCAGTTCACCCAGATCAATCGCCTCCATTTTGCCTTCCAGGCCGGCCACCTTGATCCCGTCCTCAATATTGGTCAAACAGAACGGACAGGCGGTCACGATCACATGGGCGCCTGCCTTCTGGGCCATTTTCACTCGCCTGACCCCCATGCGCTCATCTTCTGTGGGTTCGTAAAAGAGCATCAGCCCCCCGCCGCCGCAGCAGAATGAACGATCCCGGCTTCTCAGCATTTCCGCCCGCTTAATGCCGGGGATGCAGTCAATCGCCGCCCGCGGGTCTTCATACATCTCGTTATGGCGTCCCAGATAGCAGGGATCATGATAGACGAACACCTTATCCTGTTCCTCTTCAGTAACCCCTGAGAGTTTGAGCTTTCCGGACTTTACAGCCCGCAGCACGGTCTGGCTGATATGCTCGATGGGCGGCAGGTCCGTATACTCATTCTTTAACACGTTATACGCATGCGGATCTCCGGTGACGATGCGCTGGACGCCGGCGTTTTGGATCGCCTCTGTGTTCTGGGCCTTGATGTCCTGGAAAAGCATCTCCTCGCCGAACCGCTTGATTTCATTTCCGGAATCTTTTTCCGCTTTGCCCAAAACCCCGAAGTCAATCCCTGAAGCGCTTAGAATTCTGGCGTTGGCCTGGGCCACGGACTGCATCCGGTCATCATAGGAGGTGCAGGAGTCCACAAAATAAAGGGTTTCAGCGGTTTCGCCCTTCTCCAGAATCTTAACCTCGAAGTCTTCCAGATCCTTAGTCCAGTCCACCCGCTTTTTCTCAAGCTTCCCATAGGGGTTGCCGCGTTTTTCAAGGGATTGCAGCGGCTTTTGCAGGGACTGGGGCACATTGCCCTCATCCACCATTCCGCGGCGAAGGTCCACAATCTTGTTGATATATTCGATGCCCAGCGGACATTCCTGCTCACACGCCCCGCAGGTGGTGCAGGACCAGATTTCATCCTCACTGTAAATATCGCCGATCAATGCGCCGCCGGCAACAAATTCCCCCATCAGCGGATAATGGGAAAACGCGTAGTCGCGACCCTTAAGCGAGATAAACCGCGGGGAGAGCGGCCGCCCCACCGTGTTGGCCGGACAGTTGTCCGAGCACCGGCCGCAGTCCGCGCAGGTATAAAAATCCAGGATATCCTTCCAGGTAAAATCCTCATACTTTTTAACCCCAAATGATTCCAGATCATCCAGTTCCGCTTCGCTGACCCCGTAGCGGACCGGCCGGATGTTGCCCTTTTCCAGCCGCATAAAATAGACATTGAAAATCGAGGTAAGGACATGGAAGTGCTTGCCCAGGGGCAGAAAGCACAGGAATGTAAAAAACACGATATCATGCACATAATAGGAAAGGATGTGCAGATTCTGCAGCATGGCGTGGGACTCGTCCACCAGGATGTTTTTAAAGAACCAGCCCAATGTGGCGGGGGCCAAAAAATCAGGCGTGACGCCGGCCTGGATCTGGGCGGCCACGTGAGCAGCCTCAAAAAGGCTCTCAGAGACCATGAGGGCGGCGATGAAAAACAATACCAGCAAGGCCTCCCAGGTATGATCATGCGGATACGCCTCGGTATATTGATAGCGTTCGGGCTTGAAGATGCCCCGCCGGACGGCCGCTATGACAACAGCAAAAAAAACCGCGGTGGCGGCATAGTCCTTTAAGGCATAGTAGATGTCGCCAAGAAAGGTGTTTAGGCCGGGGAACACAAAATCTGCAGAGATCCCTTTGATCACCAGTTCCGTTGAACGGATGGATAGAATCAGAAAACCGAAAAAAATAACAATGTGCAAAACCCCGGCCATCATGTATCGGGGTTGCCGCCATTGGGCCAGCCAAATTTTAAGAATATTTTTGATCCGCTCCGCCGGCCGGTCAAATCGATGGTCCGGCCGGGCCTTAACAATTGGCGCCAATCGCTTGGCGATAATATAAGCAAACAGGGCGACAGCCACCACCGGGATCAGCACGGAAAATATCACGGTGGGGATGCCGAAAATATCAAAGCTTGCCGGTGACTGCAGTAATGGTTCCATGATGTGGGTTCCTTCTCCTTTCTTCGCGTCGGATCGCCCGGCGCATCAACCGCTGCGAGGTCGACGATATCTAAAAATCCGAATATACTATGAATGAACATTCATTCATAGTTGAAAACACCCGGTCAGTCAAGAAAAAATTCAGTCGCTTGCGAGTTGGCAGTATCCCGGGCAATCGCTTATTTAGCCGCCAAAAAAGTCAGGGGGCCCCGGCGATTTCGAAGCCCCCTGAATCGATAACCAACTTTGGTCAATTGCTTTTTATTTATCCGATAAAGGAGGCTTCATCAATCTCTACAACCGCGCCGTTGGTTCCCAGAATCGCATTCATTTTACCCAGCGCGCTTGGCAGCACAGTGTAAGCCATGAACTCAAGGCTTTTAATCTGGCCCTCGTAAAAGGGCACATCCTTTTTCTTGGCCTTGGCCGGGGCTTCCTTGGCAGCCGCGGCACGCCACAGCAGCATCCAGGAAAGCACCACGTCGCCGCATGCTTCCATGAACGGATAGGCAAAGCCAAAGGCCTGCAGAACTTTTTCAGACATTGCGGTTTTGCCCATATGCATGGCCACTTCCCCCAGCTTGTTCAAGGCTTCTTCCACCTTGCCCGCCATATCTTCCAGGCCCTCGATGCCCTTGGCCCAGTTGATGGTATTATTGACCTCGCCCATCAGATCCATGACCAGCTTGCCTTTTTTCATCCCCAGTTTGCGACCGAGCAGGTCCATTGCCTGGATGCCGTTGGTGCCTTCATAAATCTGGGTGATGCGGCAGTCCCGCATGAGCTGTTCCTGCGGATATTCCTTGATGTAGCCGTAGCCGCCGTAGACCTGCATGCCCCAGTTGCACACGTCAAAGGAACGGTCAGTGACATATCCTTTGGCAATCGGAATCAGCAGATCAATCAGGCCGTGATATTTTTCAGCTTCCGCCTCATCATCGGTGGTATTGGCCTTGTCCTCACAAAAGGCCACATAATAGAGCAGACTTCTCATGCCTTCCACATAAGCTTTCATGGAAAGCAGCATCCGCCGGACATCGGGGTGATTGATAATGGTGACCGCCGGGGCGTCCTTCTCCATCATTTTCAGGAGGTGCCGGCCCTGAACACGCTCTTTGGCATAATTGACCGCATTGATATAGGAGGATGTGGCGCAGGCGAATCCCTGCATACCGACCAGCAGGCGGGCTTCATTCATCATCAGGAACATGGCCCGCATCCCTTTATTCTCTTCGCCCAAAAGGGTGCCGATGCAGTTGCCCTTGTCGCCCAGGTTCAGCGTACATGTGGAATTGCCATGGATACCCATTTTCTCTTCAATGCCCACACAGGTCACGTCGTTGAATTCGCCCAGGCTGCCGTCGTCATTGACCCGGTATTTGGGGACCAGGAACAAGGAGATCCCCTTGGTGCCGGCAGGCGCGCCCTCGATCCGGGCAAGGACCGGATGGACAATGTTTTCCGTTAAATCATGTTCCCCGCTGGAGATAAAAATCTTCTGGCCGGTGATGGAGTAGGTGCCGTCGCCGTTTGGCACGGCCTTTGTTTCCAGTGCGCCGACGTCGGAGCCGGCATTGGGCTCGGTAAGGAGCATGGTGCCGCCCCATTTGCAGGCAAACAAATTCTTCAAATAGAGTCTTTTCTGCTCATCCGTGCCGAATGCCTCAACCAGCTTACCCGCCCCATGGGTCAGGCCGGGATACATCATTAAGGCATAATTGGCGCCGTTAAAATATTCAGACGCTGCCATGGCAACGGACCGGGGCATCCCCTGCCCACCGTATTCCGGATCCTCAGGCATGGCGGTCCATTCACCTTCACACAGCAGGTCAAACGGCCGACGCAGCACATCCGGAATTATGACCTTGCCATTTTCAAACTTGCAGCCGATTTCATCGCCTTCCTTGCGCGTGGGCAGGATTTCCTTGATCGCCAGGTTGCGGGCCTCGGAAATAACCAGATCCACCGTTTTCTTGTTAAACTCGGCGTAGCGTTCATGCTTGCTGAATTGATCGACTTTGAGTTGCTCATGAAGGACAAAATCGACATCCCTTCGGTCATTAATTGATTGTGCCATATCCTTTTGCTCCTTTTAGTGAAATAATAATAATGTTAATGCCTTGTCTGTATTTTTTGACCGATCCCCTGCAAATAAAGATCCACCAGGGGATCTGCCATGGATACCAGGTCATACTTGCCGCCGGTGGTGACCCAGGTATTGATGACCTCGTTGACCGCGCCCAGAATAAAGCGTTTACCGAGTCCGGTCTGAAAATTTTTCCGGATCGTCCCCTCCTTCTGGCCCTGGACGATGATTTCGCCCACAATGTCCAGATACATCTTGGTAATATCCTTTATATACTCATCCGCAATGTAGCGGGCCTGAAGGGCTTCCCGCTGAAACACCACCGCCATGTTCCGATCCCGCTGAAATTCGGACAAATGCCGGCGGATCAAATTTCTTAGCTTATCCTCCGCGTTTTCCGCCTGCTCCACCGTTTCCCGAAATCGCTGAAACACCAGACGGGTCTTATGGCTGAAAAAATTATTCAGGATGTCCGCTTTATTTTTGAAATAGATATAGATGGTCCCATCAGCGACACCGGCCTCACGGGCAACCTGGGAAATGGTGGCCTTATAAAACCCCTGCTCGGCAAACACCTTGATGGCGGCATTTAATATCAACTGATATTTGCCGTTGCTCTTATTTGATTTCTCCTGCCGCGGAATGATGGCACCTCTCTCTGTTAAAAAATGAATACTCATTCAGTGAATGAAGCTTCATTCATTAACAAACCAAATTTTTCGCTGTCAAGAAAAATATCCAGATTTTTACCCAAATTGAACGATTTTCAGGATTGCCGCAGATACAAGGCAAACGATGTCGGGCTATAGGGGCCCTTCTGAGAGCTCATTTGATACAGCAGACGCGGTGAAATCGGAAATTTCAGGCGGCTATTCCTTCACCCGTTCCACATACTGCCCGGTCCGGGTATCAATGCGGACTTTTTCACCTTCCTCAATAAACGGCGGGACCTGGACCACGTATCCGGTCTCAAGGGTGGCGGGTTTGGAACTGCCGGATGCTGTATCCCCTTTCACCCAGGGATCGGCCTTGGTGATCCGGAGGTCGATAAAATTGGGGAGTGAAATCCCGATGGGTCTGCCGTCAAACAGCAGCACATCGCATTTGGTATTTTCCTTTAACAGCTTGGACGCGGTCTCACCCACCTGATCCGCGGTCAAAAATTCCTGTTCAAAGGTGGAGGTGTTCATAAAGCAGTACTGCTCACCGTCAAAATAGAGAAACTCCATTTCCTGCTCTTCCAGATTGGCCGGCTTGAACTTCTCGCCGGAGCGATAGGTCCGGTCAAACTGGGCACCGGTCAGCATATTTTTCAGCCGGCATTTGTACAAGGCCTGGCCTTTGCCGGGTTTGACAAACTGAAAATCCGTAATCACATAGGGGTCGCCGTCAATCTCGATTTTCAATCCCTTGCGAAGATCGCCGCATTCATACATGGTTTTTA
>JBKHAE010000075.1:0-16648 GCA_046543065.1 Desulfobacterales bacterium | reverse complement strand
CTTTTCCGGGCAAAGGCAGAGGTCAGGGGGTCCACCCCCTCGCGGGCAAAAAAGCGGCGCTCGGCTTTTTCCGTCATCCGGGAAGCCTGACGATCCAGCCGCCCTTGATTCTGCCCGTCATCCGAAGCCGGCTGACGATCCCCGCCCTCCGCAGCGGTCGATTCATTATGCTCGGCATCCATGAATGGCTCCTTTATTCAAAGCGTTTAAAGTCAATCCCGTCTCCGGGCCCGGCGCTGCAACGGCCGGTCATTTCCCGAATCTCAACGACAAACAGCGGCGATTTTTCCGGCGTCCGGGCAAATCTTTCAGCTGCGTCACTGTAGTCCGCATCCATGACCTGCCCCAAAAGCGCCCAGCCGTGGCGTATCTTTTCCGGCGACCTTTCCATCAAGGCTTTTCCAAAAACCGAAATCCCCGCCCACCGGGAAAGGGAGGGATCCGTCAATGTCACTTTCACCAGCACATGCTGATTTTTTTGAATGTTTCGAACGGTTGTGCCCCGCGGGTTGATCATGAAATTCATCTGCCCGGCATCCGGCATGAAATATGTCGCTTCGACAGCGTATGGCATCTGGTTCGCGTCCACCGTACATATGGTTGCCCATTTCCGGAGGTTTAAAGCCTGCCGGATTTCCGGCTCAATCATTTTGCGCATGGCTTCCCTGTCGATTTTCCTGCATTTTGTTGAGTGCTCCCCTGACCCTGTTTTCTGCCGCATTCAGGTCATCCGTGTCCGGATGGCGCTCAGCTTCCCGGAGCCGCGCCCTTCGTTCCGGGGTCATGGCATGATGGGGATCATGCTGTAGATTCTCCTCCATCCATTTGATCATCTCCGGGTCCACGCGGCCCTGGCAAAGAAAGGTGCCCAGGATTTGATTGCCCGCAGCCAAGGCTTTGACATTTTCCATGCATTTTTTGCCGTGATCTGAATCCGGGTACGCGCCCAGGGTGCCGAACAGGAATATCGGCTTGCCCTTGAGTTTTTCCAGATACCGGCGGGCTTTTTCATCTGCCGTGCCTTTATCCACCCAGAATCCCAGGGCGATAAAATCATAAGCATCAGGATCCGGCGCATCATCCACGGGAAAAAGCGCCCTGGGCGAAGGCAGGGCCTCATATACGGCCTGGGCCACTTTCAGAGTGTTTCCTGTGCGGCTTGAATAGACAACAATTGAGTTCATCCCTATTTTTCCTTTCTGCTTTTTGTTCATTTCAAAATCCCATGACTTGACCGCGCACAGCCGAATCAGCCGTTTGCCTTTCCAGGGGAAGGCAAAGCACATGGGTGCAGGCTATGCTAATCAACTCCAGGTCGTGGCTGATGACCAGAACGCACGTGCCGCTTTCCGAAAGCTTTTTTATGGCATTGGCGATAATGCTGCCCTTTGGCAGAAACGCAGCCGCGGATTCAAAAACCGGCGGTCGGTTTTTGAATGCAAAGCTCAGATTCTCAATCCTAAAGCCTTCGCCATCTGTCTGGCCGGCTGAAATCAAAGCATCCGAAGCCCTTCGGAAATGAGTTTTCCGCAATCCATAGCGGTTCCGAACCGTGCGTTTTTCAAGTATGGAAAATGGGCCGGTTTCGCAGATCCTAGCGTTTTCCAGAACAATGACCCGGTCGACGAGATCGTTTAACCAGTAGAGCCGGTGATCCACGATAAACAGCGTCATGCCCTGCTGCTTCAGGTCCGCCAGAATGCCGGCAAGCTCCTCGGTGGCAGCGGGATCGAGGTTGGCTGAAGGCTCATCCAGGACAAGAACAGAAGGTGACTGGGCCAGAATCGATGCCAGGGCCACCTTCTGCTTTTCCCCTTCGGAAAGATCAAATACAGAGGCGGCCATGAGATGCGTCAGCCGGAACCGGTCGGCTTCGGCCCTGATTTTCGCCTTTATTTGCTTCGGCGCCATTGCCCGGCACTCCAGGGCAAAGGCCATTTCGTCGGCCACGCTCAGGGCAAAGAACTGCTGCTCCGGCTCCTGAAACAGCATACCCACATGCCTTGATATTTCATGAATAAGGCACATTTCGGTCCCGGCGCCGCAAACCCGGACCCGGCCTTGCATATTGCCGCGGAAATAATGCGGGATCAGGCCGTTTAGCATGCGGACCAGGGTGGACTTGCCACAGCCGCTTGCGCCCGTGCACAGCACCGCTTCCCCGGCTCGTACGGCAAAACTGATGCCATCAAGGGCCTTGTGAGTCTGAAAGGGATAGGTATAGGAAACGTTTTCAAACCGATAAAGCCCCACACCCAGCACCATGGCCCAGGTTTTTCTGTAGCCGGATACCAGAAAAAACAGCCCGTCGCAGATCAGGCCGGCCCCGATACTGCCCAGCAGAAGCATGGCGTTGCCGCCCATCAGTAGAAGTGAGACCAGCCCGCTGATAACCGATCCGGACTGCCGCGTTATTGATCCAGCGCCTGGGCCCAGCGCGCAAGGATTTCCGGATACTCAAGGACACTTGCGTCAATATAGGCCGGCAGCGAGTAGATACGATTGTTTTTGATAGCCGGCACATCGGCAAGTTCCGATGTATATTGCAGCGCATCGGCAATTGCCTTTTGTACGGCAAAGGCATCTCCTGTCATGACGATCACATCCGGGGCAGCCGCTACCAGGGGCTTTAACACCGGGCCCTGCCGCCTTTTTTTGACCATGTAATGCCCCTTGGACGGTTTTGCGCCTCCGGTTTGAAAAACATCCCCCTTGTTTACACAGCCCAGAGGCTCCAGCAGAAACTCGTCCGCATACCCGCCGGGCGCCTCGGCCCGCAGCATGATGCGGCCGGATGCCGGGTGATAGACGCCGTTTAAAATCACAACTTCGGCATCCATGGAACATCCCGCAAGCTTCTTTTTCGTCCGGTCCATCTGCTTTTTATAGGTTTTGATCAGGGCTTTGCCCTTGTCCCTGCGGTCCAGGAGGCCTGCTGTCTGGCGAACCGCTTTTTCCAGGCCGTGTGAAAAATCGACATATTCTATGACAAGGCTTTTGTCCTTGAGAAAGGGCGCTGCATCCGCCGGGCTGACATCCTTATATTTACAGAAATCCGGGTTTTTTTCGATAATCACGCGGTTGACCCCCTGCTTCCGGGCAAAATCCAAAACCGGCGCGGCTTCCTTTTTTAACACGCAGTTCGGGCATCCCAGCACCTGGACGGCATTGTTGATCTGCTCACATAACGGCCACATGGCACAGCGAACAGACATGGCCGCCGGCAGCACTCCCAGATTATAGGCAATGTCCACCACCCGGTCGCCGAGCATAATCACTTCGGCACGCTCCGGAACCTCTGCCGGCGCCGCCCACGCGGCCGGCACGGACATGCCCCCGTACCCGAGCACCGCTGCCAACAAAAATACAAATCCGATTATCCTGATGCGAATCAATTTCATTGCTTCCTCTCCTTTGCTCCGATTTTCTGTGCTTTACAGCGTTACCGTGACACCGGCATAAAATGTTGTGGGTTCAACGTATACAACATTGTCCGAGGCTTCCCGGGTGTTGAAAATATTGTCGATGCCGGCAAAAATGTCGACATGACGGGCAACCTGCTTGGACGCGTAAGCGTTGACGAGCGTGTAGGCATCCTCGGTTTCGTCTGCATAATAGCGTTCCCCGATATAGTTGAGCCGGATATTGGAACGGATGCCCGCCCCCGGGTTTTGATATCCCAGTTTCAAAAGACCCTTGTAATCCGGCTGGCCTTCCAGTTCCCGGCCGGTTTCCTCATCTTCGGTGTCCAGGTATGTCAAATGACCGGATACGGTAAATCCGCGGGGCAGGCCGATGCCGTATGCCAGTTCAATGCCCTGCAAAGTGGCTTCGGCGATATTTTCATATCGATAATAGGCTTTCTTCTTCTTGCCCTTGCCGGTTGAATTGTAGCGTACCGGTTCAATCAGATTTTCCACTTCGTTTCTAAAAGCGGTGATTTTGCCCTGACAGGCCTTGTATTCGCCTTCGATACCGGCCTCATAGCTTTCCGACTCTTCGGGGGCCAGGTTCGGATTGGGCTCGTAAATCCACTTGCCCCGTTTCCGGTAAGAGGTGACAAAAAGCTCGGATATGGTGGGGGCGCGAAACCCCGTGCCATATGAGGCCTTTACGCGCAGATTATCCAGGAGGCTGTAAATCAACGAGGTACGCGGCGTCCATTCGGAGCCGAAATCCGAATGGTCATCATATCGCATCCCCAGAACCAGATAGAGGGGATCCAGCACCTGGTACTCATCCTGGAGATAGAATCCCAAGTTGTCCACATCATCATCCCGGCCTGTCCTGTCTTCGCGTTCTTCCGCTCTGAATTCCGTGCCCAGCGTCACGACGTGCTTGTCAAAAAAGACCCCCGTGAAGCGGCCCTCCGCCTGATCCAGGGTGCGCTCGGCGTCTTCTTCTGCTGTGAGTTCGGCCTCGGGCGACATGTGGATATCATTTTCATGCTCGGAATGATTGGCACGCAGCATGATTTGGGTGAGCGGGCTCGGTTTCCCGTTGTATTCCACAAAATAGTTCAGCCGCTCTTTCTCGGCTGTTCGCTCCCTGTCCAGGTTTTGTAAAAAACGGCCCCCTTTAGTTTCTGCGTCGCTATATTCAAACCCGGCCGCCAGGCCGTGGTTGTTGTTTAAATCATAAGAAAATCGCCCGCCGATATTTCCAAGCGTTTTTTCATCCCCGTCATCCGGAAGAACAGCGTCCCGGTCCCATCCCTCTCTGTCCAGATAACTGCCGGACAGAAAAAAACCGACCGGCCCGGCCGAATTTCCCAAGTAGGCTCTTCCAAACGGCATCTCGGCTTCACCGTAAGTATCCTGGCCGTATTGGACGGTTGCTCCCGCCTCCAGTGTTTCCGGGGGATGCTTTGTAATGATATTGACCACCCCGCCGATCGCATCACTGCCGTACAGCGCGGAGGAAGGCCCCCGAATCACCTCGATTCGTTCGATCATATCCACCGGGATATGATTCATATCCACAAAATCCTTGTAACCCTTGGAAAGTCTTCGACCGTCAATCAATACCAGGGTGTGCTTGCTGCCTGTACCACGGATACTGGGCCGTTTCTGCCTGCCGGATTCGTTTGTAACAATCAGGCCGACTGCCTCTTCTATGGCCTCGTCAAGGGTCTGCGCATTGAGCGCCTCTATTTCCCGCCGGTCTATCACCTCTACCGCACCGGGCACCTTTTGCATTTCCTTTTCTGTCATGGTCGCTGTCACCACCACCTCTTCTTCCTGGACAGGCGCCTTACCGGCCGCAGCCGCGTTCATGGACACCAAGCAGAACGCGAAAAAAACAATCGCCGCCTTCGGCCATCGCCAATATTGAGTCTGCATCTTCGTACCTCCCCTATTGATTAATTTAACTTTCAATCACAAAAAAGTTATAATAATCTAACAAAAAAAGACGGGCTAACGGTGCAGGCCAAAATTTTAACGGTTAAAGCCAAATCGAAATTTTTATCATTGAAACTGGGAGTTCGTTCGGGGAAACATCATTTTTATGGGCCGGGACAGAAGTTGGTGGCGGCGGAAATATCGTTGAGAAAGGAGAAGGGGGATGGTTTTCGACATTGCCGCCGCCATAATTGTTTAAATTGTATATTTTGTGAAAAGATCCTCAAGCTGTTGAATTTAATAGTTCATCAGACGAAAAATGATTTCTTACCTGTGAAGGCTTGATGCCATAATATTTGCAAAACACCTTGCTGAAATGACTAATGCTTTCGTATCCAACCTCATAAGCGGCTTCTGTTACATTCATTTCCCCGCCGCGCAGCAGCAGCATCGCCTTTTCCATCCGAATTTTCCGCAGGTAATCATAAGGCGTCATCCCGCAGACTTCCGGAAAAAGCTGCTTGAGTTTGGAAGCGCTGACACCCACTTTTCCTGCTAAATCAGCGATTGAAGGCGGATTGTCCAGACCGGCGGCCAAAAAATTCTTTGCGTTTTCAACGATTTTTCGATCCGCTGGATAAATTTTTCGGGGACGAACGCCCGAGTGGCCTTTTGAAAAGCTTGCCCCTGTATTGTCAAGCGATTCTATGGCACAGATAAGCTCAAGAATTTTTGCCAAATAATAGAGTCGCGGCAGGTTCTCAGGTAAAGCCGGCTGAATGATTTGGCTCAAAACCGAGCGCATGGGGAGGGTGACCGGCACTACCCGATGGACCGGCCGCGCTTTGTCCACTATCGCTTGAATTTCAACGGCAAGGCTTTCCCCTGCAATCAACCCCATCAACCGGCGCCGGCTGATGGACAAAAGAAGCCCCTGGCAGTCTTTTCGGACTTCGTATTTCGAACAGCAGCCTATGGGATGAAGATGAAGATCGCAGTAGTTTTCCGGAACCATGCACTCGCAGACCAGCCCCGCTAAACATGCCTGAACCCGCATCCGTCCGCAAAAGCAAAACAGCATGCGCATGCTGTCTGCCTCCCCGGCGTCCGGTTCATTGATTAGCACCGCAAGCGGCGCGGGAGCTGTTAGATAGGTAATCTGGATATCCTTGTCCGACCATATGACGTGGACCGTCCCAATTGATTCCCTCTTCTGCGGGGCCTTATTCATGACTGTTTCCTTGCCTCCAGAGAAACCTTTCGCACTCATTGGATGCTTAAGCGGAGATGCGCTCTTTATATCCGTTTTCCCGGTGCTCATAAATGTCCTCAGATAAGCCAAGCAGCTCTTCCTTTATTTCAGTCAAAGAACCATAGCAATTAAACTCCGCCCGATCTGCTGTGCCGCGCCCTCCATACCGGGCCGAAATCGCCGCGGCGCTGGCCATGCCATCGGTGCGCAGCAGTACGCGAAAAAACCGACACTCATCAGTTAACTGATTCAAGCCGCCCCCGCTTTCCAGAATAAGGGCGGCAATTTGTACACCTTTAATACGTTTGCCGTATGTCAAAATTTCAGCTCCATCAAAAGAACCATCACTGGTATCCGCCAGGATTTCGCGGGTCAGGGCCATCACCGCGATCCGCCCGTCTTCCGAAATCTCCAAGGATTCGATCGCCCGGCTCAAGACTTTTATCCGGGTTAAAGAATAGCGACCATAGAGATTACGGGCGATCTGGTGCGGATGCACACCACAGGCCGCCATTTCTGAACTTATAGCAAAGGCGGCGGCATTCGTATTTTTGAACCGGAAAAAGCCGGTATCTGTTATCACCCCCGTGTATATGGCCATGGCAATCGCCCTATCCATGGTTACCGGAAGTCTTTTTAAAATCCGGTAGACGATTTCCGCTGTTCCGCACGCCGTCGGATCAACAAGATTCAAATGCCCGAAACCGGTGTTATCAAGATGATGATCGATATTTATGACCAATGGGGAGGCGGCCATGATATCCGATGCCGCGCCAATGCATGACAGATTCTCGCAGTCGAGAATAACGGCAGTGTCAAATTTTGTCCGGGGTTCAATTGATTGCCGGATAATCTCGGAGCCCGGGAGGAATCGATACCGGGCCGGTGTTTTGCTGACATTGAACATTAAAACCCTTTTCTGCATTGATTCAAGTCCAAGCCCCAATGCGAGCATGGCGCCGATCGCATCCCCGTCTGGGCGAATGTGGGAGCACAACATCAGCGACCGGCTTTGCCGCAACAGTTCAATAGCCCGCTCAAAATATGTTTGCATAGTCTAATCAAAAAAGAGATTGCTAATTAATATGGTAAAAAATTTTTGCCAATCCTTTTTTCTATTTTCTAATAGATTCGCTGCCGCTTGTTCGCGCATCAATGATTTTCTGAATTTCATCCCCAACCGACATTCCGCGCTTCAATTTGGAGCGGCAGTTAATCACGCCGCGGCCCTCGTATTTGAGCGGCTCCATTTGCTCCGATCCCAGATTCTTAATGATCTGATTATCTAAACGCTCCATGCCACTTCTCCTTCTTGAATTTGGTTGTTCGGCCCCGCGATGATCAGCCTCCGGTTTTAGAATATTTTGGTGCTTCCGCCCAACCCTCTTCGCAGTATTCGCCATCCAGGCTCCAAATGACTTTTGAGACCGCGTTCAAACTCGGGTTAGCCACCATATAAACCGGTTTCCGATGTTTTTTGCCCAGGTTTTTCACAAGGGTGCACGCCGCATGGCTGTTACAGCTCACCGGGCAGATGATCAGGTCCGAGCGCTTGAGCTGGCCTTCAAGACTTCTGACCCCGTTTTTCATATACCCGTCATGATGCTCCATTAAACCGCCCCGGCCCTCAATGAGCTGGCGGTAGAGCGATTCCATGCGGGTAATGCCGCCAACGATCAGTATCCGTTTTTTACACAAATCATAGGAAGGGCAGTTTTGATCGCAGGTATTAAATTCCGAAAAGCGGTCGATCATCCACTCGGCCTCTTCCCTGTATTGATGATTCAATTCCTTCTGCTGTTTGAGTTTGTCGGAGAGGGTGTTGTTCCGCTTTTTCAGGGATTCAATGCGCCGATTCTTTTTCCCGGCTTCTGCTTCAAGATTCGCCAAACGGGCATTTAAGCGCTCATTTTCAGCTTGAAAGTCGACGGTGCGGCATTGATTCGAAAAGTCGCTCAACCGTTTTTCCATCTCCCGCTTTTCCTGCTCCATGATAGCAAACCTCGCCTCCAGCCGGGCGTTTTCCGCGCTTAACCGGTTATTCTCCTTTTTCGAGGTACGCCGATCCTGCCTGGCCCGCTTAAGCTCCTGCTGAAGTTTCTCGATCGTCTGCTCCCGGTTTAAAAGCTGCTGCTTATGCCAAGCCTGCGCTTCCAGATTTCCATGCATGGCCATGTGGATAGTGCCAAAAACTTCACGCCGGTATTCCGGCGGTACTTCGGGCCTGGAAGCAATTTCCCACAAAATTGCCCGGTGGTCGCCAGCATCGAAAAAATCCCGCCACTGCCCCATCAGCTCATCCGGGCCCATACCGGCAAATGGAAGGGCCTCGCGTTTAAATTTTCGCGTCAGCAAATTGTCGATCTTTACGGATAACGTGTTTTCATCCTCGGAACTGGCAACCAGGGTTTCGTGGATTTCAAAGGGGTTTGCCTTTTTTTTCAAAAGTCCGGCTTTTTTTATCAGCTGCCGCTGTTCGGCATCGGTTAGGCATGTGCCGATCACGGGACAAACCAAAAAATGATCAAACTCCCAGAAACGCAGCCGGTTTGTTTGACCGCCGGGATCAGCCTTATGGTCATAAAGGCTGGCGCCATTGACTCTTGCGGATGAATTTTGAGTTCCCATTGTACTGCCTCTTTTTTACTGGTTGTCGATTAGCACCTGCGTCAGTTTTTTACGCAACTGTTTCAATTGCTTGAACTTGAAAGACTTGCGGCTTTGCTCCAAAACCTCAATTGCTTCTTTGATGGCCTGCCGGAACTTTTCCTCCCGGGAGCACGACAGGCGAGCATTCTTATGATGCGCAAGATTATGGCCATCAACATGATCATCCAGCATCGCGGCAACCAGGCAGGAATGCGCATCAAGCCGATGCTGTAATTCCCTGACACTTTCATTAAGCACATTGGCGAGGGTGTGTTTATCTGGGCTCATTTTAGATAGGGGCTCCTCTTTTTGTTTTATAATTCTAACTTAATGGATAAAAAAATTGCCGCCTCCCCAGCCGGCACCTAAAAGACGGCAATCAGCGCTTTTTGGTGTTATATTACAAGCACCTGATTTATCTTAAACAGGGTATTACTTCGATGAGTCGCTTTCAACAGAGTCAACGTGATCAATCCGCTCCTTGAGTTCGCAGGTAAATTCACCGCTCCGTGATTTGCACTTTTCCGGCTTATACCCGTGAATCCGGTATTCCTCAAAGTTCTGCAGCCAGCTTTCGCCGGCCCGCGGACACTCCTGAATAAAGGCCATGAAATCCGTCAGACTGTCCAGCGTGGCCTCGCTCAGGGTATGCTCCATTTTGCAGGCTTCCTCGTCCGCCGTGTCAGCCCTGATTTTCAAAATATTCGTCAAGAATTTAAACAGGATTTTGTGCCGGCGACGCATTTCCCGGCCAACATCCAACCCTTGGGATGTCAGCTCTACATACTCATATTTTTCATAATGGACAAGCCCCCGTTTGCTCAAGGTCTTGAGCATACTTGTCACAGTCGGCATCCGAACTTCCAAACGCTTGGCGATATCCTTAACCCGAACCACCTTTTTTTCCTGATCCAGATCGAAAATGGTCTCCAGGTAATCTTCCATGACCGGGGTCAAGGGCTTTTCATCTGAAATTTCTGTATGTTGCGGTGTCAAAATATATCCCTTTGATAGGTTTTTCTAACAAAGTTATATTTCTATTTACCGCCGCGTTAATCCATTGTCAAATATTTTTTTTACCCCCCCTGAAATTTCAGTGGAACAAAATTTGCCTGCCATGATTGAATGATTGTTCAACCCGCCACCGGATTTTCATGCATTCAGCTTCAGACCGGAGGATATAGGCATTATGGCGTGCTTCAAGCAAATCCGTGACGCAGGCCCGCAATGCGGCCGTCTGGTTGGCGGGTGAAATCCCGAATCTTTGAACAAAATGATCAACTGCCGCGTCAATGGAATCAAACCGGTCGATATGGACATAGGGAAATATTTCAATTTCCGGATAGATACCTATTTGCCGGAGGGCTTTTAACAAGAGCTCGCTTTTGGGCATTGTACTTTTAGCCCCGATGCCCGGGGCAAAGGGTTCAAACATCCGGCGCTGATCCTCCCATCCGGTCTCACCCAAAAACCAGTACAGAAAGATATACCCCCGGCAAACCTTTTCCATTTTGCTGACAGCGGATTGCAGATCAAACATGGTCAGGCACAGGGAGGCGATCACCACATCATAGGGACCGGCCAAATCGCGGTTCGGATCCACCGACTCCCAGCGGCGGCAAGTGCAGTCAACATTTTTTACGCCTGCGGTAGCGGCCTTTTCCTTTAAAACCGAAATCATGCCCTCCGAGGCGTCAACCGCGGTCACATGGGAAACCCGACGGGCCAGGGGAACCGTCAGAATCCCCGGACCGGCACCGATGTCCAAGACCCGGGATTCAGGCGCAAGGGGCAGTTCTGAAAGCGTTTTTTCAATCCGATCCTGCTGGGTGCTTTTGGCCATTTGCCAATTGGAAGGTCATGCCTTCCTGGCTTTATTCGAAATATGTGCGGATTTCCCTCACATCCTGGGAAACCCGGATTTTACAATAAAATACGCTTTAAGGGCGGATTCTTCCGCCCGTTAGAAGTACTGTTCCTATAGAATTTGCCTTTCAGCTGTCAAGCTTTTTTGGCTCTCTGGCATCCGGTATTGGCACCTGATGCCGATCAGGCCGCGTCCACGGCAATCAGGCTCATTCCCAGGCGATTTTCCAGCTTCTGTATCCTGGCCAGCTCGTCCGCCGAAAGATCCGCGATTTTAATGTCATGGCAGGAAAATGCCAGCAGTGACTTATTAAGGCTGTTTTCAAGGTGTTGAATAAACTTAAGGTCCTGTTCGGTCAGTTTTGAAATTGAGCACAGCATTGGGTTCCCCTCCCCTTTTTGATAAAATATGTGGCAGCAAATACGATCACTATATATTCCAATAATCATATTTTATCTATCAGGCAAATAATGGGGTGCCTGTTTTATCAAAAAAATCGCCACTTCGGCACAGGACCGGAAATGGCGATCTGTTTGGGAGGAAAAGACCTAGTTTATCTCAAAACCCCGATAAAACAACCGCTGTCGCTGCCCCCATCGTCGTCATCGTCAGCGTCCCCGTTGTTAGTGGATTCGCTTCCGGTAAACGCCACTTTCAGGGGATTTAATTCGGTGGGAACACTCTCCTCAATGGTATCATCCGCCGGATCCAGAATGTCGACGCTGGCATCTGTCTGATTGCAGACCCACAGCTTCCCGTTAGTATCCGTATAAACGCCTGTTTCCATGCCGGCGATGCTTTTGTTTTCAAGGCCGGGCACAGCTTCAATGCTGCAGCCGCAGGAGGGGTCAAAGCTGTACAGGGTATTATCCCCCCAGCCGGCGTACCCGATGAAATAGCCTTTGGCCTCAGAGACGATCGCCATGCCGGAGACCGCCCCATGGGTATCGGCGTCTTCGGTCAGGATCACATCTGTTTCATAGGTATCCGCATCAATGCGGACAATTCCGCTTTCACCGGCTTCAGTGTCTGCATCGTAGTCGCCCATGCCCTGGACATAGAGGCTGTCATTCACATCAAGATACTGGATAGCGCCCAAATTGGTGATCACCGGGATTTCAATTCCTTTCATGGCGCAACCGCAGTTTTGAGTATCTATTTCCATGTCTGTTTCAGTATCAAAAACAGCCACATACGGAGTGTTGTAGTCGCCATCCGAGAAACCGCCGGAATAATCCACCCGCTGCAGAGTAATAAACAGACGGTCGCCGACGATAGTGCCGGAATGCATCTCCGGGACATCGTCCGTGTCCGCATAGGCGCTTAAATCCAGTTCCCCGGTTTTAAACTCATCTTCGGTTTTTGCTGAAGGGTTGACAATCCAGGCCTTACTTGAATCGTATCGCAGAACATAGGCCTTCTCTGAGTTGACAAATATCATGTCATGCGGATTGCTTTCGGATTCTTCGCCTTCGGTTGAATATTGCCACACAACTTCTTCGGGCGCATCAATATGATATTTGGTGATGCTCTGTGCCCCGCTTCGCTCAAGCCGGTAAAAATACTCCCCATATGCCACAACCGTGATATCTGAGCCTGTTTCCGCCAGTTTGTTTTTGACAGTGCGCGAGCCATCGACAGGCTCAACGGAAATCACCGAATGCGCCCCGCTGGTAAAATCCGCCGCCGCGGTGGCCACCACAGCCATCTGTTCCGCATGAACGGCGCCGGCAATGCCGCAGACCATAAAGACCGCCAGTAAAAAATGAATCATTGATCGGACTTGAAATTTTCTCATACATCCTCCTCTCGTAGGTTTATAAAGAATATTTGATGCTTGCAAAAAAAGAACGGCCGGGCAGCGGATACCCGTTAAAATCTTCGTACTGTTCATCGCCCAGATTGTTAGCCTCAAGGCTCATCCGCCAGTTACGCCAGAGGTAGGACAAGCCGCAGTTGACCTCTCTTTTGGTGGAAGCCTCAAGCATATTGGCCGTATCATAGTACATGTCGGACTCATTTATATATTCGGCATAGAGTTTTAAATTCTGCCAGTTGAATTCCGCCCGGCCCAGCCAGGAATGCTCGAATTCGCCCGGCAATTGGTTGCCGTCAAACGCCCGGACCGGGCTGTGGTTTTCCGTATCCTGCCAGGTATACTGGCCGAGCATTCGGAAAAATTCTAAAAATTCGATACTCGCCCGGGCCTCCACGCCGTTTATGACAGCCTCTGAGATATTCTCCGCCTTTCCGATGCCACGGGAGTCATAGGTGCGGGTGATCAGGTTATCGATTTCGCTGTAAAAATAGACGGTGCTGGCGGATATGCGATTTAGCCATGCGCCAAAGTCCTGGCGACCGTATTCCAGGCCGATATCAAAATTGATCCCTTCTTCAGCCGCCAGCTCCGGATTGCCCACAAAAATGCCCCGGTCGCCGAACAGCTCATAGAATGAAGGCTCCCGAACATACCGGGCGAGATTGGATTTTAAACTCGTATGCCCGGTGGCCTGGAATTTGATGCCCAGCTGCGGCATCCAGTGATCATTCGTGCGCTCATATTGGTCCGCCTCCAGCCCCCAGGATTCATTGCCGGAAGTGAATTCATCATCATAATGCGCGTAGCGAAGGGCCGGGGTAACACTTAAGCGGTCTTCGAAAAAAAACACCGTATCCTGAAGCCCGGCGGAGAAACTCTTTCGCTCGCTGTCATTGGTCTGATCGCCGCTTAATTTATTCTTTGCCTCATAGGTTTCATTCTGCGCATCCAGGGTCAGGCGCAAAGACTGGCGACCGGTGAGCCATTCGGCAAAAAAACGGGCGCCATAGCGGCTGGTATCATACTGACTTTTTTGACGGCCGAGCCCGACATGGCCGCCGCTGTCATCATATATCTCCTCCTTGGCCAGATAATCCACCTGGGTACTGGTATTTAAATGCAGCGGAGTCACATCGTTTAATGTCACTTTCAGCGTACTGATATTGCGCTCGGTTTCAAAACGGGTGTCCGTCAGGGGGTTGTTGTTCCATGAGGGGATGCCCTGGTCCTTAGTAAACCATTTATTCATGAGATCCACCCGGGCATCAGGCGTTACGTCATAGCCAAAGCGGGTCAATACATTGGTCTGATCGAACCGGGCGTTGTTTCGATCCTCGGTCCGGTCGTCAGACGGGTTATCCGGCGTCCCGTTATCGTTTTTGATTTCAAAATCATTGTCCGAATCCATGTAATCCGCGGAAATCAGGTAATCCCATTTGCCGGGTTTATGATTGATAAATGCGGAGAGTTTCCGGGTATTAAAGGAACCGTAGCCGGCCAGCGCATTGGCGGTAAATCCCTCGGTTGAACGCCGGGTCTGGATGTTGACCGCCCCGCCGATGGAGGACTTGCCGAAGTTGATCGGGCTGGTACCCTGGTAGATTTCAACCGAGTCCACATCCGCCAGGGCGATGTTGCTTAAATCCACCCCGCCGCCAGAGGCATCATTTAAGGGTACGCCGTCCATAAAGACCATGACTTGATCAGTTGAAGCCCCGCGCATGGAAACTGTTGAGAAACTGCCCAGCCCCCCGGACTGCCGCACCTGAATGCCGGCCTGATTTTCGATCACCTCGGAGAGGTTTTCCATTTTGCCTTCAAACTCGTCCCGGGTGATGGTGGAAAAAAAAGAGGGCGTGTTCACTTGATCCACATCCCCGGTCTGGTAATCCGTATCCTGTCCGCGGGCGGTGACAACCACCGGATCCAGGGTAAAATCCGTCTGTTTTTCTTCCGCAAAACCGAAATCAAACAAAAACAACAGGATACCTGTAATTAAAATAATGCATCCAGCTAAGTGCGCTTGCTTTCTCATATGAGTGCCTGTCGGTTTCAATTCTCCATAAAAAAAAGGAAACCCCGGATCCTTTCGATCCTGAGATTTCCCTTTTTATCCCGTGATCATTGGATATTTATTTCTGCCGGGGAAATAAATACCAGCTTTTGCTCAGGCAGGTCTTCTGGCTCACGGATCTTCCTACCGGCTGCGCCTTCCCGGCCTATCGGCCAGTGGCATCCTGCAGCTTTCGTCCCCGATTACAGCGGCGGGCCCGTCCCCGAATCTCACGGGGTTCCCTCTTCGGTCTGGTTCAGTAAAATTCAAAACAATATCAGTGAGTTTTTTCGCTGAACCGGACACCCGAACATAAGGCAATGATACTATTTTAATCACATATAAAAATCAACCGAAAATTCAAATTTCAGGAGTTTTGCGGCCAGTATTTACCATCCCCGTCAACGTTGCCATGCGCCAATGCGCCCTGATACATCCGGGCGATCCGCTGGGCCATGGCCCGGTATTTTTCCCGGATATTCGGTTCATTCCGCTATCGGCAAAGCGCCGTAAACAATAAATGCGGATTATTCCTTTTCAGCCACGTGGATAAAGAAATCCGTATTTTTAATGTCATAGTCTTTTTTAAAGTCGCCGTACGTGGTAACTGTTTGAAATCCCGCGTCCTGAATCAGCCCGCAAAGGTAGTCTTTCCTCAGCGGATACATATTGAGCCGATAGCTGGACTGATCCGGAAACGCGTATTCAAATATGACCAGGTCATCACTGATATGCACGGGCTCGGCTTTGACCCGGTCACCCGCATAATAATACTTGTGCTTGGAAGCGTATCCCTCGGTCAGCATGTTATCGTAGTTCCGCTGATCAATAATTAAGATGCCGTCATGGTTTAACACGGCGTAGAACTCGGCCAGCGCCTTTCTTCGATCCGATTCCGCGAAGAGATGGGTAAACGAGTTGCCCAGACAGATGACCGCATCATAGCGCTCTTCGATGTCGCGGGTCACCCAACGCCAGTCCGCTTCAATCGTGCGCAGCACCAGGCCCCGTTTTCTGCCGTTTTCAGACGCCCTGTAAAGCATTTCCGCGCTGCCGTCGGCGCTGTGCACTTCAAAGCCTTCGTTCATGAGCGTTACCGAATGATACCCTGTGCCGGTGGCCAAATCGAGGATCTTATTCTTCCCACAGTCTTTTAAGAGTTTAATAAAAAACGCCCCCTCGCCTTCTGCCCGGGCATCCCAGTCAATCAAATCATCCCATTTGTCAACGAAATCATCATAATACTGTTCTTTATAGTGGTCCGTATCCTTAATTTTCTCAACGTCCGTATGGTTTTTGTTGTCATGCGCCATTTAGATCTCTCCTTTCTAAAAAAACCATCATTAATGGTCGCTCGAATCTTTATCGTAAAATGGCCATAATCCGGATTCCGTCAGCCATGGAGGTTTTCTTCGGCTGAAGATTTAGGGTTTGGCTTTTAGCCAACGGAACCCGGAAGATGACCAAGTGGGTGGCATATCCTGCAAAATGCGTCCTAAAATAAAAAAGCCCTCCAGACGCGACGCATCGCATCTGGAGGGCTGCACCCAGTTTTCTTAACCCTCGTATGTATCAATACAATAAATTCGGTTCCTGTTATCCCGCAGGCCACCGATGTATCGGTTAAGGCAGGTCTTCTGGCTCCCCCGCCTTTTCAGCGGCCTTC
>JBKHAE010000184.1:0-3045 GCA_046543065.1 Desulfobacterales bacterium | reverse complement strand
ACCCCTTCCGAACTTGCCCGGAGGGGCAAAAACATAATCATCACCGACAACATGGACTGGAGCACCCCTGAGATCGTCGAAGCCAGCCTGGATCGCTGGCAGGTTGAGGACCAGTTCCAGGTTAGCAATGATGACGACTTAGTGGGCGTCGGTCCCATCCGTCACTGGACAGACAGCAAAATCCGGTGTCACTTGTTTACATGCGTTTTGGCAATGGTCTATCTTAGTCGCATCGAACTCAAGCTGGCTGCTTAAGGTATCAACCGTAGCGCTGAAGACGTCATGGATGACATGAGACATTTGCACTACGTGCTGACACTAAAGAACAAAAATCATAAAAAGGTCATTTTCAATAGTTTGTCCCCCCGGGACCCAAGTAAAGGCGCTTCCGGGTCTTCCAGGCTGTATACCGGCCGTATGCCCCGGCCCCCGTCTCCGGCCAGGGCCTTGTTGCCGAACACCTCCAGGCTCTCGGGCGTGGGGCCGATAAAGGCGATGCCGGCTTGTTCACACCTTCGGGCAAACTGCGCATTTTCCGCAAGAAATCCGTATCCCGGGGCAATGGCCATGCACCCGTTGTCTCGGGCCGCGGCAATGATCTGACCTGCGTCCAGATAAGCCGCCGCCCCCAGTCCCTGCAGGGCAACGCTGTGATCCGCAAACCGGGTGTGCAGGCATTTCCGGTCATCTTCAGAAAAAACCGCCGCAGTTGCCAGGCCCAGCTCTGCTGCCGCGCGGATGATGCGCACGGCAATCTCGCCCCTGTTGGCCACCAGTATTTTTTCCATATTTTTCCCCGTAAAAGCTTCTTTCATTTCTTGTTGTTGATCAGGAAGCATTATAATCTATCTTTTAGCTGTTCCTTCTGCACCTTGCCCGTGGCTGTCAGGGGCAATTGATCCACGATCCGGATCTCCGGGATCTTGTAGCCGGCCATGTTCTGCTTGCACCAGGAAAGCAGCTGCGCCTCATCAAGGGTTTCGGCCTGGTCCGGATTGAGCTGGACAAAGGCTACAGGTACCTCTCCTTTTTCCGGATCCGGCCGGCCCAGCACCGCGCTGCCGGCAATTGCCGGATGCCGGCCCAGCAGGGTTTCCACTTCCGAGGGAAACACGCTCATGCCTTTGACCTTGAGCATTTCCTTGCTGCGGCCCAGATAGATCAGATGGCCCTGCTCGTCGATGGCGCCGATATCACCGGTGTGCAGCCAGCCGTCCTTGAGCTGGTCAGCAGTGGCTTCGGGCTTTTTCCAGTACGCCTTCATCAAGGAAGGGGTCTGAATAAGGATCTCGCCCTCCCGGCCCAGGGGCAGGGGCTCGGCTGTGACAAAATCCACCACCATAAACCGGGTTTCCGGCATGGGAAATCCCACAAACACCGGGCGGGAGGCCAGATCCATGTCGTTTTCCTGCATGCCGGCGGTAAATGTGTCAAGTGTATGGGTTTCGGTCATGCCGTAGCTGCTTTCGCGCATCACCGTGCCGGTGAGCTCATACCAGCGCTGCCGGTAATCCTTGTTGAGTTTTTTCACAAAAGAGGAAACCAGGGTTTCGCGCAAAGACGAAAAATCCGTGGCAGAGGCCTCCGGATGTTCCATGAGTTCAACCATATTGTCCACCAGGCCGTAAATGACCGAGGCCCTGTATTTTTCAATGGCTGCCAGCACGGCTGCGGCATCCCACCGGACCATGAGCACCTCGGTCACCCCGGAAAACACCGGAGACAGGATCCCGGCATCCTCGCCTGCAATCCAGAACACCGGCAGATAATTGAGCAGCACGTCCTGCCCCCCGGGCCGGCCCAGGGCAAAAATGGAGCCGCATGCGGCCGTGTAGAGCATATCCCCGTGGGTATGCACACATCCCTTGGGCATGCCCGTAGTGCCGCCTGTATAATTGAGCGCGGCCGTATCGTCAAGCTGGATATTCACTTCCGGGCAGGGACGGGTTTCTTCATTTAAAACAGTCATAAAATCCAGGGAGCCGGGACACTCCTGACGGGGGACCTGCGCCAGATCCGGGATTGCAATGGCCGGTGTGTCCGGCAGCCAGTCGGTCAGGCTCGTGGAAAGCACGGCTTCCAGGTTGGTCTGGTCCCGGGTTTGGGCCACCACCCCGTAAAGCAGATCCAGAGCAACGATGACTTTGGGCTCGGCATCCTGGATTTCGTAAACAAACTCGGCCTCCTTAAACAAGGGATTGACCGGCACGTGGATGCAGCCCAGCTTGAGAATGCCGTAAAAAGCGATTAAAAACTGCGGGCAGTTGGGCATAAACACCGCCACCCGGTCGCCTTTTTCCAGGCCCTGGCCGGCCAGCCAGGCAGCAAACCGGTCGCTGTAGTCATCGAGCTGGGCAAATGTCATTTTTGCCCCGTAATAAATAATGCATGCCTTGTCCGGCATTTGCCGGGCCTGTTTGCGCAAATACCCGGTCATGGGGATTTCTCCCAGGGGATATTCCACCGCCCCGGGCATGCCCGGGGGCCAGTTGTCCTTCCACAGGTTTTCCAGTTCATTCAGATAGGTCTGCCGATCCATAAATCCTCCCTTGATATCATTTGTGGTTTCCAGTGGCCCCGGAAAGCCGTCCCGCAGGACTACCGCACCGAAAAACCGGCTCAATGGTTTTCCGGGATCAAGCATTTCTTTTCACCCTTCCCGGAGAAGTCCAGGGGCGGGATCTGTTTTTGAAGCGACATGGAGCGTTTTTGCCAAAAAACGATCCGGAGTAAAAAAACTGACCCCGGCCCCAGGACTTCCCTCCTGACAAACCTCGAAAAAAGGAAAGAGCTTTTAAGCTTTTAATCAGAAGCAATGATTGTGCCGGAAACTGAATAATCAAAAATAAATCATTCTTCTGAAGTCTCCCGCTTTTTAAATTTCGGCCTGGCGGGGGCGGCTGGAGCAAAAATTAAAACCCAATAAATTCGGAGGGTTAGCAAAGATAGTCGTTCTGATAACCCGTTGGAATAATTAGGTATATTTTCCGAGCCAGGCCGATATTTGTTAATATTTTTTTAAAAAACAGGACGTTATAGTTGAAT
>JBKHAE010000074.1:0-16720 GCA_046543065.1 Desulfobacterales bacterium | reverse complement strand
ATAAAATCATTTCTGTCTTAATCTTCCGGCACATTTATGTAATCGGACAGTGAGCGCAAAAATATGAACCTCATCATCCTTGCCATAAATACCGGTCCGGAAACCGAAACGGCCATTTCGGAGCTGGCCGGGCGCCTGGGCCACCGGCTCCATGCCGTTCGGGCAGAGCTGCCGGCTGTGGGCGAGATTCCGGTCTAGCGGCCGGATCTGGTGATCATTGACATGGCGGACACATCTGAAGCCGACCAGGAAAAGATCGCCGCCGTTATCCGGGAGCGCTACGAGGAGGCGGAACTCATGCTGGCCGCACCCAGAGATAAAATCACATCCATCATGGACCGGTTCAAGGATGAGATCCGGGAATTTCAGGAAACGCCGCTGAACGTTACCGCATTTGAAGTCGCGCTTGCCCGGGTAGCCGACAAAATCACCGTCAACGCCCGGCTCCAGAAGCTCGAGCATGCGGCCGAAAACCCATCTGAGCCCGGGGTTGAAGAGCTCCTGGACACGGAGCGCTTCATCATCGTCAAACAATTGGTGGACAAACTCTCCCACTTTATCGGCCAGGTCGCGGAAGATGTGGAAGACGGCATCAAGTATTTTCACTCAACCCCCTATTTTGTCTCCATCCACAACTGCGACCTTAAGGTGGTGGCCAACGACTGGCTCTACCAGAAATATTTCGGCAACCGGGTCGGTGAAAACAGCTGGGATGTTTACGTAGGTAGAGCCGCGGACCCGGACAAATGCCCGGTGGGAAAAACCATGCAGACCGGTATGGTCCAGCGCATGAAGGCTGCGGTTCGGTATCTCAGCGGGATCAAGGCGCCGGTGATCATCCACACGGCCCCCATTTACAACAATAACGGCCGCATGACCTACATCCTGGAAGTCATGGCCGGCAGCCGCGAGATCAAACAGCTCAGAAAAGAGGTCCGCACCACCCAGCAGAAATACCAGAAACTATTTGACGAAGTACCGGACTACATCGCGGTGCTCGACCGAAACCTTCGGATAAACGCTGTAAACCGCCGCTTCAAGGAGGAATTCGGGGATCAGACCGGCAATGCCTTTTTCGACATCTTTACCAAGCGCACCTTTTCCGAGGCGGATTGCCCCATCTACAAGACCCTTGATGACGGCGAATCCCACTCCATTGAAACCGAAATGATGACCCGGGACGGCCGCCCCTTTACCACGATCCTCTCCTCCGCCCCGGTCACCACGGCCACGGGCAAGCTCATCCAGATCATCCTTATTTTCAAGGATATCGCGGAAAAACGCCGCCTGGAGGACAACCTCTCCACCCTGGGCCTGATGTTCAGCGTGGTCTCCCACAACATCAAAAACGTCCTGACCGGCCTGGATGCGGGCATCTATCACATTGACCGCGGGTTCTACAAAAACATCCCCGGAGAGATCGAAGAGGGCCTGGAGGTGGCCACATTGATGAAGGAGCGCATCCGCAAGCTGATCCTTGATGTGCTCTATTACGCCAAACCCCGCAATCTCCAGGTGACACCCGTTGATATCGATGACCTGGTGGAAGACGTGGCCCAGCAGATGCGGCCCAAAATGGGCGCCCGCAACATTTCGTTTACGTTTCAGGCAGAGGAGCAGGCCGGCGAGTTCGAGGCGGACCGGGAAATCTTCCGCTCCATTCTGGTTAACCTCCTGGAAAACGCCATGGAGGCCTGCATGGATCCGAACATTGATCGCGAATTCGCTGTCCGGTTTACAGCTGCGGTCGATAACGGCCAGGTGCGCTTTGACGTGACCGACAATGGCGCGGGCATGGACGATGAGCAGAAGCAGCAGATCTTCAGCAAATTCTACTCCACCAAGGGGCATAAAGGCACGGGTCTCGGGCTTTTTATCGCCAAACAAGTGGTCTGCCAGCACGGCGGCGAAATCCAGGTGGCGTCCACCCCCGGCCAGGGCACGCGTTTTACCGTCATCATGCCCAGAAAAGCCCCGGCGCAAGCCACTCAACAGCAGAATCCCTCTTAATAAACGTCTTGCTCTTAATCTTAATCTTAATCTATAAAATCAGACCACTCTCGTTGCCCGCGCGTCGGGTGGTCTTTCCCCTCTCATTTTTCCACTTCATTCTCTTCCAATCAACTGGTATATTCATCATAGATTAAGCGCGCCAAATTTTTAAAAAGTAAAATAAAGATTTCTTGTCGCTTTCGCTCCTCGAATGACACGCGGACTGGCTATGAATAATCCCCGGAGGACACCATGTTCGAATTTAAACTGCTGCCCAGATTTTCGGAAACCGATGCCATCGGCCACATCAACAACACCGTGCTGCCGGCGTGGTTTGAGGAAGCCAGACGGGATCTTTTCAAAATTTTCATCCCGGACCTGTCCATGCAGGCCTGGAACCTCATACTGCGCAAATATGAAATTGAGATAGAAAACCAGATTTCCCACAAAGATATTGTCACAGTGCTTACTCATGTGAGCAAAATCGGCACAAAATCCTTCACCGTTTTTCAGGAGGCGTTTCAAAACGCCATCCGGGTGGCAACCGCCGCTTCGGTGCTCGTCTACTTCGACTATTCAAAAAATACGACAGCCGAGATCCCCGAAGATATCAAGGATCAATTAAACGCGCACCTGTATCAGAAACCCTAAAAACTTTTCATGGCAACTGACATGGACATCGACATTACCAGCCTCAAGCCCTTTATCGCCAAAATCGACACCTGGATCGACGACTATATTGTTGCGCATCGGGAGGAGAGAATCCGGGTGGCGGATCTGGGCTTTCCCAACCTGCCCGCTTATCTGGCCCCACACATTCTCAAAAGCGCTTATGCCGTTTATACGGATCAAATAAAGGCTCCGCCGTTACATGAAATGGGGCTTGACGGATTCTCCTTTTTCGAATCCATGGATCCGGAGGGGATTACCTACAAGGACACCTTTTTTATTACGCCCGATCACCAAAAACGAGAATCTATCCATTTTCATGAACTCATCCACATCATCCAATGGAATGAGCTCGGCGCGGAAAATTTCATATTAACCTACGGCGCAAACCTCCTGGTATCCGGCTACCGTCTGCACCCCCTGGAAGCCATTGCCTATGATCTCCAGGCAGATTTTGACCGCGGCCATGCCATTGCCAATCTTGAATCCAGGGTAAGATCCCACTGCCGCAACCTTGCCGAAAACCTCCCCGCTTTATAAACCGCATCACTTAAACAATGCCTTATTTATTTGGGCGAGGAAACGACAGACTTAAATCATACTCTAAACAAATCCCTCAGGCTATGGCCCAAAGGAACATCAAGGATTTCAGAATTTTTTTTGCATATGCAGATTAAAGATAGTACATTTCGCAGTATATCTCCATCGTCTGCCAAACTGACAAAAAAATGCTCCCCTGGTCAAAGGACATATCTGATGAATGCGACGTCTCCGTCTGCCATTGCCGTGCCAGCCTGGCTTCCGGGTTGGCTTGAAAACATCTGGCATCTGCTGGCTGCTTACCCTTTGCTTCTGGCCTTTGTTATCGTGGTGCTGGGTCTAAGCCTGGCCTTTCTGGTCCGGACGTTTATTCTGTTCTGGGGGATGAAAATCACCACGCATATGGATGCCGAGCTGATCGGGAAACTGGTGCGCATCGGCGCCGGGGTTGCCGCGCTGGTGCTGGCCTATATCAGCCTGGTTACTGCGCTTCACGTGCTTCCCATAAGCGAGAAAGCCCTTTCTGTGATCACCCGCGTGCTGGTGAGCTTTTTGATTTTGCAGCTCATCCGGGCGGCCTTAAAAGCCAGCCATGTGGCACTGGAAATTCTCGGCAAAATCCAGGACCGCTTCGCAGTGGTCGAGGAACGGACCCTGCCGCTGTTTGATCTGATCTTTACAGTGGCGATTGTGGCCGCAGGCGCATATGCCCTGCTGCAGGTCTGGAACATCGATGCGACCGCATGGCTGGCCTCTGCTGGAATCGTTGGTATCGCTGTGGGATTTGCCGCCAAAGACACCCTGGCCAACCTGTTTGCCGGCTTTTTTATTATCGCCGATGCCCCCTACAAGCTGGGCGATTACGTGGTTCTGGACAGCGGCGAACGCGGAGAGGTCACCAAGGTGGGCATCCGCTCCACTCGTCTGCTTACCCGGGATGATGTGGAGGTGACCATTCCCAATTCCGTGATTGCAAATGCCAAGATCATGAACGAATCCGGCGGACGGTGGATGAAATACCGCATCCGGCTCCAGGTGGGCGTGGCATACGGCTCTGATGTTCACCGGGTGGTGGAGGTGCTCGAAACAGCGGCCAAAGCCCATTCCAAGGTATGCCAGGATCCGCCGCCCCGGGTGCGCATGCGCGGCTTCGGGGATTCCAGCCTGGATTTTGAGCTGCTGTGCTGGATTGAGCGTCCCGTGCTCAGGGGCGCGGTGGCCCATGAACTCTACATGGCGGTTTATGACGCGCTGAATTCAAACGGAATCGAAATCCCATTCCCTCAGCGGGACCTGTGGGTTCGAAGGCTTCCGGAATCAGATAATGCTTTTTGATATAAGAATTCAACAAATGAGGTGACGCAACAATGCGTATCCTTGCCCTGGGGCTGTTGCTGGCGATGCTTTGTGCCGCCTGCGAAAACCCCGCGCAGTATTCACAAAAAAAGGAGCAGGAAAACGTGTCCGGAAAAACCGTGGTTCTCGTGCATGGCTACAGCAAGGGGCCCGCGGATATGCATACGCTTGCAGATTTTTTAAAAAAAGCCGGGTACAGTCCCGTGACAGTGGATCTGCCCCTGACATTCGATCACGTGCAGGAGGCGGCGGAAATTTTCGAGAAAAAAGTCGGGAAAATTTTATCCGAACTGCCGGATAACGAATCCATTGCAATGGTGGGCCACAGTACCGGCGGCCTTGTGATCCGCTATTTTTTGTCGCATTCCGGGGACTGCCGGCGGGTGGACCGGGCCATACTCATTGCCGCGCCCAACCAGGGAAGCCGGCTTGCGGGCATGGCCGGAGAAATATCGGATCTGCTGGTGGAGACCTTTGCCACCCTGGACTCCCTGCGGCCGGAAAAAATCAGCGAGCTGGCGCTTGACGACCCGAAGGAAACCAGGATCGGGGCAATTGCCGGAAACAAGGACGACCTTGCCCTCGGCCGGCTGCTGGAAAATGAAAACGACGGCCGGGTCGAAGTAGGATCCGTGTATTACCCCGGGCTGGATGATTTTATTGTTTTGCCTTACAACCACAACGAAATCCACCACAGAGAAAAAACCGCCGCCCTGGTGATTCGTTTTCTGGAATCCGGGCGGTTATCCAAATGTGGGTTTCTCCGAAAAAGCGGTAGCGATGGATCGTTAAGGAGGAAGGTTATGTCCAAAATGACTGAAGAGCTCATTTTTTACGGCGACGACCTAAAGATCGCAAATTCGGGGGACATGATACTTATTTCTAAATAAACATTTAACCGGGCGTGGAAACAGATGTTTCCCGGGAAACCATACCCATAGCGCCGCGCCGGTTCATTCCCCGTTATAATTTTAAGGAAACATATGATTATCGGAAAAATTGAAGCTCCGGATCGATATGCCGTTTAAAACGATTCACCCTGCACCAAACGCCGTGACCGTAATGAATAATGCCATCCCCAAAAAAGCGGAGGCTGCCCGTGGATAAATCGCCGAGGGAAACAGAGTTTATAAAATCCGTAAAAAACAGGTTCAATATTTATAACAGCCTGTTTCTGAGCCTGCCGTTTCGGAAAATCGCCAATATCGGAAACCTTATTCCCCTTCTGAATCATGAATGCAGAAAAGGCCTTGAATCCGGCAAAGAGCCGTTGGAAATACTGGATGCCTTTTTTCGGCTTCACACGACGTTGAAATCAGAAGAAGAAAAAATCGATTTCATGTTTCGGGTCATTCAGTATGTTGAGCGACAGGTGGTCCTCTATGATAGTGTGGAAGAAGCTGCATTTGATCGCCTGCTGAAAATCGGCAAGCATTTGTCGCTCACGGATTGCACGGATATGGCCTGCCTTTACCAGAGCACGTCCGCGCTCGTTGAAAAAATGTCTGATTTCAGCGTTCGCATCGTATTTACTGCGCATCCGACCCAGTTTTACCCGCGTTCGGTTCTCGATATCATTGAAAGACTGAGATCCCTTGTTCGTGATAATAAAATTGATGAAATCGAACTCACCCTGCAGCAGTTGGGGTTGACCTCCCTCATGAATGCGAGAAAGCCGACCCCGCTTGATGAGGCCAAAAACATCATCTATTTTCTGCGCAGTGTCTATTATGAGGCCGTCGGCGATTTGTATGCCTACATCAAAGAAAATATTCCGGCCGATGATTTTGAAAATCCCGGGATTATCCAACTCGGGTTCTGGCCGGGCGGAGACCGGGACGGCAACCCCTTTGTCACTTCAGAAACAACCGCTCTAGTGGCGGACGAACTTCGCATGACATTGATGAAATGCTATTATAATGAAGTCAAGGAATTGCAGCAAAAACTGACCTTCAAGGTTGTGGAAGATCACATTGCAGCGCTGAAGGAGCAGCTCTACGCAGCCATGTTTGACCCGTTGAAAACCATATCGGTCACCGAAACGCTCGGCCAGCTCGATCAGGTCAAAGAACTGGTACGCGAAAAGTTCAACGGGATGTACATGGAATACCTGGAGCGCTTTATCGATAGAATAAAAATTTTCAAAACCCATTTTGCAGCACTCGACATCCGGCAGAATCATACGGAACATGAAAATGTGATGACGCAGATTCTCAAAAATGAAAATCGGATCAAAGACAGCTTAGACGAGCTGTCAGAACAAGAGCTGGTTTCGATTTTGGTTCATGAGCAGTTTACCATCCATCCGGATCAATTCGAGGAAGAGATCGTCAAGGATACGATTCAAACCATCTCAGAGATAAAATCCATCCAGGAAAAAAACGGCGAGGTCGGATGCAACCGCTATATTATCAGCAATTCCGAAGATATTTTCGCAGTTTTATTTGTTTTTGCGCTGCTGCGATGGTGCGGCTGGAAAGAGGGGGAAATACCGGTCGATATCGTTCCTTTGTTTGAATCCATGGACGGCATGAAGCACGCCGAGTCCATCATGCGGGCGCTGTTTGATATCCCGGAATACAGATCTCATGTCCGGTTTCGCGGAGACAGGCAGACCATCATGCTGGGGTTTTCCGATGGAACCAAGGATGGCGGGTATCTGCAGGCCAACTGGTCTATCTTCAGGACCAAAGAGGTGTTGTCTGCCGTTTGTGAGCAGCATCATATCAAGGCTGTCTTTTTTGACGGCCGGGGAGGACCGCCCGCCCGCGGCGGCGGGAAGGCGCATCAGTTTTATGCCGCCCAGGGCCCGCGCATTGCCAATCATGCGATCCAGTTGACCATCCAGGGCCAGACCATTACCAGCCAGTACGGCACCCGATCCCAGTTCATCCATCAGTGCGAACAGTTATTGACCGCCGGTCTTTCGCCCGGTCTGTCCGAAACAGGAGATGATATCCCGGAAAAATCACGGCAGATGATCGAACGAATGGCCCGCCTGAGCCATGAAAAATATACGGCGCTCAAGAACCACGAACGGTTTCTGCCATACCTGGAGAACAAAAGCACCTTGAAATATTACAGCATGGCAAATATCGGCAGCCGGCCGGCCAAAAGGGGAAAAGCGGATAAGCTGACGTTAAAGGATTTGAGGGCCATTTCGTTTGTGGGGTCATGGAGCCAGCTCAGGCAGAATGTCCCCGGGTATTTCGGTGTCGGGACAGCGTTGAAGGCACTGGCCGATGATGTCGGTATCGACGAATTGAGGCAATTGTACCAGGCGGTGCCCTTTTTCAAAGCATTGATTTTAAACAGCATGATGTCCATGTCAAAATGCTTCTTTGGATTAACTGCCTATATCAGCAGGGATGAAGCATATAAAGGCTTCTGGAATATCTTATTTGAAGAATTTGAACTGTCAAAACAGATGACCCTTCTTGTTTCCGACAGCCGATTCCTGATGGAAGAGGAGCCGATATCAAGTCGTTCAATACAGATCAGGGAAAACATTGTCCTGCCGCTGCTGACGATCCAGCAATATGCATTCCAGAAAATCGATAAAAAATCAGACCATTTACAAGCCTATGAAAAAATAATTCTTCGGTCATTGTACGGCAATATCAATGCAAGCCGGAACTCTGCATGATACTGACTGATATCCAGACGCCGAAAAGAAAAAACGTTCTGATAAATTATAAAAGGCTTCAAGAGTTTCTGGAATTCGACAACTACGCAAACCTGCAAGCAGCTCATAAATGAGGTGACGCAACAATGCGTATCCTTGCCCTGGGGCTGTTGCTGGCGATGCTTTTTGCCGCCTGCGAAAACCCCGCGCAGTATTCACAAAAAAAGGAGCAGGAAAAGGTGAAATTCCATTTTAATGAGCAGAGCAATGGCTTCGCCATGGGGCTGTTCTCATGTAAGGTCGGCACGGGCACGGGGACTACCCTATTGACGGCAACAACCACTTATTTTGAAAAGCAATGAATTGGGGATTAGATTAATATAAATAAGGTGTTTCCCTGCCCCTTTTTATTAATAAATCGCAGATGGAGGTTATTATGGCTGATTTTAACGCAGATGCCAACCAGGAGGAGCAGATTTCGGAACTGAAAACCAAATTCCAAAAGGGGGTCATAAGTCGCCGGGAATTTATCAGGATGCTGACCGCCCTGGGGATCTCGGTTTCTGCCGGGGGCATTTTTATGGATATGGCCTCGGCAGCGGAAAAAACCGGCAATTCAGGGGCGCAGTCGGGCTACACGATCATATTCGACCCTGCCAGGTGCACCGGCTGCATGGCCTGCGCCATGGCATGCGCTGACAAGTACATGCAGGAAATCGCCCCCGATCAGGCCCGGCATACCATCAACCTGGAATTTGCCCGGATACGGCCCATGCGCTTCCAGTTTGTGGATTTTGTCAATGTCTGCCAGTACTGCGAACTGATCAAATGGGCGGAAGGCACCGAGCAGCACCCCTGCGAGGCGGTTTGCCCGACCGGCGCCCTTCACCGGGTCAAAAAAGGAAAAGGCAAAGAAGGTTATACCGGCATGGGATATATGACCGTGGACCGGGACCTGTGTCTTGGGATCGAGACCTGCGGCCGGTGCCTGGAAGTCTGCGAAGAGCAGTTCGGAAGCGGCATATCCTTTGATCCCATCGAGGGCAAGGCGCAGGTATGCACCCGCTGCGGCGGGGACCCGGAGTGCGTAAAAGCCTGTCCTGAAGATGCCTTGCAGTTTATTCCGGTACAGGTTAATGGCCGCTACTATGCCAACAGTCCGGACCATGCCGCTGAACTCCTGTATAAGAAAATGTTTAACAAGGAAAGGGCGTTATAATGAGTGCATATTACGGATTCACGGGAAAAATTGCCAGAATCGATCTTTCCGCCGGTTCGGTGACCACCGTCGAACCGCCGGAAGAAGTATACCGAAAATACCTGGGCGGATGGGCCCTGGGCATGTATTACCTTTTCAAGGAAGGCCTTGCAGAACCGAATAAAGATCCGCTGGGGCCTGAAAACATGCTCCAGCTTCTTGTGGGCCCGGTTACCGGCATCGCCCCCAACCCGCGAACCGCCATTGTGACGAAAAGCCCGTACGGATTCAACTGTATTACCCTATGCGGCGGCCAGGGCGGCGCTAACCTGAAATTTGCCGGCTGGGACGGCATCCAGGTCGTGGGCAAATCGGATAAGCCCGTATATATCGCCGTAATAGACGATGATATCGAAATCCGGGATGCCACAGAATTCTGGGGCATGGGGACCGAGGAGGCGGAGATGGGGATGCGAAAACAAGTTCTTGCGCCCATAGAGACCTCCGGCAGCACCCTCACAGAATCCGACCTGACGAAAAAATGGGCGAAGCTCAGGCCGCCCAAAAATCAGGGCATCGGCGGCAAACGGCTGGCCAGCACATGGGTAATCGGACCGGCCGGAGAAAACAAAGTCTGGTTTGCCAATATGGTCACGGAAGGCGCCAGGGCCCACGGCCGTTACGGCTCCGGTGCGGTGGCCGGTGCGAAGAACTTGAAGGGCATTGTCGTCAGGGGCACCCGGGGCCAGAAATTCGCTGACAAAAAGAAATTTACCCAGATCATGGGCAATATCCAAAAACGCGAGAAGACCAGTCATTTCTGGCGAACCTACGGCACTGCCGGGATCAGCGCCAAGGAGAGCAATGTGATGGGCGGATACCCCATCCGGAACTGGCAGTGGGAATCCTGGGCGGATCCGAGAACCGTAAAGGCATTGTCCGGCCCCTTCGTGGACCAGCTAAGCTTTGTCCGCAAACAGGCCTGCCCGGGCTGCGCGCTGCATTGTCTCTATCCCGCCCGGATCAGCAGTGACGACGAGATGATGGATGAGACCATCACCGATATGCCGGATTGGGAGGCCATGGGCATGGTCGGCGGAAACATCGGCTACCTGGAGGCCGAAGGCACGGACCCGGGCGATCCCTATGGCGGCACTTTCGAGGACATGACGGAAAATGCGGCCAAAACCCAGTATACCACCTGGTTTTCTGACAATACCGGCATGGATTTTATTGAAGGCGGCGCATTGCTGGGCCTGCTCATGGAACTGCGGCAAAGGGATCTGATCGAACCCGCGGATCTGGACGGCATTGATTTAAAATGGGGGGATGAGCAATCCGTTAAAGCCGTTTTGGAAAAGACGGTTTCCGGGGACGGCATCGGAGCGGTTTTCGCCAAAGGCACCTATGAGACGGCCAGGTATCTCAGCCGCAAAAAGGAAAACGATGAGATCATGTATTACAGCATGACCGGCAAACGGTATGCACAGCCCGCCCACGGCGCCAGAAGCAACCATGACCGCAATGCCCTGGATTACGTCACGGTTGTCCGGCCCTGCGAACATACCGGCGGCGGCGCCAAGGCCTTTATGAAAGACCCGATCGACTATGAAGGGGCGGTAAACGGCCAGAATTTTAATGCCGCCGTCAATTCCATGGTCTATTGTCTTTTCGCCAGCGGCTTCTGGGGCGACGAGGGAAACGTGGAGCTTGTCAAGGCGGTGACCGGCTGGAGCGATTTTGACAAAAAAGATTTTTTGAAAGTCGGTGAGCGGGCCTATGCCCTTTCCAGGCTCTTTAATCTCCGGTCCCAGAACATTAAAGATCCCAGAAAAGAATGGGACAGTCCGGATATGTTTCCCGCCCGATGGTTTAAAGAGCCTTTGCCCACCGGCCCCTACAAGGGCAAAACCGCTTTCGGCGGCGATACTGCAAAGCTTTTTGACGAATGCCTGCCCCAGTACTGGGCGCAAAGAGGCTGGAGCCGGGACAAGGGCATCCCGGAGGAAGAAAAGCTAAAAGAGCTGGGCGTCGCCGAAATCGCCGGGGATATTGCAGCCAGCCTCAGAAGTTAAGGGATCGCGATCTTTTGCCGGCGACGGCAAAGGCACTGAGGCGCTGAGGGAAAAAAATAATAGGTTTCAGGTTTCAGGAAATATTATGCGAGTGAGCCAAAATTCTTGTAAGCCTGAACACTGAAACCTGAACACTTTAATTTTACACCTAATACCTAATACCCAAAACCTAATACCTTAACGGAAGTTACTTAGAAGGCTTGCCGGTGGAATTGATTACAGCGCCGTGAAAGCGTCGCCCGAAAGCGCTTACGCCCCAGAATTTAATCGGATGCTAAAGTAAGAGCTATAAGGAATACCAATGGATCAGTCTTTGCCTGAAAAAATCAGGCTTTTGGAAGTATTAAAAAAAAAGGGGTTTGATGTCCCGGATTATGTCTATCTGACGGCCAAGGAATTCAAGAATGAAAACTTTGACCGGCTGGAAGAATTTTTCAGAAACAGCGCACAAAGCTTCAAAGTTATTGTCAGAAGCGCCCATCCGCTTGAATCCTTTTTTAAAAGCGGCACATTCGACTCTATTGAGATCAACGCGGACATCCCCGGCATCAAGTACGCCCGGAAGCGGATCATCGAGCTGGCCAATACCGCCAAAAAACTTCAAATCAAGCGGCAGCAGAAATTCAACAATTCCCCTGAAATCGATCCGGCGGACATGGGGGTCATTGTCATGCCCTTTATCGAGGGCACAAAGGTCATGGCCAAAAAGATGGGGCCGCACTGGGAATTCGGATATACCAACGAGTACGCCCACAAAATTTATTCCGAATCCTATATCACCGAGACCCCCCATGACATGAAACTGCTCAAGCTCTCGGAGGACATTCAGGAGCGGCTCGGTTTCCCTTGCGAAATTGAATACATCGTTTCCCGAAGCGATATTTATGTGGTCCAGGCAAAAGACATCTCAAAGGTGGAGCTTCTGGATGAAAACATCAGCCGGCGGAGCGTGAGACTGGACGGCATCCGCCGAATCCGTAAACGAAGAAACTACCGGGAGCGGATCATCTATGTCATGGATCATAAATCCTTTTATCTGGAAATCATTGACCGGTGCGAAAACCTAGTTCAAGGATGGGGCGGCGGGCAGTGCAGCATAGAGGACGTCCTGAAGGTCATTTCAGACTACGAGGCCGAACTCGAAGAATTTGCGCTGAAACATGAAAGATTTGCCGTCCTGGGGCTTTCCATCAAAATCCCCGACGATCTTTTCCAGATCGCCAACCATTATCTGGATGACAGGCCCGAACTCCAGAAACAATTGACAGAAGCGCTGTATGAGAATCAGTACAAAATCGATTATTTTCTCTCCGAAGCCGATACCATCATCGCCAAAGACCGCATCCACCTGAAACTCTGCACGCACGATGCCTACGGGATCGACTCCGTCAGAAACCCCGTGTGGTTTGTGTACTGGAAATTTGAAAAACAGGATCAGATCGTAAAAGAATTCAATCGGCTGGGCTTTAAAATCGGCGATATGATCTGCATTGACATCGACATGGAAGAAAAACCCACGATTTATCGCATGTAAGGGCTTCAGCAGGCAAGTATGTTGGGTTTATTTTTTAAAAGGAGATCGCAAGGAGGCAGCAATGCGGCTTAAGGACAAAACCATTGGCATTTTAGTTGGGCCCGGATTCGAGGATCTGGAGTTCTGGGTACCCTATATGCGTATGATGGAGGAGAGTGCTATCGTTAAAGTGATCGGCACAAAGGCGGACGAGATCTATCCCAGCAAAAGCGGGGGATTGGAAGCCACCAGCGAGGTGGATGCCAAAGGGGTGACGGCTGACGAATTCGACGCGATGATCGTGCCGGGCGGCTGGGCGCCGGACAAGCTGCGGCGGGACCCGGATATTCTAAAGCTGATCCGGGCCATGAACAATGAGGGAAAAATCCTGGGATTTATCTGTCATGCCGGCTGGGTGGCGGCGAGCGCGGGCATCTGCAAAGGCAAACAGGCCACCGGCAGCGTCGGTATTAAGGATGACATGGAAAACGCCGGCGCCACCTGGGTCGATGCCGCCGCCTTTCGGGAGAACAATCTGGTTTGGGGCCGAGTAGTGGCCGATATTCCGGATTTCTGCCGGGAGCTGGTGTCAGCACTTGCCGGGTGAGGGATTTATGCGCTCATTCCCCCCTCATCCCAACCTCTGTCAGAGGCAGAGGGGAGCAGAAGAAGATTAAGATTAAGAGTAAGAGTAAGACGGGGAAAAACCCGGGATTTTTGCAGCGGGAATTTAACTAGCTTACAAAAATTCCGGGCTTTGAATTTATCTGTCGTATTTCGTGTACATCACGCCGATGGCATCCGGGCCGGCGTTGATGGTAATTGACGGGCCGAAATAGGCCTGATGGATCTCCCTGCAGGTAAAATTATGCTGAAAAACCTCTTTCAGGCTTTTGACCACGCTCTTGTCCCGTCCGTGCACAATGGCCAGCGTAATGGGCTTTTTGCCGATATCCGTCTTGATCATATCAAGCATGGACAAAATCATGTTGGGCTGTTTGCCGAACAGCTTCGTCTTTACCTCAAGCCTGCCATCCTCAAGCCCAAGCACCGGCTTGGCCCCTAATGTCAGGCCGAGCAGGGATTTAAATCCGCCAATTTTTTTTCTTTTCCGCAGGTATTTGAGCGTGGGAATGGTGAGGTAGGAAGTGGTCTGCCTCAGCATGCGGTTGACCTCGTAGACCACGCTGCCGAATTCCATCCCCTTTTTAAACGCCTTGGCCGCCTCAACCACGGCCAGCCCGTAGCCCATGCTGCATGAACGGGAATCTATGATCTCCACCCGGCACTGGTGATTCTGAAACTCCTCCTGTACCTTGAGCGCATTTTTATAGTTATCGCTCAATTCACCGGAGCAATGAATAATCAGGATCTCATCATAATCCTGGGTCAGACGCATATATCTCAGGGCATAATCCTGATAGGGAATGGCTTCCGTATACATGGTCTTGTACCGGTCATAGTTTTCATAAAAATCGTTTTTGCTGATATCAATACCATCCCGATACGTTTTGCCGTCCAACACCACATTCACCGGAAAGACCTCAATGCCGTACTTTTTGGCCGTGCTGGCTGGAATATCCGCCGTGCTGTCCGTGACCACCAATCTTTTCATGCATGACTCCCCGTATTTTCAGATTTTAAATCAATCCTTTAAAAAGAATTTGCCAAAATATGCTAATTACCATCAATATAAATTATTTTCAATTGCTTAATTAGGCGATTAGGCGCCGATGCATGCCCGTATCCGGAAATTTAATATTTGTTGCCTGTGCCCATGTTGCCGGATATAGTACCGATAAAAGGAAAAATTGTACCTAACTCAATTTAGGTTGTATTTTTGCCCGTGCTTATCTTGTAACCATACAATTTCGTTTAACGCATACGGACACTGCGAGGAGGGAGGCCATGGCTGAAACGATATTTTTTATTCACGGCATGTGGGGCGGCGGATGGTACTGGAAAAACTACCAGCGCTTCTTTGAGGAAAGAGGCTTTACCTGCGTTGCCACAACGCTAAGGCACCATGACATGGCTCCTGGGGATACGCCCGATCCGCGGCTCGGGACGACCAGCCTGCTCGATTATGTCCAGGATCTGGCGCAGGAAATCGAAGCGCTCGGCGTAAAGCCTGTTTTGCTCGGGCACTCCATGGGCGGACTTTTGGCGCAGATTATAGGCAGCCGGGGGCTGGCCAAGGCGATTGTCCTGATGACGCCGGCGCCGCCGGCAGGCAATGCCATCGCTTTAAAGCCATCTGTGGTGCGGACTTTTTTCGGGATAATGACCAAATGGGGATTCTGGAAAAAGCCCATGCGATTGTCATTCAAGGCGGCGGCATACAGCATGCTGCATCTTTTGAATCCTGAAGAGCAAAAGGCAACCTATAACAGATTCGTTTACGAATCCGGGCGGGCGTTATTTGAAATCGGATACTGGTTCCTTGATTCGACCGGAGCGGCCCGGGTGGACCCCGCAAAGGTTACCTGCCCGGTACTGACGATTGCCGGCGCAGAAGACCGGATCACACCGGCATCGGTCTCCCGGCAGGTGGCTAAAAAGTACGGCCCTGTCTCGACCTATAAGGAATTCGACAATCACGCGCACTGGGTGGTGGCAGAACCGGGATGGCAGGAGATCGCCGAATATACCGCCGATTGGATAGACAAGCTGTCTATTTAAACCCGGGCAGCCCATCCACATAGCATTTTATCGGCATATCATTAAACATGGCGGCGAAACATTTGTTGCAGGAGATGCAGGCCGCCTCGGCGGTCTTTTTTTCCCTGAAACTCTTGACCAGAAACGGCTCCCGGATAAAGGGCCGGGACATGGAAATGAGGTCCGCATGGCCCCTTTCAATCACATCCGCCATTTCGGCCAATTTTCGCATCCCACCCACCAGTATCAGAGGGATATCGCCCATTTCCGGCTTGATGCGCTTTGCCGCCGCCAGGTTATAGGCCGGGACAAATGTGTTGTCCTTTTTTTGAAACCGAAGTTTAACTTTGGCCACCGGCCGCATCCAGGCGGGGAGCCCCGCGGCCATCTCCGCCACCGGAATGTCGCCCCGCAATCCGTAAAACGTGTAATAGGTCCCACAGCTAACTTCTATCGCGTCCACGCCGATTTGTGTTAACCACTTGGCGTAAAGCGCGGCCAGTTTCGGTTCAATTCCTTTTGCCGGCGTATAGTCGTTGGTATTCATTTTAACAAGCACCGGCATGGTATCCGGCAGCCGGCTTTTTATGCGCCTGATGATTTCAGCCGCGAAGCGGAACCGGTTTTCATCCGAGCCGCCCCACCGATCCTTGCGTTTATTGAAAAACGGGGACAGGAATTGATTGACCAGATACCCGTGGGCCGCATGGACCTGGACCGCATCCGCGCCGGCTTCGGCCGCGCGGGCGGCTGCTGCCGCAAATGCCTCGATGACCTCTTCGATCATGGCTTCGGTCATCTGCCGCGCCTTATTGAGCGATACCGGATCCCGCCCCTGGCTCGAGGGGGCCCAGGGTTTGGCGCCGATCTGCGCTTTTAGGGTCTGGCGGCCGCCATGGGAGAGTTGAAATCAAATTTTTCCGCCGTTTTCATGGACCACAGCGGCCAGGCGTTTCAACCCCGGGATCATTTCATCCGCGTGGATGCTGGTTTGGCCATAGGTAGCTTGACCCAGGGGATGCACATACATATGCCCGGGAATGATGAGCCCCACCTCGCCTTTTGCCAAATTTTTATATCGGTTGGTCAGC
>JBKHAE010000073.1:0-16721 GCA_046543065.1 Desulfobacterales bacterium | reverse complement strand
TTTCCAGGATTTCTTCATAAGGTTTCCCGCCCCAAACTTCAATATTTTTTGAAAAGTTAAGTTGAACCGGCGGCAATGAGTTTTTTTATGTTATCAATAGAGGCAAAAACATTAATCAAAAATTTGCATCCCCACCCCGGAAATGATAATATAACCAGAAATTAGGGGCCATTAGATGGGAGCTTGGCATATATAATGAAATTTTTGGGTAGTCAGCTATCTGAGCTTCTCAGCCAGCAGCAGACCCGCAGGAATCTGAAGGCACTGCTCAAGTATGTGGTCTTTCTCATCGCAGTGGTCCTGATTTACGCGGTTATTTTTCACTGGATCATGATGGCGGTTGAAAAAGAGGAACACTCGTTTGTTACGGGCATTTACTGGGCCCTTACTGTAATGAGCACCCTGGGCTTTGGCGACATTACTTTTCACAGCGATATCGGACGCGTTTTCAGCCTCGTGGTGCTCATGTCCGGGATCGTTCTCCTCCTGATTGTACTCCCGTTTGCCTTTATCCGGTACTTCTACGCCCCCTGGCTGGAGGCCCAGATCCGCCAACGGGCACCCCGCGCGGTTCCCGGAAATACCGCCGGCCACGTGATCCTTTGCCGATACGATACCGTGGTGCGGGTTCTCATCAGAAAGCTTGAGGCCCTCGGTATTCCGTTTTTCGTTCTTGAACCGGATGCTGCGGAGGCGGCAAGCCTTTACGAAGACGGGGTTCCCGTTGTTAGCGGGGAGATTGACAACGAGACGACCTATAAAGCGCTTCGCGTCACCGAGGCACGGATGGTGCTTGCCAATGCGGAAGACGCCGCCAATACAAACATTACGCTTACGGTGCGGGAGCTAACGGCAGATGTCCCGATTGTTGCCATTGCCGAAAATGTCGATTCCGTGGATCTCCTGGAACTGGCCGGAGCGACGCACGTGCTGCCGCTGAAACAAAAGCTGGGCGAGCACCTGGCGTACCGCGTCACGGCGCAGCACGCCACAGTGCATGTGATCGGCACTTTCAAGGACCTGCTTATTGCCGAGTTTCCGGTGCAGAATACCCCCCTGGCGGGGCGCATCATTCGGGAAACGAATCTTCGGCAAATAACCGGTGTCAGTGTGGTGGGGATCTGGGAGCGCGGACGCCTGCTGCCGGCCAAACCGGATACCGTGCTGTCGGAATTGAGCGTGCCGGTGATTGTGGGGACCGCCGACCAGATCGCCGAAGTCGAATCTTTCCTGGTCATTTACAATGTCAATTACAATCCGGTGCTCATCATCGGCTGCGGCAATGTCGGATACGCGGTTGCGCGCGCCCTGAAGCAAAAGGGAATCGCCTTTCATGTAGTCGAGCGCGATGAAGCGCTCAGGGAGCGGACCGCAGCCATTGCCAGCGAGTTGTTCATCGGGGATGCAGCAGACCGTGATGTTCTTATGCGTGCGGGTCTGGCAGAGGCCCCGTCGGTTGTTATTACGACCAACGATGATGCCATGAACATCTACCTGACCGTATACTGCCGGCGGCTGAATCCTGATCTTCGCATTGTCAGCCGCATTACCCATGAACGAAACCTTGAGGCCATCCACCGGGCCGGTGCTGATTTCGTCCTGAGCTATGCCTCCATCGGCGCGGAATCGGTGCTTTCCTATTTGCAGGAACGGGAATTGATTGTCATAGGGGAAGGAATTGACCTGTTTGTCGTTAAAGTTCCTAAAACCCTGGCAGGCAAGCGCCTGGGGGCAGCCCCTATCGGCTCCGAGATCGGACTGACCGTGATCGCGATTCACAAAGACGGGCAGATCATTACGAATCCGCCCACGGATGCCGTGCTCGAGCCAAACAACGAACTCCTTATGGTCGGAAGCACCGAACAACGCGATGCGTTTATATCCAGGTTCGGCGGCTGATCTGAGGTTCCGCTATTTTTGCAAGGTTTGAATTCCGTGTTGCCACTAAATTGATTGTTTGAAACATGGAAACCTTTTATTTTACCCATTTTCCATTACTTGGTCCCAAACCCCCCGAAAGCTTATGGGTCCGCTGAGAGTCATAGTGTCTGACACTTGCCAGGCAGAAATTCCGGAGAAATGATGCTTGCTTTCTGTTCATACTCCTAGTCGTAATCGTAATCCCCTTTTAATTTTTCGAATACGATTACGAGCACGAGAACCGTCCCCCTCACGCGGGAGTGAGTACGATCAGTTCCTAACAACAGAAACCCAAGACCTAAGCTTTCACATCTGCCGATAAAGCCGGATCGCCATTGCAGCCAGCGCCAGGACGCTGGAAATCAAAACCGCCCAGAGGAGCCATTTTTTCCAGGGCAGGGGCGGCGGAGCCTTTTCCAGGCGCTCCGGACCACCGAGAACCACCATTTCACCGGTTGATGCGGGTTTGATTAAACCGGACGAGCTGCGGGTCTTGAACTCTGATAAAAGCAGGTCAACCGTTTCCGCCGCCGGCGGGATGTCCCCACTGCCGAAGGCGAGGGTGAACGGGGGGTTACCCCGGGCCAGAAATACCAGTCGGTGGGGCAGCCAGCCTAGCCTAAGGCGGGGGGGTTCTCCAATGATGGCACTCTCGTCTGAAACGACTTTTACCCGCCAGAATCTCTCACTCGCCGGCGGGAGCATTGTCGGGGCATTGGAAAGTGTGGTCCCGTCGGTCCGCAACCGGTAGAAAAGCCCCCGGTGCCGGCTGTCCCATTCATCCTGCCGGGATTGACGGGATTGGATGATTGCCTGCATCAGGTGGTTACCCTCAGGCAGTTCCAGCTCCAGCCGGTCAACGGGAAATGTACCGCTGCTGTCATAAGTCCAGGCGCCTGCCTTTTTTGCCTTTTTTGCATCGAGGCGTTCCCATTGCCGGGTATGCGCCCCGGGGCTTTCAGGGAAATGCGCGGTCACCGTAGTCAGGGTTGGCGCGGTTGGAGATTGCGGCCAGTTCAGCCGCAGGTAGGGCATCCTGGTGTCGGGCAGCTCGATAGTGTTTTTGAACAGCCGGTGGCCTGAAAATTGGAGCGTTGCAACTGAGGCGGCTTGCACCAGCGGCTGCCAGCTGGCCAGGTCATGGCTGCCGGAAAGGGAGACGGTGGCTGTAAAGTTTTTCGGCCGATCTTCCCATTCGAGGACCAGCTTTTCCGGGCGGAGATCCCGGAGGCCGCTCAGGTCCAGCAGCCAGTCGGATGTTTTTTCGGTTGTTCTCGCCGGCCCCTCGGTCTGGACGTCGATGATCGTCCCGGTCTCATCTGTGGCGATGTTTAAGGACACGTTTTGATCGTTTCGGACGTTTTGGCCTGGAATCGGGAAAATAGGGACTTCCATGGCCGGAGGCGGCTTTGACGGCATCCGGGGCCGGGATACGGCATGGGGCACCAATTCATTTTTGCTGTTGAACACCCGAATATCCCCAAGATCCGGGTGCGCGGCGTGCCGGTATACTGCGGCCGGTAGAGTGATTTCATAGATGGGCGCCTCTGATTCGGCAGCAATGGGTAGGCCGTATGCGAAATCCTTCTTGACCGGCGCCACCTTTGCTTGGGCGTTATGGACATTCAGAGCGCAGCATATCAGAAATATCAATATAAGCAGTTTTTTCATGCAGCAGCCTCCTTTATCGGTTTCGGTGGCAGGGGGGAGAAATACCCGATTACCAGCATCAACAGGCCGACCGCCAAAAAGGAGATGATCCGGGCTACCGTGCCGATACCGGAAAGATCCACAAGGAAAAGTTTGGCCACCACCAGCCCCAGAATAACCGAGCCGATAAACCAGACTGTGCGGCTGTACTTGCGGGTGGCGGTGATCATGATGCCTAAGGCCGTAATGGTCCAGATGATGCTAATGGCCGTTTGAAATGTCACCGAGTCAAAAAGGGCCGCCTGTTGCCAGGAAACGCCGCCCCAGTAATGAACGGTGCGGGCGGTGACCCCGTTTAACCACAAAAAGGAAGCTGCGCCGATCGCATATACCACGGAATGCCTTGGAAGCTGTGATAAGACGGGCGCCAGTTCATCAGCGCTGTCTTTCCACCACCGGGCGATAACCAGCAGGGCAAAGACCTGGGCGATTTCCAAAGGGTTGAAAACCGGGATATAAGAGAGGGGCGCGGGGTTTGCCGCCATAAAGCAGGCTGAAAGGGCCCATAGCCAGAGCATGCCCATTACGGGCAGCTGCCCCATGGACAGGTATTGGGGGGCAAAGTTGCGGAGCGGCCATGAGATGCGCCTGCCGTAAGTTACCAAGAGCAGAGCGGCAAGCGCTGGGAACGCGCCCCAGGCCGCCGCCTGCCAGGCTGGACCGAGCGTCGGTTTGTCAAGATGCCAGGCTACCTCCCATGTGATGAGAAAAAGGGCCAGGTAAAGGGAAAGCGAGTGCAGCAGCTTGATAGCCGAATCTGGCCACCGATTCTCAAATTTTCTGAGCAGGTGGTACTGGCAGGCGAGGGCTGCCGCCCATGCCGGCCCGCCCCATCCGGCAAACGGATGGGACCAGACGCTGTCGGCAAATGCACCGGCGACCATACAGACGAGGATCGGTATCAGTCCCAGCGGCGGCCTGCCCAGGTCCGTCCAGTTTAATCTCCGGTGCAGAAATCCCATGAACCATAAGCTTGCCGCAATGAATCCCACCGCCGCATGCAGTTTGTGGTCTGCGGGCACATGAATGGCGATTTCATTTAAACTGCCGCCAAACCACCATGCCAGCGACCAGATGAGCAGCAACAGATGCATACGGCTCTCCCAGGCGCGTAGCCGGTCACCGAAATAATCATAGCAGTAGTTGGAAATCAGCCCGGCCAGGCTGATGACCAGGCAGCTCATATAAATGCCGTTCAGCACCGGTAGCGTGTTAATGGCTGAATAATTAACGGTATACAAAAACGATACGCCGGCCCCCAGCTGCAGAAGGAGCCCGAAAGACCGTGCTTGAAAGCGTTTCTGCCGCAGCCCGACCCAGACAAGCCCGGCCCCTTCGAGTCCCCACAGACCGGATGTCCAAGAGCTGTCCAAGGCCAGGGGAATCGCGATAGAAGCGAATATGACCCCAAGCGAGAGAAACACCTCGGAAAGTATCCGCATCCCTTCGATCTTTCTTTTCCAGAGCGCCCGCACCAGGAGGAGGTAGAAGGTGCTGAGGGCCACGGCGCTCCAGGCCATGCCGTATTCATAGGGCCTAACCAGCGCGGCCTGAAGCCCGAAGATGATCAGGGGCAGTCCGAAGACCAGGGGGCCGTCAATGTAGCCTTTCAGGTCAATGGGCTGGCGAATGGCGTAGAGCACGGAAATGGCCGCATACATGAGGAAGAACAGGATAAGAAAGGGCTCGGTGCTGGCGAAGTATTCCGGCTGGTAGCGCGTTACTCCCCAGGCGGTGCTGATAATAAAGGTGAACACGAATCCTGCCAGGTTAAGTTCCCGCCAGGCCTTGAACCAGGAGATGCCGAGAATACCGGCATTCAGCAGGGCATAGAAAGAAAAGAGAAATACATGGTCCCCGCTGCCGGTGGCCATCAGCACAGGGGCCAGAAAACCGCCGATGGCGGCAAAAAGCGCCATGGCGCGGGTGTCCTGGAGCAAAGATAGCACGACGCTTAAAAAGACCAGGCCCACCTGCAGGAAAAATCCCAGTGCCGGCGGCACAAGCCCGTATAATTTTGCGGCGGCAAACACATTCAGATACAAAATCCCGACCCCGCCTCCCTGGATCAGCATGGCATATGTGTGCCGATTATGCCGCAATCGCCAACCCAGCCCCAGCATGAGCATACCGCCCGCCGCCATTAAACAGAGTCTTAACTCGATGGGGAGCATGTTCCGCTGAGCGGTATACTTAATGAGAAAGCCCACCCCGAAAAAGAGAATGATGAGGCCGATTTTGACTACGACATTGCCTTTTGTAAAAAACTCCGTGATGATGCCGCTGATTTTTTGCGCCATATCCGTGCCGGCATCGGCAGGCTTCATTGCCGCTGCCGCAGGCGGTTTGGGTGAGGTCGAGTGCCGGGAAGGATAAGCAGATGCTGGCCCGAAATCGGCGGCATTTTCCGGACGCTGCTGGGAAATCGATTGTTCCCCTTGTTTATCATCTGCGGACGGCGCTTGTGGAGTAGGAACGACTTTTTGGGCCATGTGGGCATCGGCCGCTGGTTTCGGTGAATGCGCCTGCTGCATCTCATCCGGTTGTCTGTATGACGCCTGCTGGTTTACCTGTTTTTCCAGTTGATCGATACGCCGTTTCATGTCGTGGACCGCACCCAGCAGATATCCCGCGGCCAGGCCGTAGACGCCGCCTACCGGCCCCGAGATAACCCAGCCGACAGCCGCTAAGATAATGCTTGGCAATATTACCCCTGCCGTCATATGCCCATCCCCCGTCAGCAAATTGTTCAGCATTTGTTTCGGGCAGATTTGTATCATTGTTTGGCCTGAAATTATACTGGTAATTGAGATGTCAGATAGTCCGGCCTCGGTGAAGGTTTTCGTTTTCCAGGAATATAAAAGAATTGAACCGCAGAAAAGATTCGGCTACCTTCACGTTAACGACTGAAAGGAAAATCCATTGAATGAGGGCTACGTAATATCTACTGATAAAGAGAAACTGGATTTTTCCGTCATTCACGACTATCTCTGCCATCGGTCGTATTGGGCGAAGGGCCGGTCATTTGAAACGGTAAAAAAGAGCATAGACAATTCTTTATGCTATGGCCTCTATGCTAAATCCGGTCAAATGGCCGGCTTTGCGAGAGTTATTACGGATTACACGATATTTGCGTACCTGCTGGATCTCTTTATTCTGGAAGCCTACAGAAAGCAAAGGCTTGGCAAACATCTGGTTGAGTGTATTCTCAATGATCCGCTTTTTAAGGATATCCGGTTCTGGCGGCTTGACACCAAGGACGCCCATCCGCTTTATCGAAAATATGGTTTTACTGAGCCGGAATTTCCTGAGAAGATTATGGAAAAACGTAATATTTGAGTTAATTTTGAGATTAAGAACAGCGGTGAGATTAAGATTAAGAGTAAGAGTAAGACATTGTTAAGACGGTATTTGGAGATGATCATGACATCGGAACGATATGAGCGGGGTCGGGAAATGCTTTCGCAGATTGATGCAAACCAGCCCGAGCGGCTGATGGAATCATTGAAGGATATTGCACCGGAATTTGCGGATCTGACTGTCGAGTTTCCCTTCGGTGATATTTACAGTCGGCCGGAGCTGGATTTGAAAACCCGTCAGATCTGCACAGTGGCCGCCTTAACAGCCCTTGGCCATGCGGCGCCTCAGTTGAGAGGACATGTGGGAAACGCCCTTAATGTGGGCTGGACGCCTAAGGAGATAGTCGAGGTGATGATGCAGATGGCGGTTTATGCGGGATTTCCAGCCGCGCTAAACGCGCTTTTCATCGCCAAAGAGGTTTTTGAGGAGCGCAACATAAGCGCCTTGGATTGACTTTTTGCCGGAATCATCACACGCAATGATGCCAAACACACAGCCCAATCAATATCCGCGCATACGCCGCCGCCTTCATGCCTATCTAAGGGCCGGACTGCTGCTGCACGTGATGACCATAATGGAGCTTGCGGTGCTGGCGGCGTTTGTTCCGGGCTTGTTGCGGTTTCAGGCGGAATCCGCTGCAGGTGTGGTTCTTAACATGGCGATTTCCGCGTTTCTGATCAGCCTGCCGATTTTTTCCCAGCTTGATGCCCGTTCCCGCTTTCAGAGCTACAAGCGGGTAAAGGACAGCCTGGTTAAACACGGATTTGACCCGCGCATTTTAAGGCCGTTTATTAAATCCCGGTGCCAGCGGGATGCGGTTTTGGCAGCGGCCGATGAACTCGGATGCAAGCCGCAGTGCCGCAGCTATTTCCGGTCCAGGGGATACCGGTGGTACCATATCCTGCCGGATTTCGTGATCAGCAATCCGGTATTTTTGCTCAGCCGGCAGTTCTGGCAGTCCACTTTTTTCGCCAAAACTTACCGCTCCAGAAGTGAATTTTAAGGATGCCATATGAGTTTCTGTACAGTGATTAATTGCATGGACGGGCGCGTGCAGGTGCCGGTCATCAGATATCTGCAGGACAGATTTAAAGCGGATTATGTGGATAGTATCACGGAGCCCGGGCCGAACCGCGTGCTCGCGGAAGACCAGAATCCGGCCCAGGTGCAGTCCATTCTTGATCGGCTGCAAATTTCCGTTGAAAAGCATCAATCCGTGGGTATTGCCATTGTGGGCCATCATGACTGTGCCGGCAATCCCGCCCCCAAAGAGACGCAGCTAAAGCACATTGAAGCGGCGGTCACGCGGATTGGCCGGTTATATGCAAATGTTGCAGTAATCGGATTGTGGGTGGATCAGGACTGGGTGGTGCATGAACTCGGCGATAGCAAGAAGGAGCATAAATGACCACCGAACTGGATCGATACAGAAAATACGGCGAGCGGATCGAAGCCCTGATCCGGCCGGCCACCTTTCCTCTGGCCGTTAAAATGATTCAATCAGAATCGGAAATTGCGCCGGAGTATAAGCGGCCTTATAGGGATTTAGGCATTCAGAATTTTTTGTGCCAGAATTTTAAGATGTCGCGCTCGTATGGCTGGACCATTGCCGTTACTGAGGCGGATATTAACTGCAAGCTTGCCCGCGGGGTATACGGCTGGGATGAGCTGAGCGCCGAAGATAAGGAATGGGCGGAAGCCTTCAGCGTGGGCCTTTACGCAAAGGACGGGTTAACGGCGAACAAATTTGAGGAGATGCTTTATACCTTTGAAAACAAATTTGCGGGACTTATCATTTCCCCGCTCACCCGGACCAAAATCGTGCCGGACAGTGTGCTGATATACTGCCTGCCGGCCCAGGCCATGCGGTTTGTCCAGGGATTTTTGTATATGGAAGGCGGGGTCCTCGAATTTGCCGCTGCCGGCCGGGTGGGCTCCTGTCATGAAGGCGTGATTAAAACGATCCGGACCAACCAGCCCCAGTATGTCACCCTGGGAAACGGGGACCGCGTATGGGGCGGGGCCCAGGATCATGAGGTGATGTTTGCCTGCCCGGGTGAAAAGCTGGATGTTCTGGTGGAAGGGCTGGAGCAAACGCATGCCGCAGGGCTTCGATACCCGATCCCGCAGTATATGAATTATTCCCCGGGATTTCAGGCGGATTTTGAAAAAGCGGCGATTTCCCGGGCCGGGGGCACCATAGAGAAAAAGTGAGGCATCATATAAATGACCGAAGACAGGGATGAAAAGATAAACGAATATATCCAGCAGGATCCGTTTGCCCGGTTTTTAGGGGCTAAGGTGGAAATTGTAAAGCCGGGGCACAGCCGGGTAAGCCTTACCATAACGGAGAATATGCTCAATTTTCACGGGGCGACGCACGGCGGGGTAATTTTTGCGCTCGGGGATATGGCCTTTGCCGCCGCCAGTAATTCCCGCGGTCAGACGGCCATGGCCTTAAATGTGGGGATTAATTTTTTAAAGGCCACTGGGGCCGGGGATCATTTGGTGGCCGAAGCTGTGGAACAGGCCGCGGCCGGCCCGACCGCCCTCTACGATATCAGTATCCGGAATGCGCAAACCGGCGATCTCGTAGCAAAGAGCCAGGACCTGGTATATCGTAAAAAGGAATGGTTTGTGCCGGATACCAAAATTTGACGGTTTCGTTCAATGCCACTTTTTTTTCTAATTAATCCCAATACCTTCCGCTGCTGTCATTCCGAAGCGCGTAAGCGATGAGGAATCTTGTATGTTTAAGATTTCTCGCTGCCGCTCGAAATGACAGTAAGAAGGGATTTTGCGCGCCTCCTTGGGATATTATCTGCAAAAATGCCGCACCTGCGGCCTGCGCCACTTTCTTTACGCCGCTGTAAAAATTAAGTCATTGATACGCAATAAAACTTGTGTATAAATAGATGTTATTGCGTTTCATTTATTAACAATTGATCGCCGTTTGAGTGATAAAATGCCGGCGCATGGGCGAGGGCCTGTCGGATGCCTGGAAATCACATACAACCCCCCCAATGCCTCTTACCCCGGTGGATTATTTGCGCCTTTGTGTGTGTGATTTGGCTGATTCCCGTCGCCGGCGGAACCGCCTATGCCCAGGAGGCATCAAAGAATGTCCTGCTTTTAAATTCCTATCACAAAGGCTTTTTTTGGACCGATGAGATCACCCGCGGGGTAGAGAAAGCCCTGAAACAAAGCCCGGCCGAACTCCATGTTGACTATATGGACACCAAACGCCAGTTCGGGCGCCATTACCAGGATCTCCTGACCCGGATTTTACGCCTGAAGCATGCCCGGCATCATTATGACGTCATTGTGGTTTCAGATAACAATGCCTTTAATTTTGTTATTAAAAATCGGGGACAGACATTCGGCGAGACCCCGATCGTCTTTTGCGGGGTCAACTACCTGCAAAAGGACCGGCTTGCCGGCATATCAAATATTACCGGCGTCAATGAGCAGGCAGATATCGAGGCAAACGTCTCCTTAATCAAGAAACTCCATCCGGATTGCAGCAAAATTGTCGTGATCACGGATAACACAATCACCGGAAAGCGGATTCAAAACGAGGTCCGCCTGGTGCGCAGCGCGCATGCCCATGATACCTGTGAGATTGAATTGCTCTATGATGTGGGAGCGGCGGAATTAACCGGATATCTGGAAAACCTGGATAAAAGTGCTGTCGTCCTGTTTACGCTCTTTTTTCGCGATAAACATGATGTTTTTCTGGAGTATGACAAGGGCGCCGAGCTGGTTTCCCGCCATGCGCCTGTGCCGGTTTACTGTGTGTGGGATTTCAGCTTTGGATTTGGCATGGTGGGCGGATATTTGACCTGTGGTTTTGATCAGGGCTATGATGCGGGCAAGAAAGTTTTGGAAATCTTGGGTGGTACAGATGCGGATGATATCCCGGTTGTATTTGAATCTCCTACCCAGCTGCAGTTTGATTACCGACAGTTGAAAAACTACGGCATCCCCTTGGCGAAAATCCCGCCCGAGGCCGGGATATTGAATAAGCCGGTTTCCTTTTACAGTGAGCACAAAAAATTGATCTGGTCGGCAGCGGGCGCGTTCGGGCTTTTGCTCATGGCCCTGTTCGGGGTAAGCTTCGGCCTGGTCCGGTCCCGGCATGCGGAGCGGGCGATCAAGGATTTCAAAAAGGCAATGGACGCCTCAAGTGATGCCATTGGCATGTTCACGCCGGACGGCAGCCTTTTCTATCAGAATAAGACCTTTAATGAGCTTTTCGGGGATATCGGCGATGATCCGGGCGCGCGCCTGTTTGTGGAGGAAAAGCTTGGGCGCGGAATTTTTGAAACCATGAAGTCCGGCAGGGAGTGGACGGGTGAAGCAGCCATGTATGACAAGGAAAATCAGGTCCGTGATATTTACCTCCGCGCCTATCCCGTTGAAAGAGAGGAGCAGGTGGTGGCACTGGTCTGCGTGCACACCGACATCACGGAACGCAAGCAGAATGAAGCCGAACTGCAGAAGATGGAGAAGCTAAAAAGCATCGGCACCCTGGCCGGCGGCATTGCCCATGATTTCAACAATATCCTTACCGGCTTGTTCGGCAATATAAATATCGCCAGGCTGTATCTGGACAAGGGGCATCCGGCCTACAAATCCCTCAGGGAGGCGGAAAAATCCATGAACCGGGCTACCAGTCTGGCCAATCAGCTCCTGACCTTCTCCAAGGGGGGCGATCCCGTCAGGGAGGATGCCCGGCTGGATCGGTTTGTCGAAGAGATCGTACGGTTTGATCTTTCCGGCAGCAATGTGAAGCCGGTTTTCAGCTTTGCCGAAGATCTTTGGCTGGCCAAGGTGGATAAAGGCCAGATGCATCAGGTTTTTTCTAATCTCACCATCAATGCCAACCAGGCCATGCCCAATGGCGGCCATTTATATGTCAGTATGGAAAATGCGGACATCGCACGTGCCGACGCCCAAAAATTAAAACCAGGCAAATATATCCGGGTAACCTTCCGGGATGAGGGCATCGGGATCTACCGAAAGCATCTGAAACGCATATTTGACCCTTACTACAGCACCAAAAAGGCGGGCAATGGGCTGGGGCTTGCCACTGTCTATTCAATTATCGATAAACATGGGGGCCATATCAGCGTGGATTCTGAACCGGGCAAAGGGACGGCATTTACGCTTTACCTGCCGGCCTCAGAGGAATCCAGCGCATTTTCCACGGTGGATGGCGCAACCCAGGAGTTTTTCAGTGTTCAAACCGGCCGGATACTGGTAATGGACGATGAAATCATGATTCGCCAGGTAGCCTCCGACATGCTTGAGGCAAGCGGATACGCCGTTGAAACCGCGCCGGAAGGGCAAACCGCTTTGGACAAATATAAACAGGCCATGCGCACCGGCAATCCGTTTGCTGCGGTGATTATGGATTTGACTGTTCCGGGCGGTATGGGCGGGGCGGAAACCATTAAGGCCCTGCTTGCCGTCGATGACCAGGCCAAAGCGATCGTCTCCAGCGGCTATTCCGCCGATCCGGTTATAGCCAATTACAGTGCCTATGGGTTTAAAGGGATGATCACCAAACCGTATTCCATTGAAAAGCTGCAGCAGGTATTAGACCAGATACTACAGGGATGACAGGGCATTGTAGATGTCGGTGGCAGCCATTTCCGAGATCTCAGCCATGGCCCTGCTCATGGCCGCCACAAATGCAGCCGGGGTGTTTTCATCGCAGGGTTTTTCCACCGTATAGGTTTTCTGAAAGCAGATCTGTTCGGCAACATTTCTTTTTTCCACATCCATCAGTGTCAGCGAAACCGCTGCCTTTGCCTGCCATTGGGCCGGCCGGTCATCCTCATAAAAGGCTTCCAGGTTTCCCACCAGGCGGTGGGTGGCGGCTTCTCCGCCATTAAAAAAGACCGCCCGGACGATGTCAACCGCCTTGAAATCCCGGACCAGGCATCTTGGCACCATCTGATCCGGGGGTAAAATCCATTGGTGATAGGCGTACTGGGCGGCGGCGTATTGGTCTTCCTGATAAATAATCTTTTGCGTATTATAGAGGCCGGAGGGCTGGAACGGGTCCACGCGGAGCACAAAGGGCAGGGGCGTGTTATTAAACGATACCGCCGGCGGCGGATAATCCAGTTGATAGAATTTGATCGGCTGGCTCGGGCCCTGGTTGCCGAAGCAGCCGGTCAGGGTCAGTAAGAAAACGATGAGTAGGGCATATACGTGGCGATGATTCCAATTTTGCATGATGGCTATTCCCTTTTTCCGTCCAGCGCTTTGGCCGGCTGCGGGGGCGGGCTGAATATGAGTCTGGATGGCTGATTGATGAGCTCATTGATCAGCCGGTTTAAATTCTGGCTCACGGATTCCAGGTGGCGCAGGGTGATATTGAGCTGCTGCCGGAACTGGGTGGCCTGCCGGTCGGTGGTGTTGATAAGCTTCGTGCCGGCGGCGAGCATGGTGGAGGCATTGTCTGCCGCAGTTTGAAACTCGTCAATGGCAACGGCAATCTCTTTGTTGTGAGCAGCCATGGCCTGACTCACCTGCGTAACCGACCGATCCGTCTTATTGATCAGCTGGTTCATGCTGGCGGCCGCCTGCTGAATATTTTTGCGGATCGGCTCCCATTTTTCCGGGGCCATCAGCGCTTCTGCGGTCGTCAGGGTTTCCTGGATTTTTGATGAGATTTTTTGGACTTGGGCGTCGGACAGGGTCTGGTTGACATTTTCCAGGGTAGTGGAGACGTCGCTGGCGATCTTCTGAAAGTCCACCTGTTTGATCTCATTCATTATTTCATAGAGATCCGTAAACAGCTGCTGCATTTCTGATGGTTTGGTGGGAATTACCGGATGGTCGGGTTCGAAGTCCAGTTGGGGCATGGGAACAATCTCCCCGGGCCGAATCCGCTCCATTTCCACGAACATGATGCCGGTGATGCCGGCCGATTTGATTTTCGCCACCAGATTTTTTTTATCCCGCAACGTTTCGCGAAGGTTCAGCACGATCTGAACAAGTTTGCCGTCCGGCGCCACCCGGATATCCGAGACCCGGCCGATGTCCACCCCCCGGTATTTTACAGCGGAGTCCTTTTGCAGCCCCTGGACCGATTCGTCAAAAAAGGCGACGTATTTTCGGCCTTCCTGAAAATACTGGACCATGCCGAGCCATAGAATAAAAATGACGACCACCGCCATACCGATAATGACAAAAAGCCCCACTGAAAATTGTGTCCGAATGGACGACATGTATCTGCTCCAAAGAATATGAATGTAAAGACAATATGTTATTTAATACATGTTGCATAGGATTGCAAATTAGTTCTGCCCGCCTAATTCGCCTCAATCCATTCCACCGGCACCTGGCCCCGGGCTACCGGCCGGTCGTATTTGAGTTTGGGATACCCCACGCAGATACTGGTGACAAGTTCATAGGGGTATTCAATGCCCAGCATTTTTCTGACCCTGGGTGCATAGGGGATGGTGCTGGCGATAAATCCGATGTAGCAGGTGCCAAGTCCCAGTGAATGGGCGGCAAGCACCATATTGTGGGCAGCCAGGGCTGTGCAGATATCCGGGTGACTGATGCCGCGCTTGTCCTTTAATACGTGTATGACAACCGGCGCACCAAACGTAATGGAATCATTGTTCTGATTTACCTTTTCCATGGCCGCAATGGGGCGCTGATCCCATTTGTTGGCGGATATCGCGCTCAGCAGGCTGATCAGGGATTTTCGCAACTTTCCATTGCCCAGATAGGCTTTCTTGATCATGGTGAGCACCTTGGCGCATTGCTTATCCACCGCACTGATGGTTTCCGGATCGGTGACCACCAGGAATTTAAAAGGCTGACCATTTCCGGCGGAGGGGGCAAACCGCCCGGCTTCAACAAGGCGCTGCAGGATTTCCCGGGGAACCGGTTTATTTTTAAAAAGCCGGATGCTGCGGCGTTCATATAGCATCTTTTCGGTTTCCGTGAGATCCCGGGCGATTTCCTCATAGCTTCTGTGAGCGTCATTTTCGCCAAACGGACGCGGAAAGCTCATTTCACCGAATTTATCCTCAGGGGTTTTATATCTGCCTTCAAGGACCCGGTATTCACCCCGCATTCGGATACAGTCGCCGGGACATACCGCTTCGCAGTTGTTGCAGGCAATGCAGGCCAGTTCAATACCGTCCAGACCAGTGGCATAGGGCTGTTTTTTCTCAGCATCCCACTGCAGACAGGAGGTGGGGCAGGTGTCTACACAGGCCTTGCACTGGGTGCAGTTTTCCGGTTCGTACTCGAACCGGGGAAAGCGTGTCGGGGGTAAATGCGCTTTTGAAAATTTTTCAAGAAATGACTGTTTCATTTAAGCCTCCGAGAATAGGTGTGTATCCAAACGTCTTACTCTTAATCTTACTCTTACTCTGCCTCTTCCCTTTTCCCCTATCTTTCAGGCATCTCCGCACGCCGGTTAAAAAACTGCCTGACCATAGGGTTCGGGCTGTTGTTTTTTAATTCATTCGGCATACCATCTGCAAGAATCCCTTTGGCTGACTTATCAAGCATGATCAGCCGGTGGCCCAGGTTAAAAATGCTGTCCAGCTCATGGGTGATAATAATCATGGTGGTGCCAAGCGATTGGTTGATATGCCGGATCAACTCGTCTATTTCCGCCGCGGTTATGGGGTCCAGGCCGGCGGAAGGCTCATCCAGAAAAAGAATTTTTGGGTTTAAGGCCATGGCCCGGGCAAGTCCGGCACGCTTGCGCATGCCGCCGCTGATTTCCGCCGGCAGATGATCCACATAGCATTCCAGGCCGACAAGGGAGAGCTTCATGCGCACCATGTTGGCGATTACCGCCCTGGGCAGATCCGTGAACTCGGTAATGGGCAGGGCCACGTTCTCGCCGATGGTCATGGAGCCGATAAGGGCGCTGCTTTGAAACAGGACCCCGAATTTTTTTAACGCGTTTTGAAAGGCATCATCCGAACACTGCGTGATATCGATGTTTTCGATAAATACATGGCCCTTCTGCGGCAGCTCCAGGCCGATCATCTGCCGCATGAGAGTACTTTTTCCGCTGCCGCTGCCGCCTACAATCATAAAAATTTCAGCCGCTGGCACGGAAAAGCTGATGTTATCCAGGATGAGATCGTCATTGTAGCTGACGCTCAGATGTTTGACTTGGATGGCAGGCGTATTCGGCATCTGCATTTATCCGATATAGCTTCGAATGACGGCAAACATGGAGTCGAACAGAATGATCAGGAATATACTGTTTACCACCGCGGCGGTGGCCGCATGCCCGACCGCGGACGCCCCGCCCTTTGCCTGGAATCCTTTAAGACAGCCCACCCCGGCAATCAAAATGGCGAAAACGCATGATTTCATAAGGCCCCACAAGAGTTCAAATACGGTGAGCGCATCAATGGTCTGGGAGATATAGGCGCCGGTGTTTAAATCCAGCAGGGTAATGCCGATTAGCAGGCCGCCGGCGATACCGAAGATGTTGGCAAACACCGTAAGAAGGGGGATGGTGATAAATGACGCCACCAGCCGGGGAATCACCAAAAAAAGCGTGGGGTTGAATCCCATGGAAAACAGGGCGTCGATCTCCTCGGATATTTTCATGGTGGCGATTTCCGAGGCATAGGCCGAACCGGTCCGGCCGGCCACTACAATCGCCGTCATGATGGGGCCGAGTTCCGAAACCATGGCCATGGCAACAAGGGACGCCACATAGATATTGG
>JBKHAE010000183.1:0-3106 GCA_046543065.1 Desulfobacterales bacterium | reverse complement strand
AAAATCCCAACAAGGCCGAAGAACGACCCCTTCGCGAGCCCGAGGTGATCATCAACGAGATCCAGACCCTGGATAAAGAGAGCGAGGAGATTCTGGAAGAGATTCGGGGGATGTTATGAGGGACGAGTGGCAAGTTAAGGCTTTGGGGGAGATTTGCCATGTCGTCGGAGGGGGGACGCCTTCCAAGCAGAATGCTGCGTTTTATGAAGGCGACATCCCCTGGGCAACAGTCCGTGACATGAAAGAGGAAGTTTTATCTCATACCGAATTCCGTATATCGAAAGAAGCTGTGCGACACAGCTCCACAAATATAATACCCGCCGGCAATGTGGTCATTGCCACGCGGGTTGGACTCGGAAAAGTTTGTTTGCTCAACCAGGACACAGCCATAAATCAGGATCTTCGAGGGGTCATCCCCAAGGTATCCGGTCTTGACACTCGGTATTTACTCCGTTGGTTTCAAAGCATTTCCAACACCATCGAGTCAGAGGGGACAGGGGCAACTGTCAAAGGCGTGAAACTTCCTTTCATTAAATCATTGAAAATTCCAGTCCCGCCTCTCGATGAACAAAAACGCATCGTCGCCATTCTCGATGAAGCTTTCGCGGGAATAGAAAAGGCGGTTGCCAACACCGAAAAGAACCTCGCCAATGCCCGGGAGTTGTTTGATAGTTATTCGAGTTCAGCTTTTAGGGAGCGTGAACAGAGATGGAATAGAGAGCGGTTTGGCAATGTCTGTGGCTTTGTTCGTGGTCCTTTTGGGGGAAGCCTAAAGAAGTCCTTTTTCGTTTCCGATGGATATGCAGTTTATGAACAGCAGCACGCTATAAACGATCAGTTTTCATTTGTACGGTATTTTATAGACGCTAAAAAATTTGAAGAAATGGCCAGATTTGAATTGAAGCCTGGGGATCTAATAATGAGTTGCTCAGGCACTATGGGTCGGGTTGCAATTGCGCCAGATAAATTGAAACGTGGAATAATAAATCAAGCCCTTTTAAAACTTACTCCGTCAAGTAAAGTGGATGCCCATTTCCTGAAATTATGGATGGAGCAGGAAAGTTTTATTAATGAAATTAAGAAACACTCACAGGGGGTAGCAATAAAGAACGTGGCATCAGTTAAAGTTTTAAAAGAGATAGAAGTTCCTTGCCCGCCAATTGAGGAACAAAGAGCACTTGTTGAAAGACTGAAATACCATAGCGACAGAGCTGATGAATTAAAATTCATCTACCAACAAAAACTCACCGCCCTATCAGAACTCAAACAATCCCTGCTTCAAAAAGCATTCTCCGGAGAGTTGACAGCTAAAGACAGCAATACAGCCAAAGAGGCGGCGGCATGAAGAATAAATGCCAAAACCAATATGCAAAAATCGCATATTGCATTAAATGAATCGGCAACTGCTAAGAAAAGCTTAGGTGTTGCCGGCAAAAAAGAAATGGTTTTTCAAATAGAAACGGCTTGAAAAAAACGCGCAACAACATGGCAATTCATAACTGCCGAGGAATCCTCGGCAGTTCGTTGGGGAAGGCTGTTGTTACCAAAAATGCAACAGCTCAGGTTAAAACAGGTGAATTGAGGATCGGCAATCAATATCAACCATTCACTGGAAATGATAAATCATGAACGAAGCTGAAACCCGCGCTGAACTGATCGACCCCGCCCTGCGGAAAGCAGGCTGGGGAGTGGTGGACGGCAGCCGGGTGCGGCGGGAGGTGATTGCGCCGGGCCGGCTCCAGGGCGCGGGAAAGCGGGCCCGGCCGGATATTGCCGATTATGTGCTGATGTATCAGGGCCAGAAACTGGCCGTCATCGAGGCCAAGCGCCGGGATCTGCCGGACACCGAGGGGCTTGCCCAGGCCAAGCGCTATGCCGAACTCTTGCAGGCGCGGTTTGCCTTTTCCACAAACGGCCGCGGCATCTACCGGGTTGACATGAAAACCGGCGCGGAAGGCTATCTGGATGCCTATCCCACGCCGGACGAGCTCTGGGCGGAAACCTTTGCCGAGTCTAATCTCTGGCGGGAGCGGTTCGGTCAGGTGTCGTTCGAGGACCGGGGCGGCTTCTGGCAGGCGCGGTATTATCAGCACAATGCCATCAACAAGGCCCTGGAGGCCATTGCCGCCGGCCGGGACCGCATTCTGCTGACCCTGGCCACGGGCACCGGCAAAACCGCCATTGCCTTTCAGATCGCCTGGAAACTGTTTCACGCCCGGTGGAGCCTGGCGGCAAGGGAATCCGGCCAGCCCGGCCGCCGGCCGCGGGTGCTGTTTCTGGCGGACCGCAATAACCTGGCCGACCAGGCCTTCAACGATTTTTCGGCCTTTGCCGAGGATGCCCTGGTGCGCATTGACCCGGAGATCATCCGTAAAAAAGGCCGGGTGCCCAAAAACGGCAACATCTTCTTTACCATCTTCCAGACCTTTATGACCGGCCGGGATGCGGACGGCCTGCCTTCGCCCAGCTTCGGGGATTATCCGGCGGATTTTTTCGACTTTATCGTGATTGACGAATGCCACCGGGGCGGGGCCAATGACGAGAGCAACTGGCGCGGCATCCTCGAATATTTCAGCCCGGCGGTCCAGCTTGGCCTGACGGCCACGCCCAAGCGGCGGCACAATGTGGATACCTATGCCTATTTTGGCGAGCCGGTGTATGTCTATTCCTTAAAAGACGGCATCAATGACGGCTTTTTAACCCCGTTTAAGGTCAAACAGATCGCCACCACCCTGGATGACTATGTCTATACCCCGGATGACCAGGTGATCGAAGGCGAAATCGAGGCGGGACGGCGCTATACCGAGGATGATTTTAACCGCGTGATCGAGATCCGCGAGCGCGAACGCTATCGGGTGCGCCTTTTCATGGATCAGATCGATTCCCGGGAAAAAACCCTGGTGTTCTGCGCCACCCAGGCGCACGCCCTGGCGGTGCGCGATCTGATCAACCAGTTCAAGGCCGGCCATGATCCCAACTACTGCGTGCGGGTGACCGCCAATGACGGCAAAGAGGGCGACCGGTTTCTGGCCATGTTCCGGGACAACGAAAAGACCATCCCCACCATTCTCACCACCTCGCAGAAGCTCTCCACCGGCGTGGATGC
>JBKHAE010000182.1:0-3111 GCA_046543065.1 Desulfobacterales bacterium | reverse complement strand
ATCAATGTGGACTGCCTGACCTATGCCGGCAACCCGGAAAATCTGGCAGATATCGAAACCCGTTTTTCCGACCGGTATATATTTGTTAAAGAAAACATCTGCCATGCGGAAGCCATGGCCAAAATTTTTGATTTCTACAGCATCGACGCCATCTGCCATTTTGCCGCCGAATCCCATGTGGACCGCTCGATTGCCGCACCGGATGCTTTTATCCAGACCAATATCTTCGGGACCTATACCCTGCTGGAGCTTACCCGAAAACGCATGCATCACATCCGGCGATTTCATCACATCAGCACAGACGAGGTCTACGGCAGCCTCGGAGAAAGCGGACTTTTCCGCGAAACCTCGCCATATCAGCCTACAAGTCCGTATTCCGCATCCAAAGCGGCCTCCGATCATCTGGTACGCGCCTATTTTCATACCTACGGCCTGCCGGTGACCATTTCCAATTGCTCCAACAATTACGGCCCCTACCAGTTCCCGGAGAAACTGATCCCGTTGATCATTTTAAATGCAGTGGCGCAAAAGCCGCTGCCGGTTTACGGAGACGGCCGCAATATCCGGGACTGGCTTTATGTGAGGGATCATTCCGCGGCGCTGTGGACCATTCTCAAAACCGGTGAAACCGGGGAGACCTACAATATCGGCGGCAACTGCGAGCTTGAAAATATCCGGCTGGTGGAGCAGATCTGCGAGATCATCGATGATATGCCGAGTCTGGGCGACCAAACATCCAGAAAAGATCTGATTACCTTTGTCACCGACCGTCCCGGCCATGACCGCCGGTATGCCATTGATGCGGGAAAAATCATGACCGATCTCAAATGGGCACCGGAAACCCCGATTGAAACCGGGCTGCGGGAGACCATTGAATGGTATATCAGCCATCAGGCATGGGTCGATCGGGTAATGAGCGGGGAATACCGCGACTGGATCAAGCAGCACTATAATTTTTAAAAGGATGTGCCAATGAAAGGAATTATACTGGCCGGCGGCTCCGGCACCCGGCTCTACCCCTTAACCCGGGTAACCAGCAAGCAGCTTCTGCCCGTCTATGACAAGCCCATGATCTACTACCCCTTATCCGTTCTCATGCTGGGCGGGATCCGGGATATCCTGATTATTTCAACGCCCCATGATCTGCCCAATTTTGAAGCTTTGTTAGGCGACGGCTCATGGCTGGGGATCAATCTCCAATACGCGGAGCAGCCGCGGCCAGAAGGCATTGCCCAGGCCTTTGTGATCGGCCGGGACTTTATCGGGAGTGACCCGGTGTGCCTGATTTTAGGGGACAACCTCTTTTTCGGCCATAATTTGAGCGGAATTTTAAAATCCGCCTTTGATTCAAACCCCGGCGGCGTTGTCTTCGGCTACCGGGTGCTTGATCCGCGGCGCTACGGGGTGGTCGCATTTGATGAGAACGGGATGGTCGTGGATATCGAAGAAAAACCCGCCCAGCCCAAATCCAATTTTGCGGTATCCGGCTTATACGTCTACAGCAACAAAGTCATTGATATCGCGGCAAACCTGACGCCCTCTGATCGGGGCGAGCTTGAAATCACGGATGTCAACCGGGCCTATCTTAAAGAAAACGCCTTAAAAGTAGAACTCCTGGGCCGGGGCTTTGCCTGGCTGGATATGGGCACCCATGAATCCATGCAGCAGGCAGCCAGCTATGTGCAGACCATTCAGAAACGCCAGGGATTTAAAATCGCCTGTGTCGAGGAGATCGCCTACCGGCTGGGCTATATCTCAAGCCGTGATTTAAAGAGCCTGGCCGAAGACATGAACAAAAACGAATACGGCGCCTACTTAAGAGACATTGCCACATTCAAGCGTGCGGAGCTCGCCCAATGACCGTCACGATAACCCCGCTTGCCCCGCCGGAAATCCTGGTGATCGAGCCCAAGGTCTTTACGGATCACCGGGGTTTTTTCCTGGAGACCCATCATCAGATAAAATATACGGACGCCGGGCTTGAGCGCATCTTTGTCCAGGATAATCACTCCCGGTCGCAGCAGTCCGTTCTGCGGGGGCTTCATTATCAGCTCCAAAAACCCCAGGGAAAACTCGTGTATGCGGTAAGGGGCGAAATATTCGACGTAGCAGTGGATATCCGGCGCGGCTCGCCCACCTTCGGCCAGTGGACCGGCACCTGTCTATCTGACGTAAATCACCGACAGCTGTTCATCCCCGAGGGCTTTGCCCACGGATTTGTGGTGTTGAGCGAATCTGCGGATGTGGTGTATAAGTGCACCCAGTTCTATGAACCCGGCGATGAATACGGAATTTACTGGAAGGACCCGGAAATCGGCATCGACTGGCCGGTGGAGGCGCCGATTCTTTCTGAAAAGGATCAGCTCTTTCCCACCCTCAATTCAGCACCGGAAGCGCATCTGCCGGTTTATCAGGCAGGCGGCCCATAAAGCGAACCAATTTCTATATGGCGGGAGAAAGTTGCGGCTCTGAGCGAGATGAAAAGGGTAGTGAAAAATGGGCGCGGTCGGAGTGCCAGCGTTACCATTGCCCGGAATGTAATTACCCCCTTTTCAGGGCGCCCAGCGCTGTCGCAACTGTAAAGCCGGGATTGCCGATGTTTTGGATGGGGCGTTTGAACTCAAGACATCAGCACCGGACCGATAATCGCCGGCTTTGGCCTTTGGTACAGGATTGGGCTGGTATTGTTCAGGGACTTTTGTGTTTGCGCGGATGCACAAATCACCACAATGCTCAGTAAAGCAAATTTTATCGGTGTGTTGGAGCATATTGCCAGACATGAAATTGGCGGAAATAAAATTTTACGCCACCCCCAAGATATTGTGCTCTTCCTGCACCTGAAAAATTCCACATTCTGTTTGACAATCTTCACCATGTCAACCGGAATTAATGGTGAGCAAAGATATCCGGAATTCTTCACTTTGACCCAAAGGTGATTATATCTCCTCATATAATGCTGGTTCTAATCGTTAGTTCCAGAGGAACCCTTATCCATAACCCCGATATTTAACTTGTATACCGAAGTGCAAATGTTATATGATTGTGCATATGAATGGCCATAGCGCGCATAATAATTTCGTTAGTGTGAAGATTTTTAGAACCATCTCTTCA
>JBKHAE010000181.1:0-3119 GCA_046543065.1 Desulfobacterales bacterium | reverse complement strand
ATATTTTTATTGACACAAATGCCTCTTATCTGTTTAGAGAAATAGATTAAACCAATCATAAACATTCACATTGCTGCCATAGATTAGCCAATCGATTGCAGCCGGATAAGGGGGAATCATGAAAAACAGCCGAAAGCTATGCCGGGCCATTTTTTTATTTGCGATCATTGCCGTCTTGGGCATCCTGCAGGCCGCCCCTGCGGCGGCGGACGTCGCGGTTGAAGAGATTACGCCGGTTTATGTGGAAAAAGGGAGCACCAATTATACAATTACCGTTCGGGCCATTGTCACCAATAAGGGTGAAGACGGCAACGTGGTCATCGATGTAGCGGCAGTGGATGAAGAGGGGTTTCAGTTAAAAACCTTCAAGCTGAGCGGCTATATTGAAAAGGGCAAAAAAAAGTTGCTGATCGACCGGGTTGACATGGAAAAATCGGTTTATAGTCAAATCGCCGACTGGGAATGGGCCAAATAGCCGCCCATCTATCATCCGAATAGTCTGAATCCGCGCATTATTTTTCTGCCGGCCGGGCAGCGCGCCCTGCCGGCAGATTTGTTATCTGCCGGCGGCTATTTAACGACCCGCAAATGCCCCATTTTTCTTAGTCTCCGCCACAATTCCCGTACAATCAGCATGGCCGAGCCATCCGCATCCAGGTTCGGTTTACCGGCATAGGCCCGGCAGGCATCGATCAGCTTCTGATTACCGGCGCTGAGTCCGAACTGCTGCCGTATCCCCCGCCCCAGAGAAATCCCTGCCTCGGATAGCTGGTCATCCGGCATGCTGGCAATCTTCGTCTTAATTTTGGGCGACAACTGCTCCATCAGGCCATCCAGCGCCTCCTTTACGCTGATGGGAAAAATCTGGCCCGTATCGTCAGCGCCGCCCAGCTCATGCGGCCGGTTGGCAAAATCCGGCATGGCATCCGAGATAACGCTTACATAAAAAACCGTTTCAAGGATCTTAAACACCGACTGATAAATCTCCGGGTCCTTGCTCGCCCGCGGCCCGGCGACATTCAGAATCTGAATGTCATGCTCGGCAATCCAGTCATTGATGTCGATGGCCGCATCAAAGGCCAGCATATGGCTGAAATCGATATGAAGGAAAGGTTTTTGATGCTTTTCTGCATAATCCCGCGTCAAACGGGAACCGCCGTTTAATTCCCCGTGAGAAAATATCAGTGTGCCATCCGAATCCATGACATTTTTCTCGGTGCGTTCCTGATAACCGCCCTCCGCCATTTCCCAGACCGCATACTGATCTGACAGTATCCCGTCCTCTGCCTTCCGGCCGGCCGGCACCCATCCCCCATAGGGGATTTCATATGCTATGGCAAAATCCAGGGCAGCCCGGTCCGCGCCGGTCTGCGCCCCTGAGATAATTTTTTTAACGCGCATCATGCAATTACATCCTCTGTTGATAAATATTCTTACCTAAATTAAGGCGGCAGTCTAAATAACAATCCTTTTGAGCTCAAGAACATTTTTAAGTACATTTTAATAAACGCAAATCGCCCAGCGCACGATAGAGACGCCCAAGCCCGATAAAAATTGATAAATCCATTAATGCGGTTATTTTTGATAATAATTTAACGGCTAAATTCAAAAAATAAAGGAATTGATATACTGATATGAACCAGATTCATGCGCCCCTGCCATCCACCCGGGTCCTCTGGGGGATTGGATCATTCCAGGCCCTGGCCATGTTTCGGCGCGGCCTGTTTTACGCCTATTTGTCCATTTACCTGCGCTATTTTCTTGGGCTTTCAGTCACCGGCACCACCCTGTTTGCCACGCTTCCCATGATATTTAACATCCTCTCACAGACCTTTATCTGGGGCCGGTTCTCCGATGCCCGGCAGCTGCGGCGCACACTGATCCTCTGGGGAGAGGCCACCGGCGCCCTGGGCACGGTTCTGGTTTGGGTGGCCCATATTCTTACTCCCGGACCCCGGTTATCCGGTCTGGTAATAATCATCGGGCTTACAATCGTTGAAATCTTCTGGTCCATGAGCAACATCGGCTGGAGCGCCCTGATTTCGGATTTATTTCCGGAGCGGAAACGAAACCAGGTATTGGGCCATCTGACCAGTATCGGCGGACTGGGGCGGCTGGTCGGCATCTGGATTGGCGGCATGCTCTATGACGGGCTTGAAAAAATGTATGACGGCTGGGGGTTTCATTCGGGGACCCTCTTTTTTATTGCCGCCGGGGTTATGCTGGCCTCTATGATTCCGGTATTTTCGCTGCCGGAAGGGGGCATTCAGAAGCCGGAGGCCGCGGCAGGGGATTGCGATGCCCAATGTCAGGCCGCATCAGTCCGGCTTTTCTGGATCTTTCTGATCGCCATGGTGTTTATCAATTTCGGCAGAAACGGGGTGATGATCATTCAGTCCCAGTACCTTTTTCTGGATACCGGATTTGCGGTTTCAAGCAAAATGCTCTCGTATATTTTTAACACCGAAACCGTGGCCCTGATCATCTTCGGGCTGTTTGCCGGACGCATCGGCCGATGGGTGGGAAACGGCCGCGCCATCTTGATCGGTGGGCTGACAGCGATTATCTACCTCGTGTTGTTTGCCCTGGCCAACCGGCTTTCCCTGATTTTTCTGGCGAGCTTTTTCCGGGGCGCGGCGGATGTAATTATCCTGGCCGCCTCCTATGCCATGGCCTCAATTTTAATTCCACCCGAGCGGCGCGGTCGGCTTTTCGGTTTTTTTAATGCCACGCTGTTTCTCTCCTGGGGTGTGGCCGGCACCTGTGTGGCAGGGCCCATCGTGGACCTGATGCTCTATTTGGGTGTGGATCAGGTCATGGCCTACCGCTCCGCCTATCTCTCGGGACTTCTCATGGTCCTTGTGGGCCTATCCATCCAAGCGGTCCTTGTCTACATGCTTCTCCCCCGGGCAGGGGTTTCCCGCAATATATTACGGGGAAGCTAGCCCAATTTTAAAAAGTTTTGATATATTTCTCATAATTTGGCATAGTCGGTCTGACCAAAAGTGATTGACTCGTAAAAAGCGGTTTATGCCGCGGCGGCATTTTTGCGGAAAGTAACTTATGATTCGTACTCGTACTCGTGCTCGTACTCGTAATCGGCTTTTGATTTTTTCGAG
>JBKHAE010000072.1:0-17005 GCA_046543065.1 Desulfobacterales bacterium | reverse complement strand
TGGCGAAAATCCTGCCGGAAATCGAAGTGTTTGAAGACGACGATTTCCAACTCGATCCGGCCGAAGAAACGGATATGTACCTGGAAATTTCCCGCAGCCTGGACCAGCCGGCGGAGAATGAACCAGAGCTTCCCCGGACAATGAAGCGCAAGGTCCGGGTGGTGGAACTGCCCGTGGGCGCCACCGAGGACCGGGTGGTGGGGACCCTGGATCTGGAGCATGCGCTCAAAAAAGGGGAAAAGCGGGTGGAGCCGGGCCTTTTGGCCGCCGCCCACCGGGGCATTCTCTATGTGGACGAGGTCAATCTCCTGGATGACCACGTGGTGGATGTGCTCCTGGATTCAGCAGCCATGGGCGTCAACAGCATCGAGCGAGAGGGGGTATCCTTTTCCCATCCGGCGCGTTTCACCCTGGTGGGCACCATGAACCCGGAAGAAGGCGAACTTCGCCCTCAGCTTCTGGACCGCTTCGGCCTGTGCGTCAATATCGAGGGCATTCATTCGGCTGATGAGCGCGTGGCCGTGATGGAGCGCCGGGCAGCATTTGACGAAGATCCGCAAAAATTTGTCGGCCAGTGGCAGGCCGAGGCCGCAGATCTGGCAGAACGGATCCAGAAGGCCAGCCGGCTTTATCCCCGGGTGACAGTGGAAAAAACCATGCTCTATGAGATTGCCCAGTACTGCCTGGATGTGGGCGTGGACGGCCACCGCGGCGACATCATTATTCTCAAGGCCGCCAAAACCCTTGCCGCCTATGAGGGGCGGACCGAAGTGAGCTCCGGCGACATCCGGACCGCGGCGGAGCTGGCCCTGCCCCACCGGGTGCGGCGTCAGCCCCTGATGGATATCGCGGACAACGTGGCGGCGATCAGAGAAAAAGCGCTGCAGACGGGATAAGGAAAAATCCAGTGATACAAATTGAAAACCTGCAGAAAACCTACGGCAAGACCCGGGCTCTGGCCGGCATTGACCTTGTCGTGCCGGAAGGCGAGCTGTTTGCCTACCTGGGACCCAACGGGGCCGGAAAAACCACCACGATCCGCATCCTTACCGGACTGACCCAGCTGACCGGGGGGACAGCGCTTTTGAATGCCCACGACATCCAGACACGGTCCCGGGCGGCCAAACGCCAGTGCGGCCTGGTGCCCCAGCAGATCAACCTGGACGGGGAACTTACCGTGCGCGAAAACCTGGACATCCACGGCCGCCTGTTCGCCATGCCGGCCACAAAACGCAAACAGCGAATTGCCGGGCTTCTGGACTACGTGAAGCTCTCGGATCGGTCCGACAGCCTGGTCAAGCAACTCTCCGGCGGGCTCAAGCGGCGGGTGCTGATCGCCCGGGCGCTTCTGCACCATCCGCGCATCCTTTTTCTGGACGAGCCAACAGTCGGACTTGACGCGGATATCCGGCGACGCATATGGGGGCTGATCAAAAAAATCCAGCAGGATGGAACCACGATTTTTCTGACCACCCACTACATCGAGGAAGCCGAGTTTCTGGCCGACCGGGTGGCGTTTCTGGATGAAGGCCGGATCGTGGCCCTGGACCGGCCGGATCGTCTCATTGACGAACTCGGAGGATGGGCCGTGGACCAATTGGTGGACAATGGCATGCATACCCGGTACTACCCGGACAGGGAAGCGGCAAGAGAGGCCATGGCCGGACGCGACACGGGCTTTACGCTTCGCCGGATCAACCTGGAGGATGCCTACCTGGCACAAACCGGAAAGAAGGTTAAATGATACAGGCCTTTATCGCAGTTTATCTAAGGGAGATGATTATCGTCAAACGCCGCTTCAAGCGGCTGGTGGCTAGCATGGCGGTATCGCCGCTTCTGTACCTGCTGGCATTTTCCTATGCCATGGGCGGGGAGGTCAAGTTCAACGGATTCACCTACACGGAGTTTTTGATTCCCGGCCTGGTGGCCATGAGCAGTATGATCCAGAGCTTTGCCATTGCCACCGACATCAATGTGGCCCGGTTTTACTGGGGCATATTCGAGGAATTTCAGGCCGCACCCATCAGAAACGCCGCCTATGTGGCAGGCGAGGTGCTGGCCGGAATGAGCCGGGCGCTCATCGCCATTGCCGTTATCCTGCTTATGGGCCTGGCCTTTGGCGTGAAACTTCACTATGGGCTGCTGCTCTGGCTGGCCGCTCTCTTAAACAGTTTCGTATTTGCCTCGCTTGCCGTGGCGCTTGCCATGCTGGTGAAATCCCATGCAGACCAGAGCCTTTTGACCAGTTTCGTTATCACGCCCATGGCCTTTCTCGGCGGCACCTTCTTCCCGGTGGAACGGCTGCCGGACTGGGCACAGCATATCCTGTTCTTCCTCCCCCTCACTCACGCATCCGAGTCCATCCGGGCCGTGGCTTTCGGCCGGGTGCCGGACTGGCGGGCCTATGCCGTGCTGGCCGCCGTCGGGCTGTTATGCTTTCTGCTGGCACTAAAAACTGTAAACAAGGCAAAGGACTGACCCATGCGCATTGGCACTTACTATGACGGGGTGGAGGTCCACCGCAATGACAAAATGCTCTATGCCCGATTTTTACGTCCTCACCAGGTGCTGTCCACCTGTCGGGCAGCCGGCGGATTCCGGGACGATCTGGGCTTTCTCTTAAACCATCAGAGCTGCGAGCCGGCCGGGCACATGCGTCGGCTGGCCCCCGAAGTCTGGCGGGATGCAGATGGTTATCGCCGCATGATCTGCGACCTCTGGGATCTTCCGGCAGAAGAGTGCGCTGTGCTTGGCACCGCCGCCAACATGCACAATGCCGTTTTTCAAACCGAATCGTTTCGGAAGCTGACCATTTTGGCAGTATGCACCGGCGGGGTTGAGAGCAATGCCGGCCGGGCCGGGGACCCGGCCTCGGTTTACGAAACCGGAGAAGGATTTGAAAAAATAAACGACGCTGCGGATCCTGAGGGACCTGGCACCATCAACACCATGCTCTTCATCAACAAGCCCCTCACCCCCGGGGCGCTAACCCAGACGCTGATCACGGCCACGGAAGCCAAAGCCGCCGCCCTGCAGGAACTTTGCGTGAACTCTCGCTACTCCGACGGCCCGGCCACGGGCACCGGCACGGATCAGATCGGCGTGGCCGCCTGCGAAACCGGGGAGACCTCCCTTACCAGCGCGGGCAAGCATGCCGCCCTGGGAGAGCTCATCGGCCGGGCGGTGCTAAAGGCGACCATAAGAACCCTGGCGCTTCAAAACAGCCTGACGCCTGCCGGCCAGTGCTCTGCCAAAATCCATCTGAAGCGCTTCGGCCTTTCGCGAAAAGCCATGCAGGAAGGCCTCTGCCGCCACCTGTCAAGCGGGCAGGCGAAGCTTCTGCTGGATAATTTCACGGCCATCGAACGCGACCCCGTTACAGTGGCCGCTGTTGCCGCAATGGTCCATTTAAAGGACAAGTTTGCCTGGGGCATTCTCCCGGAAGCCTGCTGGGGCGAGGTCATGGGCGCCTATGCCGCCCAGACGGCTTGTGCTGTATCCGGGGACTACACCCGAATGGCTGAGTACCGGGAAGTCCTGGCCCCTTTGCACGGGGAACACGGCAACGCCGATTTTTTGGACCTGGTCTGCCGCGCACTGGCCATGGGGTTTGCGGATAAGTGGGAGGAAGCTAAATCAGCAGCCCAGTAATTTGAAAACAAAAAACAAGGAGAAACAGAATGAGATTGGAAACAGGAACACGGAAGTCTTTTTTATTAACCGGCTTCATCGTGATGCTGCTTTTCTTATCGGCAAGCATTGCGGCTAATGCTCAAACAGCGGAGAAACCGGACACAAAACTGGACAAGATGGTGGTCACGGCAGACCGGACAGCCACGAAGCTCCTGGATACGCCTTCAAACATCGCCATTATCACCAGCGAAGACATCGAGATGTCGGGACAGAAAGACATTGCCGGCGTGATTGCCAGTCTGCCCGGTGTGATCAATGATACCTCCGGGACCGTGACCTATTTCAACATGCGGGGGACCCGAAGCTCCTCATCCGGCGGCCCGCTCATCTATGTCGACGGAATCCCCCTGAACCAGGGAGAAAGCGGCTACAGTCTCATTGACAACATACCGCTCGATTCCGTCAAACAGATAGAAGTGATTAAATCCCCTCCGGCATCGCTTTACGGCTCAAACGCGGCCCGGGGCGTCATCAATATTATAACCAAATCCGGCGCAGACACGGCAAAAGCCCTTACCGGCTCTGCCGGTGTCGAGTTCGGCTCATGGGACACCTTCAATCAGAAGGCATCGCTCTCCGGAAGGACCGGTGGCATGGATTACCGTCTTTTCGCACGGAATGAGGACAGCGACGGCTATCGGGATGCAAAGGAGGAACTGACAGCTGTTGACGGCAGGTTTGGCTTCCAGATAACCGATACGATGAAGGCAACCCTTATCGGAAATTACAGCGACTCCTCCCGGGCCTTCGCTCCGGAACTGTTTGACTGGTGCCTTGACGAATACCGAGAGCGGCCTTATCGGCCCGACAGCGAAGAAGACCCCTCTTACCTCATCGGAACCAATGAAAACGATAAAGAAATCTACAGCACGGCCCTGGATTACACCTGGGACCTTGATCAGTGGCAGCTCAGGTCGTTTTTTTCGTACCGGAACCTGGAGGAAGAATACAGGAGCCTGGAGGATTATAACGAACCTGGCGGCCGTGGCGGGATCTACTATGAAGACCGGGAAGACGACAACTATCGGTTCAAACTTTCGGGCAACGGAACGCTTTTTGATGACGGAAAGCGGCTGACAGACAATATTTCGGTCGGCTATGAGTTCAACGGCGCCTATTATGAGCAGGAAAGACGTTATCCCTTTGCGGAGACCCTCTCCGATTACCAGCAGGGCAGCCTTGAAAGCAATGATCTCGACTATGAACGCACCATCAACAGTTTTTTTGTTACCAATGAATTCATTTACGGCAATTTTGATTTAACCGCGGGGCTGCGGTTCGACACGGTAGATTACGACCTGAAGAACGAATCCGACCTGGATTTTTCCGCCGATTTTGATGAAGTCGGCTGGAACATCGCTCCGGCGTATCATTTTATGCAAAACAGCACGGTCTATTTCAGTGTGGGGGAAAGCTACTGGTATCCGGTATCTTCCTATTTCACTTATGCGGTCAACTACGGCGATGAAGAAAACCAGCCCGAGGACCTGGAGCCTGAAGAATACCTCAATTATGAAATTGGATATAAGCACCGGTTCTGCAGAGCATTTAACCTGAGCCTAAACCTTTTCTATATGGAGGTTTCCGGTAAATATATGCCTTTTTACGACGAAAATGCCGACTGGAAGGGATACAAATCCGTGGGGGACAGTATTCACCAGGGCTTTGAAATAGAAATTGACGGCCGCCCGCTGGATTTTCTCGGCTATGAACTCGGCTTCTCCTATCTGGATGCGCAGTGGGACGAAGCCGCCGGCAAGGTGGAAGACCCCGCAGACGGAGAAAGCAAGCGAATGGACCTCTCCGACAAAGACCTGGTCCGCGTTCCGGAATATGAACTGCTTGCCCGCCTCGTCTTTTTTATCACCGATGATCTGCGCCTGACGACGGATTTAAAAGGTATCGGCGCCTATTATATTGATCAACTGAACCGCTGGGACCGGCAAAGCGTCTATACCTTTGATGCCAAACTCCAGTACAAATTGAAGCTTTGGGAAAAAACCGCCGATCTCTATGTATCCGGCGCCAATATCTTCGACAAGGAATACGAAAGCATATTCAATTCCAGCGGCAGCACCAACCCGGACGGAACCCCGGATAACAACTATTATCCCCTTGACGGCCAGTATTTCGAGGCCGGACTTACATTCCATTTTTAAGGAGGTGATGCCGTAAAATTGTTTGAAGCATAATGCAGCCGGTCGCCGGCGCAAAACATTTGCCCGGCGATAATAGGGAATCCCGTGAAAATCGGGAGCGGTCCCGCCGCTGTAACTCTGCCCTGCCCGCTAAAAGGGCCAGAAAACCGGATGGCAAGGAATAAGGCCACTGTTCTGTCCGAAGAACGGGAAGGCCGCCGATCCGGCAGAGAAGCCAGAAGACCTCCCGGCTGCAGCCAAAGTGGAACGGACTGACGAGGAATCGGTCGCACTTTCAAAAAAAGGGCAGGCTCACCAGGCATGTCCAAATTGCCTGCCCCATGCGAAGTGAAACCAGAAAGCCCCGCAAGTCGGGGCTTTTTCATTTTCCTCCTGCGTTTTAAACGATCAATGGATCCGGTAAAAAAGGAGAGCATGATGAAAACAGTTATACGAATAAAGCTGTTATGCACCGTTTTTGGTATTTTTTTAACTTTTTTTCTGTTTATGCCAGCCAACGCCCGGGGCGTTCAGGAACCTACAGATGATGCAGAGAAAACAAAAAGCCGTGCAGTTGCGAATCAATCAGAAAAGAGTGCCACAAAAATGGAGGATATGGTGGTCACTGCCGGCAGGGTCAAGGAAATAAAAAAAGAAATCACCAAGAATATAACGGTCATTACCGAAGAAGAAATCCGGATCTCTCCCGCCAGGGATCTTGGCGAGCTTTTGGCGGAAGAAAATGTGGGCCGGATTATCAAATACCCCGGTGCGCTTTCCGGGGTTGGCGTTCAGGGAGCGCGAACAGATGTCCATGGTATTGATCTGGCCGGCAGGGTTCTCCTTCTTGTCGACGGCCGAAGAACAGGCACGGGGAATACGGCCAAAATCATGACCGAGAATATCGAGCGTGTGGAAATCATCCACGGCCCGGCCTCTGTTCAGTATGGGGCGGCGGCCATGGGCGGGTTGATCAATGTCATTACAAAACGGGGAAAGGAAAAACCCTCGGCTTTTGTGGATGGAAAACTGGGCAGTTTTGACTATCAGGAAAGCAGCATCGGATTTTCAGGAAAAACAAAGGGCTTTGATTTTTCGGGCACTTTTTCGCAAAGCAGCGTGGATGACTTTGACACAGGCGGAGGTGAAAAATATGAAAATACCGGTATTGATGAACAAGACAAGCTCAGTCTGAACCTGGGTTATGAATTTCTGCCCGATCACAGAATCGGATTCATCTATCAGTACTATGACGCCAGCCACATCGGTGATGGCGGAACACTGGCGCCGGGCTATTATAAAGATCCGGATGATTATATGGACAAAAGCCTGGAGTCGTACGATTTCATCTACGGAGGCGCGACCCGGGACAAGCTGTTTTCATGGAAGGCCAGATATTTTACCTCAGAGGACGAAAATACCAATTACGTTGTCACCACCGGCACAAGCGCGCTTGATTACAAATCAACCACTGAACCTGAGGGCGCGCAGGCCCAAATGACCTGGAGCCCGAAAAATTATCGCCTTACTGCGGGTGTTGACTGGATCCATTACGATCTTTCTTCAACTTCGACGCCAAAAAAAGGAGAATATGACAACCCCTCTTATTTCCTTCTCGGCAAGGCCGATTACCTGGACAAACGGCTTATTTTATCCGCCGGCCTACGCTACGACGACTATGAATACGAAGCCAAAGACCAGAATATAAAATCCGAAGATAAAAACACAACGCCACAGATCGGAATAGCCTATCTGCCTGTTGAGAATCTCAAATTAAGGATCAACTATGCGGAAGGATTTAGAATGCCCGCACCGGGAGAACTGGCCTATGATATTTTCTCTTATGGAGTGCAATACTCCGGCAACCCAGATTTAAAAGCGGAGCAAAGCCAGACTTATGAAGCAGGCCTGGATTTCTATTACAAATATTTTGATGCGTCACTGACTTATTTCCATACTGAATATAAAGACAAGATCAGCGGAACTTTCATCAGCCCCACAGAGTATACCTATCTCAACATTGGAGAAGCCACTGTTTCAGGCTTCGAGGGCGAGCTTTCATATAACCTGGCCCATCTTCTTAATTTGTCAACCTGGCAGATAAAACCTTATGCCAGTTTTGTCTACCTCCTGGACTATACCAATGAAGAAACCGGTGAAGACCTGGAACAGATTTCCAAATACAAAGGGGCGTGCGGGATACGGGTTCACGACTTAGAAGGCTTCTCAGCCGCATTCAACCTGACCTACACAGACCATTTGACTGACTATGGCGGCGAAAAACTGCCCAGTTATGCAGTGGCCAATCTTTCAGTGGAAAAACGGCTTGTCAATTGGGGCCGGTATGGAGACATGAGCATGCGCGGCGAAATAAAAAACCTTTTTGACAGGGATTATGCCCACAAAGACGGTTATCCCATGCCCGGGCGCAATTTTGCCATAGGGCTTCGGTATCAATTCTAAATAAGGACAGGCAGCAAAACCAAAACATACGGACATGGAGGACCGCGATGACGTGCCACATAAAATTGTGTGCCAAACTGCTTCTGCTCATACTCGTGTTCGCGTGCGCCCTGACGGGAGTTGCAGCCTTTGCAAATGAGGCCCAAGATGCAACGCAAAGCACTGGGACCCGGGAAACCGCCAAAACAAAGACAACCAAAGTGGAGGACATGGGGGCCTCCCTGACGATCGAGGGCGACATGGAGGAAATCATGGGTGAGGTGCAGGAGACGTTTCAGGGCAGCAAAGTCGACGTCATGACCGCTGCCCAGGTTGCAAAATGGCAGCCAAAATGGCGACTGGAGGAACAAATCAAATGAAAAAAGGATTATTGATGGTGTTTACCGGAGACGGCAAGGGCAAGACCACGTCCGCCCTGGGCCTTTCCCTGAGAAGCGCGGGCCACGGGCTCAACGTCTGCTTTATCCAGTTTATCAAAGGGTCCTGGAAATACGGGGAGATGGACGCGGCGGCCCGGTTTGACGGCCTGATTGATTTCCACGTTATGGGCCGTGGCTTTACCTGGAAATCCGACAACCTGGAAGAGGACAAGGCGGCTGCGCGCAAGGCCTGGGCGTTTGCCCAAACCGCCATAAATGCCGGCAAGTATCACCTGGTTGTGCTCGACGAGTTTACCTACCTGCTCAACTACGGCATGGTGGAAATGGATACGGTTCTCTCGGCCCTTGCGGGCAGGCCTTCGGAGATGCATGTGGCCGTCACCGGCCGCGATGCCCCGGAGCCGCTCATGGCCGCGGCTGACCTGGTATCGGAAACCAGGGCCCTCAAACATCCCTATCAAGCGGGGATAACGGCACAGAAAGGCATCGAGTTTTGACTCTCCATCGCCTGCTCAACTTCAGTACCCATCCGGGCGAAACCGGGTTGACCCATATCTGATTGGAAAAACAAAATTTTTATTAGGGCCAGAATTCGAGGAGGTATTTTTATGTATCTATACTGGCGCATACAGCAGGACCTGAACTGCCTGGGCGAAGTGATCCGCTTTCATGATCCCGCCTTTGCCAACGCCTTTCACAAATGGATGTGCAAAAATCTTCGCAGTATTGCCCTGGCAGAAGGCTTTTACCCGGGCGAAGGCTTCCAGGTACGCCACGGTAAGCAACTCTGCCGGAACTGATTTGGTTTATTTGGCCGAACTTTCCCTTGACAGTCTCCTGTGCAGCCAATATGAATAAAAGTGTTAGGGTGTAGTTTGCTTAATAGGGAATCCCGTGAAAGCCGGGAGCGGTCCCGCCGCTGTAACCCCGATCCGTCTCATGATAACGGAGACCTTTTCAGCCATTGTGCGCCACTGTAGGGTTCAAGCCCCATGGGAAGGCCGCTGAAAAGGCGGGGGAGCCAGAAGACCTGCCTTAACCCATACATCGGCATTTCTGCGGAGTTACAGATGCCGACCCTGATGGACAGGTCAGAATGGAGAAGCAGTTCCATTCGAAATAGATGAGGGCCAAGAAAACTGGGTGCAGCCCTCCGGACAGCATTATTTGTGTCCGGAGGGCTTTTTTATTTGGCAAACCTTTTAAAAAAAAGAGGCCGCTATGATGAAGCTGTTTGCAACCCCCAACCATCCGGCATGGCAACTGAGCAAACCTGTTTATGTTATTCGGTACGGCAAATTTTTTCGCACGGTGTATCACCCGGAGGGATGGTCGGATGTGCCCGATTACGAACTCAGCGTTGATGGCAGGATCTATCGCACGCCCCATCACAAACTGGGGGCAAGCGACGCGCCGGACTATGTTATCGGAAGGGACCAGGGGCTCTACCGGGCAGCCGGCTATCCGGACAAGGACGAGGCTCCTGCTGCTGCAGCGGATTTTTTTCTTAGAGATGAATAAGGTTTTAAATGGGCTGGCTGGCTGCCCCGACAATTTGGCCATTTTCCGGTTTCCGTTTGAGTAAAAAAAACCAAACCCTGAATCTTCAGCCGAAGACAAGCGCCACAGGCGATCGGAGCCGGAATTTGATTAGTTTTTTAACATAAAAAAGTTGTTTTTAAAAAAGCTTTTTAAAAAGAAAGGAAGCGTTTTTTATGACAATGGACAAAAACAACAATGAGGTCACAAAAAAAGTCAAGGATACCGATCATTACAAAGCCCAATACCAGGAAGATTTTGTTGACAAGTGGGATGAACTGATTGACTGGGACGCTCGGGCTGAAGGTGAAGGCGCCTTCTTTATCAACCTTCTGAAAAACAAAGGAAAGAGCAAAATCCTCGATCTGGCCACAGGAACGGGCTACCACTCGGTCACGCTGATGAAGGCCGGCTTTGAAGTTCACAGCGCGGACGGAAGCACAGAAATGCTCCACAAAGCTTGGGAAAACGGAAGGAAACGGAACCTAGTGCTTCGCACCATCCCGGCGGACTGGCGCTGGCTGACCCGTGATATCAAAGAGCGATACGATGCGGTGATATGCCTGGGCAACTCTTTTACTCATCTTTTTGCCGAACCGGATCGCAGAAAAGCCCTGGCCGAGTTTTACGCCGTGTTGAAATCCGACGGAATTTTGATCATCGATCAGCGCAATTACGACAATATGCTCGAAGCCGGATACAGTTCCAAGCACAAATATTATTATGCAGGCGACCGGGTAAAAGCCGAACCGGTCCATATCAGCGATGATCTGGTCATTTTTGAATATTGCTTTTCAGACCAGTCGAGCTACAAGCTGAATATGTATCCCATTCGCAAAGACTATTTCTGCAGCCTGCTCCGCGATGCAGGGTTCCAGACAATCACCACCTACGGGGATTTTCAAAAAAATTATGACATCAAACAAACAGACTTTCTCATTCACGTGGCTGAAAAGGAATAGCTTCCGGCTCCGCCGCATTACCCAAAAAAGACTGTCGCTGCCAGACAGCGGCAGCAAAAGGTTGATATGCATTATTATGACTCAGGCCCTGCGGCCTCCCGTAAGGCCAAAATTATCGATTTAAACCGCAAAGGCCGAAACCCGTTATCCAATGGGGATTTGAACGGCACTGAAGCCTTTCTGGTAAGCACGGAAAAAATCTTTTATCTGGCTTACCTCTACCTTGATGACAAGCAATGCTATCAGGGATCCGGTTATGCGCTCTTCGCGGACGGAGAGGCCTGGTATTTTTCCATGGACGGCGCCAAAGATCTGTACGTCAGGCAAAAATGCCGAAGCGTGGGAGAACGCATTGCCCGCGTCTATAACGGAGAGCTCGAAAAGGGTCACGTTGATGGCTACGGACGGTTTTGGTCCGAACATGTGGACCCGGCGGATTCTGCAGACAGATAAATAATGGATATTCCGGATCGTGTCTGCGACCCGGAATTTTTTTGAATTTTGATGAATATCCGCTATCTCATACTGGCACTGACCACACGATGCAACCTGTGCTGCCGATATTGTTATAACGGTCCGGAGAAAACGCCGGCCGATATGCCGGAGTCGGTTTTATACCAGGCCTGCCGACTGGCGGCAGACAGCGGCCTGCCCTTTCATCTGCAGCTCACCGGGGGGGAGCCGACGCTGGTGCCGGCACTGATTGAAAAAGCGGCCCGGTCCGCCCGTGAAAGCGGGCTTTGCCGGACTATCGGGATACAGACCAACGGAAGCTGTCTGAACCCGAACCTACTGAAGCTTTTCAAGACCTACGGCATACAGGTGGGAGTCAGCCTGGACGGCAGCCCGGACATTCACCAGGCGCAGCGGGGCAAGGCGAGCGAAACCCTTCTCGGCCTGCAATTGCTGGAGTCCGCCGGCATCCCCTTTCGGGTGACAACCGTGGTGACCCGTCACAACACGGCTTTCCTGGATCGCCTGGTGTTGACTCTGGCGGGCTTTTCCTGCGCCCGGGGCATCGGCCTGGATCTTTTGGTTGCCAAAGGCCGGGCGGCTGCAATGGCGGCTGCAGATTTTCCCGACAGCCGGTCCCTGGCAGACGGCAGCAAAGCCATGGCCGCAACCCTGGCTGCGGTTAACGCCCGCAGGCCCCGCCCCATCCGTTTGCGTGAAAAGGATCTGTTGATGCGCCCTGAAAAAATGCCGGTCTTCTGTCATGCCTGCCGGGGGGAAAGCCTGGCTGTTCATCCAGACGGACGGCTGTATCCCTGCGGACAAACTCTGGCGGATGATTCTTTTGCCGCAGGCACCGTCTGGCATCCGGAACCCGGTGCTCTTCAGCGTCTTGGTATGTCCAGGCCCGAACAGGCGGACTGTGAACGCTGTGAAATACGGGATCGATGTCCGGGCGACTGCCCCAGCCGGCTCCACTATAACCGGGGAGCGCGTCAAACACTGGTCTGCGTCCTGTATCGGGCACTCCTGGGAAACATCAACCGAAAACCCGCCTGAACGGAGAAAGACGTGATTCATCGATTGTTCCAGACAGCTTTTTTATGTTTTTTGTTTTTGTTGACAGCTCCGGGCACGTGCCCTGCCCTGGCCCACGATCACGAGCACTCCGGCCATTCAGGCAAGAGCGCCCACCGGCTGGAGGAGGTTACGGTAACCGCCAAACGGCTGGAAAGCTTTATCCAAAACAATCCGCAGCAGGTGGAAGTTATGGGACGCAATGAAATTCGGGTTCGTCATTTCCTGGACACGGAGACAGCCGTAGACGCCATTCCCGGCGTATCGGTGGAGCCCAGCGGCACAGGCCTGGGCGCGCGCATCAGTATCCGCGGCTCCGGCGGCACCGGACGCATTCTGGTTTTGGTCAACGGGCGCCCCGCGGGCGGCAGCCAGTACGGCAGCGCGGTTATCGGGGACATTCCGGTTTCCATGGTCGAGCGCATCGAAGTCTATAAGCCGCCTGTACCCGTGTGGCTGGGCGTCGGCGCATCGTCGGGCGCCATTAATATTGTGATGGCCCCTGACGGCAAAGCGGACGGCAAAACCCGGCCCTCGGCCCGCTTCCGGGTTTTGGGCGGCTCTTATGGGACGGCGGAAGCCACTGCTTCAAAAACCATGAGCTCTGATAACCAGCGGCTGCAGCTTTCCGCAACCGGCAAGCACACGGCCGGCAAGCGCAGAAGCAGTGATCGCGACAATGCCAACATCTGCGCCAAATGGGAAAGGCAGACCCCCGACGCCGGAACTTATGACATAAACGGGAGATACTACTACTGCGCTCACGGCAATCCAGGGCGGGATTACAATCCCACCCCGGATGCTGAGCAGACCTTTCAAAAAGCATCGGCAGACTTTCGCGCCCAGGGCATGACGGGCGATACCCGAAGCTACAAGGCCAAGCTGTTTGCCGACGGGGTGCGGCTGGAAGACCGCTCCCAGACCGGAATGGAATCCACCCTTGAGACCCTGGGGGTAGGCGCGAAAGGCGAGGCCGACTGGTGCGAGGATACGGGCTTGTTGTCCGTTCGGACCGGGGCCTCCGCCAGACATGAAACCGTGGACCATACCTTGAGCGGCAATCATGATCGCCGGCAAATCGGCCTTCACGGCCAGTTCGACCGCCGACTGGGTGCCTTCTCTGTAAGCGCCGGCGCAAGAGGGGATTGGACATCGGATTTCGACCCGGCGCCGGGCGGCAATCTGGGAATTTCTTTTAAATCCGGCGCAGACAGGATCATCAAAGCCGGAGTGGGCTACACGGTCAACATCCCCACCTTCGGTCAGCTCTATCAGCCCAGCCACGGCTCCATCGACCAGGTCCGGGGCAACCCCCATCTTGACGAGGAAAGGGTTATCAGCAGCAGCCTGGGATTTATACAAAAGATGGGCAAAACCGGTGAAATCTCTGTCACCCTGTTTCGCGAGGATGTGGAGGATCTGATCGCTTATCAGGAATTCGCGGATACCATCAAGCGGCCTGTAAACATCGCCGATGCCTGGCGCTGCGGCGTTGAAATCAATGTCAAGTGGCAGCCGTTTGACCAAACCGAGCTGAATCTTAACTACATCCGCCAGGAGAGCGAGAACGAGGCCAATGGCGAGGAGCTCACCTACACACCGGCCCAGAAATTCAGGGCCACCGTTAAGCAGTCCCTGAAAAAGACGGACACGCGCCTGGAGATTGACATGGAGGCCGTGAGCGAGAGGTTCAGCGATCTTGAAAACAGCAGGGAAAAGAGGATGGCCGGCTATTTAAGCATGGACGCAAAAATCGCCCAGCCCCTCAAGTGGGGCGGCCACCCGTTTGAGCTGTTCGTCCAGGTGCGCAACCTGTTTGACAATAATTTTGAAATTCATCACGGCTACCCGGATGACGGATTGCGGGCTTATGCCGGTTTCAATGTTGAGTTATAGGAGTCAGCCATGAAACATCCCATTGTTATTGCCGCATTCGGCAGTACGACCCGCGCGCGGCAAATCTACGGACACATCCATGCCCGATTGAAACAGCGTTTTGCCGGCCACGAAATTGTCTGGGCCTACAATTCCCGGATCGTGCGGCACAAGATGAAGCAAAAGGCGGTGGATCTGCCACCGCCCGCTGCGGTGTTTGATGAACTGGCCGGCCGGGGCTATCAATGGGCCGTGGTACAATCCCTGAACGTAATCTGCGGCCATGAATTTTATCGTTTAAAGGATGAAGCCCTGAAAGGCCCCCTTCGCGTCTCCATCGGCCATTCCCTGCTTTGCAGTACCGGCGATTTCTTCAAGGCAGCCGAAGCAATAAGGCCGGTTTTTGAAAAAGATCCGCAGGAGGCGATCGTGTTTGTGGGGCATGGCACAGATCACTGCGCCTGGTCGGTTTACCCGGCCTTTGAGTCCCTGTTGCGGCAAAAATACGGCAGCCGGGCCTTTGTCGGCGTCGTGGAAGGAGATTGGCCGGATTGCGCCGCCGTGATCGCAGCCGTACAGTCTGCCGGCTTTTGCCGGGTGCGGCTCGTGCCTCTGATGCTGGTTGCCGGCGTTCATTTTAAAGAAGATCTGGCCGGTAATGAAGACTCCTGGAAATGTGCATTTGAAGCCGAAAACATCGAGGTCTGTCTGGAGATGGCGGGACTCGGCTCAAATACGGGGATAATCGATATTTTCGGCGATCATATTGAAAGTGCCGCAGATGTCATTCCGGAAAATGTTTCACTGACCGGTCAAATGCTGAAATGGCAATGATCAAGTAAAGATCCGCACCCAAACCAACTGTATCCATGCAGTAACCTTTTGCCACAAAATGGTTTCCCCAATATGGCTTCTTCCTTAAAGATCGGAGCTGACGGAACAACCGCATTGATGTCTGATCCTTCAAACGTCCCATTAATTTCGATATTGAAAGCTTCGGTGGTACCACCAGCATCAGATGCACATGATCGGGCTTTACATTTACTCCACAACTTCACAGCCTGCATAGCCACAAATCGCTTGGATCCCAGAATCACAAGCCTCTTTTACCGCCCCGGTTAAAATCCGATACCGATACTTTCGAACCCATACAATATGGTACCGACAATGCCATATTGTATGTGACAACTTACGGAATCTGCTCACTGCTTCCCCCTTACGTTTCGGTGTTGTGGCAACAACTCGTCGTAAGGATAGCAGTGGGCGGCCTTTTCAGCCATATCCATCCGGAATCGGCTTAGCCAATACCTATCACCCCACCCGGAGGATGGGGCTTTTAAGGCGATCTTAACCGGCTACGCAGTTCCGGATCATTTGCTGCCTCATGGTCATTGCCCAGCTGCATGTGAACCCCTGCCGGGTACTCCCAGTATTCTCTTTCCCCGGGATGACGCTCCAAGCTTACAGAGGCATCCACTTTAAAAACCCTGGATGCGTAAACGGTACCACTGAGTTTTGACTTGTTCAATTCCTTGGGAGGGTTTGTAGACAACATGCAGCCGGCTAAAGCTATAAACGCTAACAACAACATGAAATAATGTTTTACTATCATCTCTCTTCAAAGAAGCGCACCGAGTTTAAGTAGGACCCCTTTTTTTGCCTTTACATCCGAAAGGCGATTCCCATGGCCCATGCAGTGATGGCCTCGTTTTCATCCGACGGGTCTCCGTCGATTTTAAGACCCACCGCCACTTTATTGCCTCCCATGCTCTCCATTTTTTCCTCAAGCATGTCCACGGACCCGCAAAAATGTGTATAAGAACTGTCGCCCGGCGCAAAAACAGCATAATTGGCACCGTCGAGCCCGCATCCGTCAACCTTCTCATAAAATTGCGCAAAGTCCTCCTGAAGCTCAACTTCCTCATCACCATAAGCCGGGCATCCCAAAAGCAGCACATCCTGCTCACCGGACAGGTCCTCAACCGATGCGTCCGTCACCTCCATGAGTTCTGTTTCCACGCCGGCGGCCTCCATTTCCTTTTTGATAGTCTCGGCCATCATCTCGGTATTACCGGTTGTCGTACCGTAAATAATCAGCGCTTTTTTCATGCTTTCCTCCTACTTGTTTCCGGTTTCTTTTTTTTATGAGCACCCGGGCGCCTTCTGGTGCGATTTTAAATCCATTATCACCTTTAAAGTAAAGCCAGTCCCTGCGCATGTAGGTATTGCCCATATGATATTTAAAGAGGCTCACGCCCGCTGGGACAATTTTCTGTAGTCTTTCCGTGCTGACAAATATCCGGCCGCAACCCTCGATCCAGATATTGACCTTCCAGAAAAGCCGAGATACCGTATGACGGGTACCGCCAGCCCAGGCTCATGTCTATCTTGTGATCGGCCCTCTCAACGAGTTCCTTGCCTGTTT
>JBKHAE010000071.1:0-17101 GCA_046543065.1 Desulfobacterales bacterium | reverse complement strand
GGATAGGTATTTTCAAGCGAAATGAGTTCCTGCATCATCCGGTCATATTCGGCATCCGAGATTTCCGGATCATCCAGAACAAAATACCGGTAATTGTGCCGGTGCAGCTCTTTCTGCAAATATGCCGCCCGCTCTTTGGTTTTTGGATCAACACTGCCGGCCATTACAGGTCCCCTTTCGTCATAAGAATTTCTGGCAGCAATGAACAAATCCGATGCCGGGTGCGTTTAAACCGTTTTTCTGAGAAACCCGGCTGCCAATCCCCGTGGGACAGGTCATCAGATATCACAAGTAAGCAGCCGATAGGAATCGAACGGTATCCGGAGACCGAAAACAATGCGGAGGCTTCCATTTCCACCGCAAGTGCCCCCTGGGCCTGATAGTGCGCTATTTTTTCGGGCGTTTCATTAAAAAGCGCATCAGTGGTCCATATGACGCCACTGTGGATCGCTGCCGGGCTCACATCCAAGCGGAACTGCAGCATTTCCTGAAGCCCGGTGTCCGGAAAAGAAGCCGCCGTGTTATCATTAAAATAACACCTTGTCGTACCCTCATCAACCAGCGCGCGGGTGGGGATAATCACATCGCCGATGCCAAGCACAGACGACAGTGCGCCGGCCCATCCATAATATATGATTTCTCCGGCCCCCCAGGCGATCAGGTTTTCAAGCAGCGCCACCGCATAGGGGGCGCCCATGAAAGGGCCGATCACCGCGAGATCGCCCAGTATATAGAGCCGGCTCATCAGGACCCGATGGCTGGCTTCTGCTTTAAGATTCAGGAATTTTGGGATGGCTGCAATGTCAGCAGGATGGCTGACCATCAGCACAGAAAAGCCTGGTTCCAGTCCGGCAGGGGGGCGAAGCGGCTTTATGAGCCCATCTGTTTTTTCCATGCATTGACGGCCTTAAAAAATGGCGGCGGGCAGGCGGCTATTTATTCGGATCCACCAGGCCGGCCAGTTCATCCTTTACTTCATCAATTATGTCATAGAGCCACATCACATCCTCAATGGAGAGGCGGCCCGCTTTAGCCGGACGGCCTTCGGTGCCGTCTTTTTTCATTAAAATCCGGGGCCCGATTTGCAGCTTGGGCTCACTTTCCCCGTATTGATTGATGGATATCCGAAGACCGGTTTCCTCGTTTTTCCATTGCTTAATACATTTGTCCTTTTCCGGATCATAGCCGGCCATAAAAACACTCCTCCATTTAGGTTGAAATTTTCGAAAAATCCGCCAGTAACGCAAATAACCGGGATATCCGGCTTAACAGTGCCAATCGGTTTTGCCGCAGCCCGGCATTATCGCTCATTACCAGCACATCGTCAAAAAATTGGTCCACCGGACTGCGCAGCGCGGCAACCGCAGTAAATGCCTGGTCAATCCGCCTCTCCGCCAGCATTTGCCTGACCTCTTCCTGAATGGCCGTAAACTTATCAAACAGGGCGTTTTCCGCCGGATACTCAAAAAGCGAAGGCTCCACTGTTTCATTTGCCGTGTCCGCGGGGTCCGCCTTTCGGATGATGTTCACCACGCGCTTAAAGCCGGTCGCCAGGGTATCAAATTCCGGCTCGTTTTTAAGCCGCTGAAGCGAGCGGGCCTTCTCGGCAACAACCGGCAGCTCATCGGATTGAGAGACCGAAAGGACGGCTGCCACGGCATCCTTGGAAATCCCTTCGGATTCCAATATATGCGCCAGGCGGTTCATCAAAAATGATTCTGCCTGCCCGGCAGCTTCCTCAAAAGACTTATGGGGCTTTATATCCTTAAACGTGGCAAGGCTCATCGCGATCAGCTCATTTAAAGCCAGGGCAAAGCCATTTGCCAGGATAATCTGCAAGAGCCCGATACTTTGCCGCCTGAGCGCATAGGGGTCAGAAGCGCCCGAGGGGATCAGCCCGATCAAAAAACATCCGCAGATGGTATCAATCTTTTCAGAAATGCTTAAAACACTGCCGGGAATGGTTTCCGGGAGCTGGCCGCCGGAATATACGGGCCGGTAGTGCTCTTCTATAGCCTGGGCGCAAAGTTTTTCTTCACCGGCAGCCCGGGCATAAATGCGGCCCATCACCCCCTGGAGTTTGGGAAATTCGTTTACCATCTGGGAGACCAGGTCGGCCTTGGATAGCCAGGCCGCCCGGTCCAGCTGCTTTGCGGTCTCCGGCGCCAGGGCCAGGTGAGCGGCTATCTTTTCGGCAACGCTTCTGACCCGGCTCACCTTGTCAAACACAGAGCCCAGATCCGCCTGAAACAGCACGTGCTTTAGCTTTTCGGTCATCTCATCAGGGGAGACATTTAAGTCCGTTTTAAAAAAGAACCGGGCATCCTCCAGTCTGGCTTTAAGCACCCGCTCATGGCCGCGCTTGACCAGGTCCATGTCTTTGGCCAGGGTATTGTTGACAGCCAGAAAACAGGGCATGACCCGATTCTCTTTATCCACCACCGCAAAATAGCGCTGATGCTCGCGCATGGCGGTGATCAGGACTTCACGCGGAATCTCCAGAAACCGCTCATCAAAGGCGCCCAAAACCGTGGCCGGATATTCGATCAGGTTCGTGACAATATCCACCAGTTCCGCATCCGGCAGCACGGAGCCGCCCACCGGTTTGACCGCCTCCGCCATCTGCTGTTCCATTTGGACCCGGCGCGCTTTAATATCGGCGATTACCCACGCATCTTTTAATGCCGGCAGATACGCTGCGGCATCGGAGAGCTTGATTTTTTTGGGATACAGAAACCGGTGCCCGAAGGTATAGCGATTGCTTTTGATCTCGCCCACCGTAAACGATATGACCTGATTGCCAAGAAGAGCCAGCAAAGAGTGAATGGGTCGGGCGAAGAAGATATTCAAATTCGACCACCGCATGGTCTTTGGAAACGGAATGGCCAGGACAAGGCCGGCCAGTGAATTTTTCAGCATCGTTTTTGTGGCCCGGGCCGGGTCGGTTTTTCGTGCCACCACGTATCGCCCCTTCTCCGTCTCCCTGACCGAGAGCCGGTCGAGCGGGACGCCGTTTTTTTCGGCAAACTTTTTCGCCGCTACTGTCGGCGTGCCGCTTTCATCAAATGCCACTTTTGCCGGCGGCCCCATGATTTCCTGGGTCTGGGGCGTCTGCCGGTCCGCCACATCATCGATCATGACCGCAAGCCGCCGCGGGGTGCCGAACACTTGAGCCTCTCCCCGCGCCACCTGGTTCTGATCCAGATACTGAAGCAAACTAGCAGAAAATGCTTTCAAGGCCGGCCTGATATAGCCGGCCGGGAGTTCTTCGGTTCCGATTTCCACCAATAGCTGAGCCATCATTTCCTCATGTTAATCTAAATTGTCTATCCCCAACATCCAATACCCAATACCCAACACCTAAAACCTAACCCATCAAGGGATGTCCCATGGCTTCGCGCTGACGGATGTAGGCCTCGGAACACTTCCGGGCCAGCTGTCGGATGCGGGCGATGTAGCCGGTTCGCTCGGTCACACTGATGGCGCCGCGGGCATCGAGAAGATTAAAGACATGCGAGCATTTAAGGCAGTATTCATACGCCGGCACCACCAGACCATCCGCGATAATGCGGGTGGATTCGGCTTCAAATTTACTGAAAAAGTCAAACAGCATCTCAACATCCGCAGCTTCAAAATTATACGTGGACTGCTCCACCTCCTCCCGATGATGGATATCCCCGTAATTCAAACGATCATTCCATTTCAGGTCAAACACATTGTCCACCCCCTGCAGGTACATGCAGATCCGCTCCAGACCATAGGTAATTTCCACAGATACCGGATGGACCTCAATGCTTCCGGTCATCTGAAAATAGGTGAACTGGGTGATCTCCATCCCGTCCAGCCAAACCTCCCAGCCCAGGCCGGCGGCACCCAGGGTCGGAGATTCCCAGTCATCCTCAATAAACCGGATATCGTGTTCCAGCGCATCGATGCCCAGTTTTTTGAGACTTTGCAGAAACTGGGTCTGCACATCCAGCGGTGAAGGCTTAAGAATCACCTGGAACTGATAATAATGCTGAAGCCGATAGGGATTTTCACCGTAACGGCCGTCTGTGGGCCGCCGGGACGGCTGTACATAGGCCACTTTCCAGGGTTCCGGCCCCAGGGCCTTTAAAAGCGTTGCCGGATGGAAGGTACCGGCCCCCACTTCAAGATCATAGGGCTGTTCAATGATACAGCCTTTCTGCGCCCAGAAATTCTGTAGAGAAAGGATCACGTCCTGAAACTTCATCTGCGGATACCACCTGTGTATATCAATTAACGGTTAAGCGGTCTTTTACATCAACCCGTCCGCATCAATTGATGCGTCCAAAAGCCGGCCATCCGGCACAGCATCCAAAATATCAGACCACCTGCCATGCAGCGCCTGAATATTATCCGGATCCCCGATCGCCCAGAGACAGCCGCCGCCCCCGGCGCCGCAGAATCTGGCCCCGCACCCGGTCTCCCGTGCAGCAGCAACCAGTCGGCCGCCGGTCTCATCCAGCACATCCGGGGTGAGCTGACACCGAATATCTGTCTCCCGATTCATCCAGTAAAGAGCCGCATCATAATCCAAATTTTCAATGGTCGTGGCGAATTCTCTCGTGCACCCGGCAATTTCCACCCATTCCCTGCGGGTATGGCCGGCAAGAAAGCCGTTAACCCATCGGCTGTTAATATCTTTTGAAACGTGAGGTATTCCGCAATAGGCCAGCAGAAGGGATTTGTCAAGCAATGAATGCGTTGCCGCAGGAACCAGCGGTTTCCGCATATAAACCGGGCGCCCTGCCCGGCTTCCCCAGGACCAGGCATGCACTCCGCCGTATACCGCAGCCAGCTGATCCTGAAGTCCGCAGGGGACCCCGGCAATGCTCTGTTCAATGGCATGGGCCAGAAGCGCTATTTGATCTTTTGGCAGGGTCTGCTGTCCCATTTTCGCGAACAGTTTCTGATAAGCGCCGATCATGGCCACTGCCGCCACCGAGGAACCGCCCAGCGCGCTTTGGGGCGGAGATGCGGAATCGATTTGGATATGAATGCCGTCTATCCGATAATAAGCGGCAATGGCAAACATCAGCCCCATGGGATGGGCAAACGGCAGCTGATCAATCCTGTATTCAGCACTTTCAAAACCCCGGGAGGAAATCCGGACATACCCGTCCTGATGCGGGCTAAGCTGCACAGCGGTCCGCAGGTTGACCGCAATATTAACCGTGCAGGGGCCAAGATAGGCCAGAGGGTAATAAAAACTGCTGATATCAAGCGTTCCCCCCATATCCACCCGGCACGGAGCGGAGGCCCGGATGGATTCATTTTCGAGTATGTCCTGAATGGTTGCAGCCATTACCGGTTCAGAATTTCACGGTGCGCATTTGATTCAAAAACTTAAGGCTTTTAGGCTCCCGGCCCAGATGATAGGGGGCAAAGGCCTCCAACAACGACAGCCCCTCTTTAACCGCCAAATCCGTAAATTTAAGCCGGCCGGCATTTCCCGGACGACTGGCCTGAATCCAGAGGAGTTGCTTGACAGTTCCCCGGGAAAGCGGGTGCCGCAGCGGTTGATCCGACAAACATCCTTGACATACCAGCCCGCCCTTAGCAAGATCAAAGCCAAACCGGTCGTCCCGGAGTTTTTCCAAATCCTTCCGGCAGCGGCTGCACTGCCTTAAATTCGGGGAGAGGCCGGAGAATCTCAGAAAATAGAGTTGAAATACAATGCTGGTGACGCCCGGCTGCTCGCCGGCATCCAGGGCCTTTAAGCTGTATCTGAGCAACTGATAGATTTTCGTCTGGGGCCTTCCCTCTTCCAGCCAGGCAAATACCAATTCGGTCCAGTAACTGGCATACGCGGTCTTCAGGGGGTTTTCCCGGATGCTGGCAAACGGCTGTTTAAGCGAGGCTTCTTTAATCACCGGAAGCCCCCCTTTCCGGGGTAGGGAAGCGACAAGTGTCATCTCCGAGAAAAGCTCCAGTGTCCCAGGGAAGCGTTTTTTGCTTTTTCTGGCATATTTGGCCATCATGGTAATCTTGCCGTAATCCAGGGTCAGCAGGGTAACAATCAGGTCATGCTCCCCGTATTCGATACGGCGGAGCAGAATACCGGAAGTGGATATGGTGGACATGAATTAAAGACCGAGAAAAAACGTGGCAAGCTGGAAATAGAAAAAAACGCTCAGGATATCAATGGAGGTGGTGACAAAGGGGCCGGTGGCAACCGCCGGGTCAACGTCAAACCGGGCAAAAATCATCGGCAAAAGTGAGCCCACCAGTGCGGCAATGGCCATTGACGAGGCAACTCCGGCACCCACGGAAACGGCAACCAACCCGGCGTCGTAATGAAGATGGGCCAGGGTGGCCAGAAGCAGACCATACACGCCCCCGAGAATCAGTCCCACCAGGAGCTCCTTGGATACCACCTGCCACAAATGCCGGATATTAATCCGGCCGGTGGCAATACCGCGAACCACAATAGTCGAGGATTGAATCCCGATATTTCCGCCCATGCCCATGATAACCGGTATAAACGCGGCCAGATAGGCGACTTCCCTTAAACTTTCCTCAAAATGACCGATAATAAATACCGCGATAATCCCGCCCACAAAACTTGCAAACAACCAGGGCAGCCGGATCCGCGTGCTGCGGAGGACGGATTTGGTCTCCACAAACTCCTCGCCGACACCGGCCATTTTCAGTATGTCCTCGGTGGCCTCTTCCCGGAATACGTCGATTACGTCATCAACCGTTACAATACCCACCATCTGCTGATCTTCATTCACGACCGGCACAGCCAGAAAATTGTAACGGGCCACAATCTTTGCCACCTCTTCCTGATCCATGTCCGCCCGCACAGAAATCACGTCTGTGGACATGAATTGCTTGAGCGGCGTCTCCGCCGGCACCACAACCAGCTGCCGCAGTGAACAGACTCCCACCAGATGATTGCCCTCATCCACCACATAGATATAGAAGGGCATCTCAATATCTTTGTATTCTTTCGTCTGAAGCAGTTCTATAACTTCTTTGGCGGTCATCTCTTCGTTTAATGCGATGAAATCCGGGATCATTATGGCCCCGGCCGTATCATCCTCATACTGCAGAAGGCCTTCAACGTCCTCTGCACCCTCTTTTTTCATCCGTTCGATAACCGCATCCGCCTTATCCGCGGACAGCAGACGAATCAGGGCGCCGCCGTCATCAGAAGGCATATATTCGAGGATTTTGACCAATTCATCAACGCTCAGGTTATCGATCAGCGTGAGGATGATATCCTCGTCGAGTTCGCTCAGGATAACCCCGCGTTTTTCCTGATCATCAATTAATTTAAAAAGGTTTCGCTGGTTGTAGGCGGAAAGCGAGGGGAAAACAGCGGAGAGATCCGCCGCATGGATCTTACTGATAATTTTTTTCAGCCGGGCTTCGGAGCCGCGCCGAAGCAGCCGCTTAATGGTCTCGATCAGTATTTTGTTGCGTTCACTCAGCATTATTTTTGATGCGATCCGTTTTTGGACGGGGCAGCTCCAGAGTCACCACTTGACCGCTCTTTCCGTTGATCCTGACGGGCTCTCCGTTTAATTTCATCTCAAGCCCCCCGGCATTGCCGATAAGCATATGGTAGTGGCTGCCGGCTTCGAGCTCCACATGATCCTTGGGCCGCAGGAGATATTCCAATGGCTCCTCGCCATCAATATTAATCTTGATCCAGGTTTTTTCGGTGGCATCAATGGTCAGCACGAGGCTTTCCGACACAGGGCCTCCCCGGTTTGGCGCAGCAGATGCTTCATGCGGTGATGCGGCTTCAGATTGATTCTTCCGGTCAAACAGGGACTGCCAGCCGTAATAGGCAGATGCGGACAAAAGTCCCCCCATCGCAAGGACTACAGCCAGCGCCAGAAACATCCGGGGAAGCATGCTCATCACCCCGGTGTGCTCTTTGCCTTTCACAGACCGGCGCGACGGCAAAACAGCGGATCGGTTGATTTCATAACGATCAATCAGGTCATCCGCATCAATCTCTATGTAGTTCGCATAGGATCTGAGCACCTCTTTGACGAAATCCGCATTCGGAAGTTCATCATGATCCTCGGTTTCAATTAGATATAGCTGATGCAGACTGATTCCGATATCATCGGCAATCGTCTGCAGTTTGATCCCTTTCCGGATCCGGATCGCCCTTACATACCCGCCGAACGAAACCGGCCTCAAGCAAGATTTGAAGCGGTTTTCATTCAATATTGGCCCCTAAATCATTAAAATTTGTTGCTTAAAGTAGTCCCACCATATGCCATATACCGGCAAAACACAATTCTTAAAGGGGTTAACGGATAATTTTAATGTCTGACTCGGCCCGCAGCGAATCCAGCCATTCGTTGAATTTCCTGTCCACGGCCTGCTCATAGAGAAGATTGCGAATCTCACCGGCAACCTCTTCGAAAGGCTTATCCCCCGGGTGAACGATGTCCGCCAGATAAAAAATCTGGAATCCGCGTTCGGTTTCCACAACCGGCGAGGCCTGGCCGGGTTCCAAATCCTTAATGACCGGCTGCAGGTCTGTCTGTAAATCGCTCAGGGCAAAATTTCCCAGATCCCCACCGTCCGAGGCATTGCTGGCTTCGGAGTATGTTCTTGCCACTTCTTCAAATGCCTGGCCCTCATTTATTGCGGCCATGGCGTCGGAAATTTTCTCTCTGCCCGGAGCCGGGGCACTCCCGCTCTTATCCCCTTCATATGAAACAAATATGTTTTTCAGATGATAGGCCGGTTTTCCCTTATACTTTTCCGGATGGTTCTCATAGTATTCGCGGATGTCGGATTCCGTAATCACGATGCTGGACTTAACCTCACGGTCAACCAGCTTGCTCCGGAGGATCTGCTGGCGAATCTTTTCCCGGTAAGCCGCCATATCCATTCCGTTCATATTTAAATATTGCTGAAGTTGCTCATCCGTAGAATGATTCATTGATTTGATCTGCTCGATGGCATTATCGATTTCCTGGGATGACACGGTGATGTCTTTTTCCTGGATCACCTGATCCGCCAGAGCCTCATCGATCAGCTGGTTTAACACCTCCATGCGCTTTTCATACAGGATTTCCTGTTCTTTGGACTCGGCGTAGTCCTTGGCGTAAACCTGCTCTGCCAGGGGCTCAAAAGCCTCATTGAGCTCTTTTAGTCGGATAATGTCCTCATTGACGATGGCGACAATGCGGTCCACGGTTTCAGCGGCCGAAACCGTGGCGGACGCGGCGAAATTCATCGTAAGCAAAATAAAACTGATGATAAAAAAGGGTCTTACGGGGGATAGTGCCTGCATAGATACTCTCTTTAAGTGATCTGGTTCAATTTAGGTTAAAATTACTAGTAATTAACATGCTTTGCGATTTCCATCAAGGTGTTTTTGGCGCGGGCCATGAGCTGGGATGGATTCGCCGCGGGCATCTGCACTTTAAGCGTCTGCTCCGGCGTAAACACATATTGATCCGGGGATTTATCAATCATCTCCAGTATGCCGAACGGATGCTGCTGGTGAGTCTCGGAAAAGGCCAGCACCATGAGGCTGTCCGCCAGATCCAGTTTTTTAACCCCGGCCTTGATGGCAAGAATCCGGAGCATAATTTTTAAAAGCAGATTCTGTGCGGGTTCCGGCAGCGGCCCATAGCGGTCGACAAGCTCTGCCTTAATGTCAGAGATTTCCCTTAACTCGGTCATTTTGGCCAGCCGCCGATATATTGACATCCGCTGGTCGATATCCGGTACATAGTCTTCCGGAATATAGACCGACATGGGCACATTGATCTCCGGCTCAAGCTTTTCCACCACGGTTTCGCCCTTCAGCCGGCTTACGGATTCCTCCAGCAGACGCAGGAACATGTCATAGCCGACCGCGGCAATATGGCCGGACTGCTCAACCCCCAGCGCCGCACCGCCGCCGCGGATTTTTAAATCGTTCATGGCAATCTGAAATCCCGCGCCCAGATCGCTGTGCTCCATTAAAACCTTGAGGCGTTTCTGCGCATCCCGGGTCAGTGCAGCTTCTTTGGGCACAAACATATACGCATAGGCCTGCTCATTGGAGCGGCCTACGCGGCCGCGCAGCTGGTAGATCTGGGCCAGTCCGAACCGGTCAGCCCGGTTAATGAGCATGGTATTGGCGTTCGGTATATCCAGGCCGGACTCCACAATCGTGGTACAGACCAACATATCGATTTCCTTGCTCATAAACTGATACATCACCCGCTCCAGGGCATCCTCCTCCAAACGGCCGTGGGCCACGCCCAATCGCACCTCCGGCACCAGATCCTGGAGATATTTGGCCATGTTCCAGATGGTATTGATGTTATTGTGGACAAAAAAAATCTGGCCGCCCCGTTCCAGCTCCTTGCGGATGGCCTCGGTGATGACCATGGGATCAAATTCGGATATATATGAGATGATCGGCCGCCTGAGTTCTGGCGGCGTCTGGATGACGCTGATATCGCGAACCCCCATCAAGGACATGTGCAAAGTGCGGGGAATGGGGGTAGCGGTCATGGATAATACATCCACCGTACTTCTTATTTTTTTAAGCTTCTCCTTGTGCGTGACCCCGAAGCGCTGCTCCTCATCAATTACCATCAGGCCCATATCCTTGAACTCGATATCCTTCTGCAGGAGCCTGTGGGTGCCGATAACGATATCCGCCGTTCCCTTTTTCAGATGGTTGACAATCTCTGCCTGCTTTTTCCGGGACCGGAATCGGCTCAGGCACTCAATGTTGACCGGATACCGGGCAAAGCGCTCGGAAAAGGTCACGTAATGCTGCTCCGCCAGCAAAGTGGTGGGAACCAGCAAGGCAACCTGCTTTCCCTCATTGACCGCCTTAAAAGCGGCCCGCAGGGCGACTTCGGTTTTTCCGTATCCGACATCCCCGCAAATCAGCCGATCCATAGGCCTGGAATGCTCCATATCGGCTATCACATCATCAATGGCTTTCAGCTGATCCGAGGTCTCCTCATAGGGAAAACCCGCCTCAAAATCCTTGTAATAGCTGTCCGGCGGGCTGAATGCATAGCCATTTCTGGCCCGGCGGGAGGCATAGAGTTCTAGAAGCTCATTGGCGATTTTTTCAACAGATTCCTTGGCCTTGGCCCTGGACTTTTGCCAGGATTTGCCCCCGAGCTTGTCAATGGCTGGTTCAATGCCTTCAACCCCCATATATTTCTGGACCATATCCATGCGATCCACCGGCAGATAGAGCTTATCCCCGCCTTTGTAGCGGATCTGCAAAAAATCGCTGGTGATCCGCTCGACCGAGAGTTTGATTAAGCCTTTATATTGGCCGATGCCATGCTCAATATGGACCACCAGGTCATCGATATTTAATTCACCAAAATCAAGCAGCTCGGTCTGGACTTTTTCCCGGCCTTTTCTCCGCCGCCGGCGCCCCATTCGCTCGCCGAATATTTCGGATTCCGTGATAATGGCAAGCCCCGCCGCCGGCCAGACAAAACCGGTGCTCAACTGGCCTGGATAAATATAGGCCTGGCCTTTTTGCAGGCGCGACAGGTCGGCGGCTTCTGAAATCCGGGGCGACACCCCATAGGGGGCGAGCAATTCCTGGAGCCTTTTGGCCTGGGATTCTGTCGTGCAGACCAAAAGCGTCAGATATCCGGCCGAACGATGGGTTTCAATCCATTCCGTAAGGGGCTGAAGCATATGCCCGTCTTTTTGACCACTGTTCAGCCGGGCGGTGAGATCGGTATTATCCGCCGCATTTACCGGGAAACTGCCGTCTTCGGGCAAATCGGTTGAAGCAGCGGGCAGGGCCTGATAATCCAGACCAACCCGATTGATAAGGTTTGATGCCACGTTGGTCCAGCTGTCATAAAGGTTGTCAGGGTCCACACAAAGGCGATTTTCCTCTTTTGCCTGCAGATAGTTTCTGGCAGCCACATTCTCCGCATTAGTGGCTGCTTTTTCAATCTCCCCGGCATCACTTTGTATCCATAAGGCATTTTCCGGTACATACGCAAAAAGCGTATCAAGCCTTGAATACAGGAGCGGCAAGAGGCTTTCCAGTCCGTTAAACACCCCTTCTGCGCGAATCCGGCCGATAAACCGGTTAACCTGTTCCCCGGAAAGCCCAAGATCCGGGCCATGGTCCCGGACCCGCTGAATCATTTCATCCAGCCATTGCTTCTTTAGCACCGCCTCTCTGGCCGGCAGGATCACCGCTTCCTCGGCGGTTCCGGTTTTTCGCTGGGTGCCTGGTGAAAAAAACCGCAGGCCATCGACCAGATCGCCAAACAATTCCATGCGCAGGGGCTCGGCATACATAGGGGAAAAAATATCAATGATCCCGCCCCGGACGGCATATTCCCCGGGTTCCTCAACCAGGGCGGTATGATTGTAGCCGCCGGCGTGCAGATGCGTAATCAGGCTGTCCCGGTCGATCTCTTCTCCGGCCATTAACAGTTCCGCATAGTCATTGAGTATGGATTTGGGAATCAGCCGCTGCAGCAGGGTTTCAGCCGGCAGCAGGATAATCGTCGATGCCGCGTTACCGGAAGCCAGTCGGTACAGCAAATGAATGCGCTGGGCCGCGGTTTCATTATGATAGGCGATTTGCTTGAACGGCAGGATATTATACGGCGGAAAGATAAAGACATCCCGGCTGTCTGCGCCCAAAAAAAACTGAATATCCGCAGCCATCCGATCACAGGCTTTGCGCGTGGGCAGGACCATACAAATGGGCCTGGAGATGGTTCTGGCCACTTCCGCCGTAATAAAGGCCCGCTCTGTACCGGACGCATTTGTGCAGGCCAGTCGGCTGCCGGCTTTAATGCTTTCAATCAAAGGGCTTAAATATGCGTTAGACATTGGCTTAAACATGATATTTGCTGAAATTTCGCTGTTGCCTGTTATTTTAAAATCGCTTGACGGTCTGTCAATAGCGTGTTAATTGGAAACCGATATTTCGGCCGACGTAGCTCAGTTGGTAGAGCAGCTGATTCGTAATCAGCAGGCCAGCGGTTCAAGTCCGCTCGTCGGCTCCATAAAAGCCGGTTAAACGGGGAGCCTGTTTTAAGGCTCCCCCTTTTTAGTTGAACCCGAAAAACTTCTCAACCCTTAATCAAACCTAAATTGAGCGTTTTAAATTTTTAAAATCTGAATTTCTATATTTTTTTAGGTCAAAAATTTTCCGTTAGCGGAAACTCTGCTTTGATGCGCGGAAACGTTCCAACCCTTTTGATAAATTGAAAAAATGACTTGACACCCCCGAGCCTTACAGGTATTTTTAATAATATTAATAATATTCGTTTTATCCATTACAATTAAAAGTTATTTCAGGAAGTTATAGATTTAATGGGACAACCCGATGAAGCACAACTGAAAACGGAAATAGAAAAAATCGCATCCAGAATTGATAAAATTGTGAGGGTCGTCAAACAGTATTATCCGGAAGCAAATGAGCGCACGGAAGCAGATGATTCTGATGCGAGCAAAGAAGAGAATCAACAAACAAAGATACCCAGCTCTGACCAGGAGGCATAATGGCACTGACAAAGAATAATATTGTGGAACGGGTAAACGACCTAGGCTTTACAAAGAAAAAATCAGTGGATATCGTTGAAAATCTCCTTGAAATTATCAAGCGAAGCCTTGAATCCGAAGAAGATGTGCTGGTTTCCGGATTCGGCAAATTCTGTGTGAAGCAAAAATCCACCCGCCGCGGCCGAAACCCCGCGACAGGGGAGGATCTGCTGCTGGATGCCCGCAATGTCGTCACTTTTAAGTGCTCCGGCAAATTGCGGGAAGCCATTAATCAGGGACAAAAAAATTAACCTCGTTTCATCTGTAAAAATGAAAGCGGCGAAAAAACATTCGCCGCTTTTATATACCCTGCCGGTGATGCCGCCAGGTGTTTTAAGAGCTTCGGCTGCGATTAAGAAGAAAGCCCATAGGCTTTTATTTTCTGCAGCAGCGACGGGTGGCTGATTTCAAGCAGTTTAGCCGCTTGGGTGCGATTGCCGCCGGTTGCTTCAAGCGCCCGCTGAATCATATTTTTTTCAAGAATCACCTTTCCCGCCTTTAAGGAATAGCCCTGAAAAATATCAATGCTTGAGCTGTTAGCCTTGCCGGTGATCTCAGGCGGCAGCAGATCCGGCTCGATCACCGAGCCTTCAGCAAGCACCACCGCCCGCTCAATAATATTTTCCAACTCCCTGACATTACCCGGCCATCGGTGCTCTAAAAACAGATTCATGGCAGCGGATGACAGGTGCTCAACGGATTTGCCGAATTTTCGATTGTACCGGTCTATGAAGTGCCGGCACAGCAGGGGGATGTCTTCTGAGCGCTCAACCAGCGGCGGCAGCCGAATCGGCATGACATTTAGCCGGTAGAACAAATCCTCCCGAAACCGGCCGGCCGCAACCTCTTCAGCCAGATTCCTGGATGTGGCGGCAATCACCCGCACGTCAATCTCTTTGGACTTGGTATCCCCCACCGGCCGAATCTGATTATCCTGCAATACCCGCAGCAATTTGACCTGGAGCGACAAGGGCAAATCGCCGACCTCGTCCAAAAAAATGGTCCCGCCGGAAGCCGCCTCAAAAAGCCCCTTGGTGTCCTTGTCCGCACCGGTAAACGCCCCCTTTTTGTAGCCGAACAGCTCACTTTCAAGTAATGCTTCAGGTATTCCACCGCAATTTACCGGAATTAAATCATATTTACTTCTTTTTCCATGAAAATGGATGCCCCGGGCCACCAATTCTTTGCCCGTGCCGCTCTCGCCGGTTATCAAAACTGTGGTTTCATAATGGGCGACCTTAGCGGAGAGTTTGAACACTTCCTGCATGGCCTTGCTTTTTCCGATCATTTCTCCGAAATTAAGGCTATCCTCAACCGCCTTTAGCTGCTGCCTAAGCCGGGTGTTCTCGGACTTTAACCGCTCCCGCTCTTCCGCCTTTTTCAAAGCCAGCAGGATCTCATCGGTTTTAAACGGTTTGGAGATATAATCATAGGCACCCAGCTTCATCGCCTCAATTGCGGTGTCAATGGTCCCATAAGCCGACATCATGATCACATTGGTATTTTCAAGCATGTTCTGGGCGGACTTCAAGAAAGTCATGCCGTCCATCTCCGGCATCCGGACGTCGCAGAAGATAAACTGATAGCTCTTGCCGGAGACGCGGTTCAAGGCATCGGCGCCATTTGAGGCGGTATCCACGGCGTAACCGGATTCGGTCAAAAGGGCCTCCAGCATATGCCGCATGTTGACCTCGTCATCCACCACAAGAATTTGATAGTTTTTATCTTCTGTCATAGGCGTTATGTGTGTTGTTCCTGTTTTAGCCCGGATCAGGTGGTGGCCGCCGGCAAATAAATAGACAAAGCGGTGCCTTGATTCACTATGCTCTTGACCCGGATGGCACCGCCGAACTGCTCAATAATCATATAGCTGACCGAAAGCCCCAGGCCGGTGCCCTTGCCCGGCTCCTTGGTGGTATAGAACGGGTCAAAAATATTATCGATGTCCTCCCGGGCGATGCCGGTGCCATTATCGGAAACGGTAAGCTCGATGCTCGGGGATTGATTCACTGCATTCTCGTCTGTTTTCGGGATATCCCGGCTCTGAAGCCATATTTCGCCGTTATCCGAATTACTTGAAACAGAGATGGAATCCGCGGCATTGATAAGCAAATTGATCAGCACTTGTCTCAACTGCTGATAGTCCGCATAGACCTTATCATTTTCGGCTGATAGGTCTGTTTTAAGCGAAATTTTGCCCATCAAGGGCTGATGGGAGAACATCTGACGAACATCCTTCAGCAGGGCATGCACAAAAACAATCTGTCTTTCCGAGGCAGAGGTTCGCGAAAAATCAAGAAGCTGACGAATAATGGTATTAATCCGGTTGATCTCGGATTCCGCCCGCTCGATATATTCCTGACCGGTGGGATTTTCCTTAAATGCCGGCTGCCGTTTGAGTAGGCCGAGATAACCGAGCACAACCCCGACAGGATTACCGATTTCGTGGGCAATCCCTGCAGACAGCCGCCCGATGGAGGCCAGCTTCTCCGCGCGGATCATCTCCTGCTGGGTATTCTTTAGATCCGCATGCACCTTTTCCAGCGAATGCAAAGAGCTTTCAATTCTTTCCTTGTCCTCTTCGATCCGTCGGGCCATGCGATGGATGGCATTGGAGAGCTGACCGAATTCCGAATTGCGTTTTCCGGGATAGGACGGGAATTGATCGGTGGACCGCAAATCATCGGTTAAGCGTATAAACCGGCGGATGGGCCGGATAACGATCCGATTCATCCGCAGCATACCAATAAAAAGCAGAATAAAAAGATTGGCCAGGCAATAATAGAATATGATCTTTTGGGATTGCTGCAGATGGGCATAAATATCATCCAGGCGGACGACAAGGGTGGCCGCACCCGTGGGCCGAGAGGCTGAAAACGGCTCAGAAATTACCATATACTTAGCCTGCTTCCAGAAAACCCCCCAGGTGTTGCCCATAAAAAACCGCTGGTTTTCGCTGGAAGTAAACGCTGCTTTATTGACCTGCTCGATATCCCGACCCGCATCCGGCGGTATGCGGCCAATCCGCATCTTTTCGCCGGCGGTTGAGGAAAACAGACCAAAAACAATCCATGGATGGGCGGCATTCAAAGGACTCTTTACGGCGCCGGCCTTTATCCTGCCGGATGAATGTTTTTCGAAAACCTCGCCGCCGATCTCCTTTAAAAATTCACGCGACTGCTGAATCCGCTCCTGGAGCAATTTTTCCTCGATGATCCGGATAACAACAAAATCGGTCAATAATACGGCAAATAACAGAAAAAAGGCGAGATTAACGGTTAACTGCGCTTTTAAACCCCGAAAGATCACGGCAAGCTGGAACACCCCGATTTATTGAATAAAATCCATAACCATTCAGAAACAAATATAATATTGGTCATGTTAGACCATTCTTATACAACTGGCAATAACTTTTTACAAATGAAGAGGTCCTGAGGTCCTGAGGTCCTAAGGCACTAAGGCACTGAGGTCCTAAGGGAAAAAGGTTTCGGCTTAATGAAATTTCCAAATAACAAATCACAAAAAACAAACAAATCACAATGACCAA
>JBKHAE010000070.1:0-17170 GCA_046543065.1 Desulfobacterales bacterium | reverse complement strand
CCTTGCCGCATAGCGTCCACCGCTGAATCCACCGTGGCGTACGCAGTAATAAATACCACGGGGCAGGCAATATCCAGCTCCTTTATGGCGGATAAAAGCTCCATCCCGTCCATGCCGGGCATCTGGATATCCGAGATGACCACGTCATAGGGGTTGGTTTTTATCATTTCCAGGGCGGTCACGCCATCGCCGGCCCGGTCCACGCTGTGGCCCTGCCGGACCAGCATGATGGAGAGCAGGTGCTGCATTTTTTCTTCATCATCAACAACCAGGATATAGGCCATAATGCTTTTTTACCTGTGTCTCAACACAATTCACTGTAATCTTTTTTACCTTCATCCCGGCCTTCTCCCAGAGGGAGAAGGGGATAGATGGAGCCTTAAGCTGCCGGGAAGGCTAAAGCCTTCCCCTACACTAACCCCCAACACCCAACACCCTATACCCTACACCCTATACCTAATACCCAATCCCCTTAGGCTCCCTTGGCAATTCAATGGTAAAGCAGGCGCCCCCGGACTCCCGGTTTTTTGCATTGATCCGTCCCCCGTGTGCCTGGACGACCTGGGCGCTGTAGGCCAGCCCCAGGCCGGTGCCCTTGGTCCGGGTGGTGAAAAAGGGATCAAATATTTTATCCAGCATATCATCGGGGATGCCGCTGCCCTCATCCATAATCGCCACCTCCCAGGACTCATCCCCGCAGCGGGCGCAAATTCTGATCTCGCCCCTGCCCTGGGTTGCCTCAGCCGCATTTTTCAATATATTATCAATGGCCCGCAAACACAAATCCGGATCCAGGTAGGAAATGCAGGAACCCTCCGGAATCTCACTTTTTATCTGGACTCTGGCGGCTTCCGGCCGCCGGCTGAACCGCTCCAGGCAGTCTGCCAGCGTCCGGTTGGTATCCACCACCCGGAACGAAGGCTGGGCCGGCTTGGCAAAGGACAGAAAATCCTCGATCAGCTGGTTCATGCGCTTGATTTCTTCATCAATGTAGCCGATTATTGTTTCGTTGGCCGGATCCCTCGGGTCTTTTCGCATGACATCAAACGAGCTCTTGATAATACCCAGGGGATTTTTGATCTCATGGGCGATCATCATGGAAAATTTCCCCATCTCCGCCAGCAGATTCTGCCGCGCCATTTCCTGGTTGGCCGTCTCCACCGCCTGCCGGCTCCGCTCCAGGGAATCCAGCATGGCGTTAAAGGAAAGAGAGACTTCCTGGGTCTCCGGCAAATTGCCCGGCTCCATGCGCAGCTCCCTTTCCCCGGCCCCGATTTTTCTGGCGGTTTCCGCCAGCCGGGTCAGCGGCAGCACCAGGGACCGCGAAATCAGGTAAAATACCACCAAGCCCACGGCCGCCATCGCCGCGGCAAGCAGAATAAACCGCCAGGTAATGGCTCTAAGCAGGCTGTTGATCTGGGACGTACTGTAAGTGAGCTGCACGCGGCCGATCACATTGTCTTCCCCGGCGATCATGGCCGAGGGAAAGGACCAGTGAAACGCCTGACTTTCTTCACTGGCCGACTTCAGCCGCACGTATTCGGAAACCTCTGAAAACGGGCCGGCAATTTCCTGGTCCGCCGCCGCCATCTTTTTCCCATCGGCATTATAGATGACCACCCGGGCCACGTCCCGCTCGGACAGCAAATTCTGCGCAAGCCGGTTTAACATGGCCGGCTGGTCAATCAAAATACCCAGTTCCGAATTTAAGGCCAGATACCGGGCCAGGAATTCAAACCGATCCTCGAACCGGTTTCTGGCAAACTCGTGGAACATATGCATGCCGATCGTTCCCAGAACCGCAGCTGCAACGCTGATTACGACAAAGGCCGTGAACAAAAGCCTTGCATGAATACCGGGGCGCCTCATGGACCCCCCATTAAAGGTTTATCCAATACCGGCGGCGGAATTTCAAGCTTTTTAAATACCGACTGATTGATCCACACTTCAAAATCCGGGATATGGTAACGGCACTTGCCTGTTTGCAGGCGGTTTATTGCCATCCGGGCCGTCTGGCGGCCCAGCTCAGCATAGTCAAACACAAAGGCCACGGCAGCGCCGGAGTTATAAAAAAACTGATTATACCCCACAACCGGCACCCCCTGCAATATGCTTTGCTTGATAATATACTGGGCAATGCTCTCGGAGACGACCGTTTGGTCCGGAATAAGCCATATCGCGTCTAACTCCCGGATTGCGGCAGAAAATACATCGGGGATTTCCTTTTTGGCGGATACCTGAAGCGGCACTAAGCGGAGGCCTTGCAGGTCGGCAGCGCGCTCGGCCCGGGCAAAAAATTCCGCATTATTCTTCGGATCATAGAACATTCCGATTCGGCGGGCATCGGACAGGCTCCTGGAAATGGCGGCGAGCTGAACTGAAGGCGGAATGTTCAAAGATACCCCGCAGTCAGGAGCAATGTCGGGGGAAACATTCTCGGGGTTCAGTACGATGGAATAGAGTTTAATCGCCTCCGGCAGGTTAACCGCTTCCCAGAGAAAGGCTGCGGCTTCGGGGCCGATGGCTATGCAGAGCGATCCGGGCTCCTTAGCCGCCAGCTCACTTGCCAGGGTTTCTCTGGCCTTGCCCTGATAGCGAAACAGCTCATATACATGGATATCCGCTTTCAGGGACTCTGTGAGCGCGGCCCGGATTGCCTCGGCCGCCTCCATATAGGGGCGAATATTGCGGGACAAAATAAGATTTGCAGAAATGGAGCGCTCCGGCTGCCAGGCATCCGCTTCGCTTGCGCGAACAGACGCGGATAAGAAAAAAAACCAAAGCAGGCATACCAAAACAAGACCCGGCAGCCGGATTTTTGCAAAACATTTCATGGCGCCCGCTTAATTTTTTCGCAAAACCGCCTCATTATTTTTTTCCTTGAACAGGGAGCCCATTTTGTTCCTGAATTCATGGGTCACCGCATCCACATCATCAAGGCTGGTAATCACGTGCGGGGAAATCAGAATCACCAGCTCTGTTTTTTCATAGGATTCGGAGGTTCTGCCGAAAAGATACTTGATAAGCGGCAGATTGATAAACCACGGCGCACCTGAGCTGCCGTCCGAGCGATTCTCCCGGATCAGGCCGCCGATCACGATGGCCTGTCCGCTTGCGACAGTCAGAATGGTATCGGCTGAACGCTTAAAAAAGGACGGATAATTCAGATTGCCCACCTGAACGCTCTGCGCCTGCTCGCTTACCTCCTGGGCAATCTCCATGCTGACGATGCCGTTTTTGTTGATATGCGGGGTGACGTTAAGCATAACACCGGTATCCCGGTACTCGATATCGGTGGAAACCACCGGGTTTTCACCGGATGTGTATTCATACTGGGAGCTGGCCACCGGGATTTCGGTGGAAATGTCGATTTGGGCCGATTCGCTGTTGGAGGCCACAATAGAGGGCGATGACAGGATGTTAACCATATTTTTAGAGGCAAGCGCTTTCATGGTCGCGGTCCAGCGGTCAGCCTTGCCGATGGTATAGCGCAGGCCCGAGTCCCCGAGGTCGGCTTCCAGGAGACTTGTGCTCAAATTCTCCTCTCCCTTGAGATAAGACCATTCCACCCCCAGCTCCGTGCTCTTGTCCAGTGTCACTTCCGCAATGGTCACTTCGATCAGAACCTGGCGGGGCAGCTCATCAATCTCCTTTAGCAGATTTTTGATCACCTGATAATCCGCCGGGGTAGCCTCCACAATGAGGTTGTTCCGCACCTCATCTGCGGTGATTTTGACTTCGCCGTGCAGGGAGCCCGAGCCGATGGTAACATCCGCCCCGCCTGAATCCGAAGCGGATGCTGAAGAGTCGTCCCCGTCGGATTCTTTTTCAGAAGACGCACTGTCGGCTTCAGCCTCCTGTTTTTCCGCCTGCGCCTCCCTTGCCAGCGGATTCCGGTAGGTCTGCTGCCGGGCCCTTTCCTCTTTAGATGTCCGGCCGGTAAACACCTCTTTTAATATTCCCGTAATTTCATCAGCCCGGCCGTTTTGCACAGAATAGACAAAAATGCCGCTCTCTGTGCTGGTGCTGGGCACATCATACTGTTTGACAAAACGATCCACCTCATCAAGCACCTTTTGGCGGGGACTGATCACAAGAAGCGCGTTCAGGCGGGTAATGGGGATAAGATTGGTTCTTCCTTCAATGGTCTGGCCATAGGATTTAAGCATCTGATCCATTATTTTTGATAAAGATTCGGCATCCGCATGATCAAGAGGAAAAAACCGATAGCTGACCTCATCGAAGATATCCGTATCAAAGGTATCCACCATGCGAAGGATTTTGTCCATGTTCTCCGCCTGATCCACGATCATCAGGACATTGGCGTTTTCCAGGGTGATCATGGTGCCGTTGGATGAAACAAAGGGCTCCAGCACCTTGGTGATCTCTGATGCGGCAATGGAATCGAGCTGAACCAGCTGAATCATCATCTGCCCGCCGGCAGCATCAGTTGACCTGCCGTCTCCAAGTTCTGCGGCAATGGGAAGCCTTCCGGCATCCTTTATTGGAACAATCCGGTACAGGCTGCCCTTTTTAACTGCGGTGAGGCCGTTAACTTCAAGGATCTGGTAAAAAACCGGAAAAAGATCGGCCTGGTCCAGTTCCCCGGATGTATGGATGGTCACTGAGCCGCTGACATCAGTATCCAGCAGATAATTAATGTCAAGAAGCTCGGCAATGGTTTTGATAACCTCGACCAGATCCGCACTGTCAAAGTTTAAAACAATTTTTTCCGATGCTTCCGCCTCAGGTTCTTCTTCGCCTTCCGGCGCGTCAGTTTGATTTTCCTGTTCAGCTTCCTCGCCCCGATCTTCCGGCTCGCCTTTTTGCGGCTGCACGGATTCTTTTTCCTGCTCCCCATTTGACCGGGAGGAACCTTTCTCCGCTGCCGCGTCGGTCAGCCCGGAGGCCTTGCCCTCTTCTTCAGCCGCCTCATCACTGTCTTTTGATGCGGCGGCAACCGCTTTTTGAATTTCAGTATTTTGATTTTCCGGACCTTCCGCATGTTTTTTCTTTGCATCCGGTTCCGGCTTCTCCGGTTTCTCCGGGGTTTCAGAAAGAGCACCTGCTGCCGATGCGCCGGTGTCGGGGGAAGGCTGGGTTTTGCCCGAACAGCCATAGCCAAAAAACAGGAGCAAGCAAACCGCAACAATGCCATACAATTTTATTCTGGGAACAGATTTCATAACTGGCCTCACTCTACTTTTACCCTGCGCGTTCCAAACGGTGTGTCCACAAGTTTATACTTATCCTCGGAGTCAGAATCATCGGAGCCAGAGGTTTTGCTGGACTTATCCCCCGAAGATCCCTCGCTTTCCCGGGATGAATCCGAACCGGATGAAGCCGATGAAGAACGAATTTTTTGAGGGCTGCTTCCGCCGCTGACAACGGTCGGGCCGCTGCCCTTATCTTCCTTCCGGCTGCCGGATCGCTGTTTTTTCTCGCTCAACAAAATCTGATATTCCTCACTGCCGTCATTTAAAACAATCTCCTCCGGATGAATCGCCGTCACCTTGAGATTGCTCATCGCCTGGCCTTCTTCGACCCACTTAAACTTCCCGTCGCCCAGCTTGCCGCCCGGATTGTTGATCAGGGCGGTTTTACGGCCGCCGGTGATGATAATTCCGTATAAGACCACTTTTTCGCCTGAAATTTTCGGGCCTTCGGGTTCAGGCTCGGGTTCCTCCTCATTGGTTTCCGGCACATATTCCTGCCGGTCCGGAGCAAAAAGGTTCTGCCGAACCAGCAGTTCATAAGCCCGCTCTTCAATCAGGCGGTTCTTTTCCTTGGCATCAGCTGCTGCCCGGCTTTCTTTCTTTGGCGATGGCACATCAACCATGGCCTGCGGCGCCGCCTCCCACAGGTGCATGATCCGAAAACCGGAAACCGCAATCAATGCGGCCAGAAAAACATTTAAGAACCATATCTTAAAATTCATGATTTCATGCCTCGCGTCCTCTTTATCCGGATTCCGGCGCGTGCGGCATTACACCGGCAACCGTCACATGTGCCCGGATTTTACCGGGTTTCTGAGAGTGAAGGGTATCTACAGACAGATCCGTAACAATCAAAAGCCTGGGGGCGGCCTCAATTTCATAGAGCAGGTTTTTAAACTCCCGGACCCCGGCGGTGATGGAAAAACGAACCGGAATCAGCGCATATTTTGCTTCGTCTGCTTCGGTCTCCACATTAAGTACCCGGGTAGAGCTTATTTCAATCTCATGGGCCTCCGCAATTTTCTTGATAAAATCCTGGAGATCAACCGCAGCCAAAGACGGGGTGGTTCCTTTTAAAAGACTGCCTTCAAGTTTTTTCAGGCGTTTCTGAAGAATACTTTTCTGCTTTTGCAGGCTCTTTTTCCGGGCCGTTTCTGACTGGAATTTTTTAATCTGCGCCTGCTTGACCGCCGCCTGATCCGCCACTGAAAAAAAACCGGACAATGCCGGATAAAACCGGTAAACCAGACCGCAGGCCAGAAGGACGGCGCCGATGATAAGAATATATTTTCGTTCCCGGGTTATTTGCATGTCCCCCTCATTTTGATTCCTCCTGGTAAAACTGCAGTCCGATCCGGTAAAGTTCCTGGTTGTCCCTTGTTTTCCGGATGGAAGAGGTAAACTCCACCCCGTGAAACAGCGGGGAGGCATCCAATGCCGGAACCAGATCCGAAGCCGAGGCGGCAGCGCCGAAAATATTGACCTCGTTTCCTTTGATGGAAAGATCCCTGATCCATGCATTTTCGGGAATGCGCCGGGTAAGCTCCATCAGTACGTTCAAAACATACGCATTTCCGGGCCGAAGGGACTCCAGGCGATGAATACGGGACTGCAGCTCCTCAATATCTTTCCGGAGGCGCTCAACTTCGCGCGTTTCGGTCTCAAGCTCGGCAATCTTTCGATCCAGATGGTGCAGCATGGCCTGCTGCTTGGCCACAAATACGCCGCCCCACAGAAGGACTGCCAGCAGCAGGCAGCCGAAAAGTCCGTACATGATGTAAAGCGGCGTCTTGTTTGGCTTTTTGCGGAGCTCTGCCGGCATGAGATTCATCCGGGCAGAAGCGCCCTCAAACGCCTGAAGCGCAAGACCATAGGCCGGGATGAATTCATTTTCAGGCAAATCAAGACCCACCGGCTTTACCCCCTGATATGCCTCCGGCCCGGCTTCTGAAAGCACTCGGACAGTCTCTTCATCCGGGTCCATGGCATGCAGATAAACAGGGGCCTGGGCATCCGGCGTACCAAATCGATCCAGCAAGGCTTTTGTCTGAGCGCTTAGGCTTTTTTCAGCCTCCGCGCCTTCGTCGCCTGAGAGCGTTTTGGTATAAACCAGCGTCTGTCCCTGAATCACCGCCATATCCAGACGCTCCCTATCGGCAAAGGCCACTACCCGGGAGGCCCCGTTTCCTTTTTCCCCCTGCATAAAGGAATTGGCAATACCTGACCCCCAGGGGCTTATACCGGAAACCGGAAGATCAAGGGTTGCCGCAATCTGAAGATAGGCATCCAGATCTTGCCGTTTCACCACGGCAAGGGAAAGCGTAAGCATCTCCTCTGCTTTGTCCTCGGCGATGATCTGGAAGTCATAATAGAGCTCATCCGCGGAAAGGGGGACGTATTTTTCCATTTCATAGGCGAGCGTTCCCGCCAGGTTCTCCTTAACCGCCATGGGAAGCTCGATCTCCCGGAAAATTATCCGCTCGGACGGTATGCCGATGTAGATGTCTGCGGCGGAAATCCGGTGGGTTTTAAGAAATTCGTTGATAAAACCGGATATATCCTCGACTTTTTCGTTTAATGGCCTGTCCGCATCCAGGAGGCACTTGTCCGCGCCCACCAGCCGCATGGTGTTCAGATGTTTTTTAAGACAGATAATACGAACCTGCTGATCGCTTACCTCAATCCCTATTGCTGCAGTAAACAGCACTTCTAAAAGCTCCTTTGCTCGGATTCATGATTCCCGGCTGTAAGCAGGGCGGCATTATTCTCCCGGATACCGTCGCGCCAGGAAATGATCTGGTAGCCCTTGTCCGCCTCCGGATCAAGAACAATCGTTACTTCAATACCCTGCCGGCTGCCTGAACCCGACACGCCCCCCACAGCGGAAATGCTGTAGTAGGAAAGCGAATCAAAATCTATATAAGGCGCGATTTTGCCATATACCTCGCCGCCCAGAACCTCGACCAACTGGGACTTGGAGCGGAATTCATCTTCTTTGCGGAATTCTTCCACCGCCTCCACAAGCTCCGGCGTCATTCCGGGCAGCAGCCGCCACATTGCCGGTGTTGCGGCATTGATGTTTACCCGGTTGAAGTCGAAGTCTTCTTCTATCGTTTTATCATCCCCGTCTTTATCCCCGGCAGCGGGCAGCACCGTGGTGATCTGCTCCAGGCCGCTGTAGAAAATCTCCGGGGTCACCCCTTTTACCAGAAGCAGCTCCGCAACGGAATCAAAATCCGCATCCTTGCACGCATAGGGCGGATCAAGGCTTTGATAATATTTATCTTCAGCGCCGTTCGGCCGGTGCCTGTCATTGGCATCCCGCCAGTCCAGGATGGAATCCACAATCGTGTCTCTGTGTTCCTCGTCCAGGTCAAACCCCTTAAGAACGGCCCGCAAAATCTTCGGACCGGCCCGGTTTAGATCCACCCGCCCGCTTTCGTTCTGGATGCGGACGGTAAAGCTGCCCTGACCGAATTCAATCGGCGGCATTTCCGTATTTATCCGCCACTCGGGGGACTGGTCGTCATCCAAAGCCGCTTCTTCCTCGCTGCGGTTATTCGCCGGCGCCATCTGGTCTTTAATGACCGCGGCAATAGCCCGATTGATCCCGGCCTGCGCCACATAATAGGCTTGGGTGGATTCCTTTAAATTCCGGGTGATGTTCGTCTGGCTCCGCATGGTATAACAAAATTCAGTGACAATCACAGTAAGCAGCATCAGAATCCAGATCACCATCAAAAGGGCAACGCCCTTTTTGGGGATCAAAACGCGCCGAACCGGCAGTATGAAAATCTGATATGTCAAATGCTGCATCATCTTAGTTGTCCCGCAATTCCGGCACGATCCGCCCCACCGCCCGAACAGCGGGCGTCTTTTCCGCATCCGCCTGAAGCGTCAGCCGAATGGCAGGGGGGATATCAGCCTCAACTGCCTCAGGGTCCCAGACTGCCTGCCATTCAAACGTATCCGCTTCTTCTTCCGGCACCAGGTATTCAAACCGGATTTCAGCCATACCGTCCAAAAGCACATGAAAATCCTCTTCCCGGGGCTCAAAAACCGATTGCGCCCCGGCAGCTGTGACCAGGTCCGCCTCATGGATTTCCAGGGTCTTGCCCTGCTGTCCGGCATCTGCCTCCCGTATCCGGTACTTGACAAACACCCGGCCGTATTGATTTCCCGGCACAACAGACTTATCGGATATAAATTCAACGGTATATTCATTTCCCTTAAAATAATAGGGCTCCTCATTCTCTTTCCGGATTTCAGCCCGGCGCATGGAGGCTATCTGCTGCTTGACCAGCTGAAGCACAATCTGCTGGCGCTGGTATGTTTCAATATCCGCCTCGCCCTTCTCCCAGGCATTGATGCCGATCCGGAACGCCCCCATCACGAGCACCAGAAGCACCCCGATGATGGTTATGGAGATGAGCAGTTCAATCAGGGTAAACCCTCTGCCCCCCATTGTCACTCCCCGCTTTCTTCCCCGTCTTCAGGGGGCGGGGCAAGCACTGCGGTCGCCAATTCGAACTGCCGCTTGCGCCCGCCTTTTTCCCACGTCACGGCAAGATCGATTTGATATTCAGAAACCGGCAGTTCCCGGCCGTCTTCTGTTTCCAGGGGGACATGGGTGACTTCTGCGGTCCACTCGTAGCCGTCATCAAAAGCGCCGGAACGGGTGCCGGGGGTCAGTTCCTGTCGGGCCAGAATTTCTTCCATCTTTGCCTGTGCATGAAATATGCCATAAAAATAATCCGCTGATACGGCACCGGCTTTCAAACCGCCGGAGAAAAGCTGCATCACCACCACAAGCGAGATGGCCAGGATCATGAATGCGACCAGGACCTCGATGAGGGTAAAGCCGCAGCGGCTGTTAAGTCGCATCCGCCCTCCGGTCCAAAGTTTCAAGGCTGGCCAGGCCGGTGATAAAATCAATCTTGATGCGATACCTCAGACCGCCCTCATTGGTAAGTATTAATTCGCCCCCGTCACTGCTGCCGTTTGGAAAAAAGGGTAGCTGAAAAAGGCCTTCTGAGATTTTCTCCTCCCCGGACACAGCCTGCTCAAACCGGGTGTTTTCCGGGAGCTCATAAACCATTTCCGCTTTTTCCACCGGCAAATCATCCGGCCGGTAGGCCGGCGGCAGGTCCGAGCCTTTGAACAGCATCAATCGCCGCAATTCGAAATCAAAGATCGCCACCCGCCCCTCATTCTCCGAGACCGCCTGGCTTCTGGCATACCGCAGGGCGCTCACAATCTTTTTGGATGCGGTTTTAAGGCTCAAATTGCCGAGCGGGGCGGTTATGCGGGGGGCGACAAAGGCTGAAACCAGGCTGATAATAATCAGCACGACCAGCAGTTCAATCAGCGTAAAGCCGTTTTTCATGGCTTTTTTCTCTACTGGTCCAGGCTCTTCCAGTTGACCACATCCGCATCTTCGCCCTCTCCACCGGGTTGTCCGTCCGCGCCGTAGGAAATGATATCATAATCGCCATTTTCGCCCGGACATTTATATTCATATGGGTTGCCCCACGGATCCTTGGGAATCTCCTTGGGCAGATAAGGCCCGTCCCAGTTGTCCGCGTCATTGGGTTTTTTCCGAAGGGCTTCCAGGCCCTGATCAGAGCTTGGAAATTTCCCCACATCCAGCCGATATGTGTCCAAAGCGGTTTCAAAAAGCGATATCTGTGATTTTGCCGCTTTCTGCTTGGAGGTGCCCACCTTGCCGAACATGCGCGGGGCCACCAGAGCGGCCAGCAGCCCCAGAATGATCATGACGATCAGGAGTTCGATCAGGGTAAAGCCCTGCTGATTGCCTGTTCGCTTATTTTTTATTCCTTTTATCATTACTCCTTACTCCGTTAATTGGGTATTAGGTATTAAAATTTAATTATTTTAAAATGTTATTGCCTTATTGCCTTATTGCCTCAGGCCCTCAGTGCCTCAGGCCCTCAGTGCCTCAGCACCTCTAAAACGGCACCTCATTCATGCTGAATACCGCCATGAGCATGGATATGACGATAAAGCCCACCATCAGGCCCATGGCAAGGATCATGGCCGGCTCCAGCAGATTCACCAGCCGCTTGATCATGTTACGCACCGTTTTTTCATAGTTATCCGCGACCTTCAGCAGCATCCGGTCCAGTTTTCCGGTTTCCTCGCCGACTGAGATCATCTGAACGGCAAGCGGCGGAAAGATGGCCTCCTGGCCAAGCGGCTGGGAGAGGGTGTCGCCTTCTTTAACCCGGTTGTAAACCCGCTTCAAAGAATCCGCGATCAACCGGTTGGTCATGATCTGACGGACCAGGCTAAGCGCCTGAAGGATGGGGACGCCGCTTTTGATCAGGGTCCCCAGCGTCCTGGAAAACCGGGCCACTTCCACTGAGCGGACCAGCCTGGCCACCACCGGGAGCCTTAGCGCATAGGCATCCGCGCGATACCGTCCTTTTTCAGTATGGATATATTTTCTGACCGCCAAAACCAGTCCTACCAGCCCCAAAAGAATCAGCCACCAGTAATCGCGCAGCCCGTGGCTGATACTTAAGAGCACCTGGGTTGAGGCCGGGATGGCCTGGCCCATGTCCGAAAAGATGACGGAAAACTTGGGGATTACAAACGTCAGCATAATAATGATGGAGACCCCGCCCACAAGCACCAGGAACAAGGGGTAGACCATGGCGGATTTGATATAATCGCGAAGATCCTGGGAACTTTCAAGAAACTCGCCAAGCCGCTCAAGCACCGCCGGCAGCACACCGCCCGTCTCCCCGGCCCGAACCATATTGATATAAAGGGGGTTAAAGATTCTCGGATACTTGGCCAGGGCCTCGGACAGGGAGTTCCCGCCCTCCACGCTTTTTAATATCGCATTGATCATGTCCCGGACCTTCTCCTTCTCGGCCACACTGATCAGAATGGACAGGGCCTTATCCACCGGCAGGCCCGCCTCGAGAAGGGCATGCAGGTCCTGGGTAAAAAGCATCAGGTCCCGGTTGGTGACCCGCTGAAAAACACCTGATATATCCTTTGAGAGGTTGATGTTTAACCGGCTTGCCCCGGTGCGGGCCAAATCGATGCGTATTGGGATATAGCCCATCCCCTGAAGCCTTGCCACCACTTCTTTTTCCGCGGCCGCCTCAAGGGAGCCATTCACTACTTTGCCCGAGCTGTCCGCAACTTTGTAATTATAAAGCGGCATATTACTTTTCCAGGGTTACCCGCAGTACTTCAGATATTGTGGTCACCCCTTGCTTGACCTTCTGCCAGCCGTTCTGCCGAAGCGAGGTCAGTCCCTTCTGCATGGCGACATTTTTAATGCGCTCGCTATCCGAGCGGTTGGAAATCTCCTGACGAATATCCGCATCCACCGGCAGGTATTCAAAGATGGCCGTGCGCCCGTGATAGCCGGTGTAGCGGCATTCCTCACAGCCCTGGCCGGCGTAGAATACGATTTTTTCAGCCTCCTCCGGGGACAGGCCCATAGCCTTAATATATTTGTCATCCGGCCGGGTCTCTGCCCTGCAATGCGGGCAGATCACCCGGACCAGCCGCTGGGCCAGGATGCCCAAAAGCGTCGAGGAAAGCAGAAACCCCTCCACCCCCATATCCAGGAGCCGACTGACGGCGCCGACCGCGTCATTGGTATGCAGCGTGGAAAATAAAAGATGCCCGGTTAAGGCAGACTGGATGGCGATTTCAGCGGTTTCCTTGTCCCTGATCTCGCCCACCAGAATCACATCCGGGTCCTGGCGGACAATGGAGCGCAGGCCATAGGCAAAGGTCAGCCCGATCTTTGAGTTCACCTGTATCTGGTTTACCCCGCCCAGATAATACTCAATGGGATCTTCCAGGGTGATGATTTTATTTTCCGGGGCATTGATTTTTGAAAGCGATGTATAAAGCGTTGATGTTTTTCCGCTGCCGGTGGGCCCTGTCACCAGAATCATGCCGTAGGGCTGGTTGATCAGCCTCATGTATTCCGCCATCAAATTCTGCGGAAATCCGATTTTTTCAAGATCCAGAATCAGCATTTCCCGGTCCAGCACCCGCATCACCAGACTTTCACCGAATAGGGTCGGAATGGTGGAGACGCGAAAATCGATTTCCCGGCTGGAGACCTTCAACTTGATCCGGCCGTCCTGCGGCAGCCGACGCTCGGCGATATCCATATTGGCCATGATTTTTACCCGCGAGATAATCGCGGCCTGAAGCCGCTTCGGGGGGGATTCAATATCATGCAGAACCCCGTCGATCCGGAACCTGACCTTGAAATTCGATTCAAACGGCTCAAAATGGATATCACTGGCGCGTGCTTCAATGGCGTTTAAAATCAGACGGTTGACCAGGCGGATAATGGGGGCCTCCGAGGCCAGATCGCGCAAATGATCAGCATCCGCATCGCCCTCATCAGAGATTTCATATACATCGCGGCCGGCCTCCTCGATAATCGTCTCCAGAGACTGGGAACCCGCGCCGTAAAGCCGTTCTATCGTATCCAGGATGTCGCCTTCATTGCCGGCAAACACCTCAACGTCCATATCAAGGGCCAGCTTTAAGGCGTCCACCGTCCAAAAATCCTCGGGGCGGGCCATGGCGATCTTCAGGGTGCCGTTATCCAGCGCAATGGGCACAAACTTGGAGGCTTTCATGAATTTGACGGACAGGGTGTCTATCACAACCGGTTCCGCCGGGTATTTATCCGGGGTCAAACTCTGCATATAATCTCTTTTTAATAAAACCAAAGTTATGGATGCAAAAAGGAATGCAATTATTATGCCGCAAACCGCATCTAAATTATCAGCCCACTTTAATACGCCATATCAATGATGACAATACATTTTCGTTTAACCATGCATGCCGCCCTTTCTCCTTGACACATGAAATTAATCCCACTTATATTTTCAGCTGAATTCACTGATGTCGTTTATATTTTTCATTCTTTAACCTCCATTTCAAAAGGATAAAGATAATGCCTGAAACCAAAGACACCGGAAATGACGAGTACATCCATATCGCCCCCATTGAAAACGCCATCGAAGGCCAGTTGATGGGCTCCATTCTAACCGATCAGGATATCCCCCATCGGATTCATTCTTTTCATGATACCGCCTATGACGGATTGTATCAATTTCAGAAAGGCTGGGGCGAGATCAAAGCCCCGGAAAAATACCGCGCCAGCATCCTTGACATCCTGGAGAAAATTCGATCTGATACGGCATCATCTGAATAATGGCAATCGATAAGTGAAAAAGGAGACATCTCATGGTCGAACCCCGGCAGACAGAATTCAAGCAGTTTGAAAAAGCCTTAGAAATTGGCCGCCCTCCCAATATCGTCAAACTTTTCCCCAATTCCCGGGCGCTTATCGTAAGCGGCAAATTTATCGACCGGGCCATGCTGAGAAAAGGAAAGGCTATCGCGCTTGCGGCCAACGGCCGGAATTATTTTGTAATCCGCGGCGCATTAAAGGCCGCCCAGCGGGCCAATGCGGCCATTATCATCGAAATCGCCAAATCAGAAGGCGGCACCAATGCCTACTGCGCGGTCAGCTATTGGAACATCGCCCGGCAGGTGGATGCCATCTGTAATGAATTAAATATTACCGTACCGGTGGCCGTTCACGCCGACCATTACGGCATCAAAAAAAAGGAAGACATTGAAACCGCCAAAACCGAAATCCCGTCGATTTTTGATGCGGGGATGACGTCGGTGGCCATTGACGCATCCCACCTGCCGGATGATGAAAACCTTTTGGCCAGCCTCGAGTTAAACCCCTATGTACCGGACTGGGCGGGATATGAAACCGAAATCGGGGAAATCAAGGGAAAATCCGGCATTTCAACGCCGGAAGAGGCCCTTTTCCTCATCCAGGGGTTAAACGCCCACAGCATCTTTCCGGACTGGATTGCCTTAAACAACGGCACCACCCACGGCATTGAAGCGGGTGAGGACGGCATTCAGGTGGAGCTGACCGCAGAAATCCACAAAGCAATCGAAAAATACAATGTATCCGGCGCCCAGCACGGCACATCCGGAAACAGCAGCCAGCGGCTCAAAAAAATCGCCGGGCAGACCCGCACCACCAAGGCAAATGTGGCCACCGCCCTTCAGATGATCTCCTGGGGCCTTAAAGTCAACGACTATGGCAACGCCCGGCTCGATGAGGCGGGAGACTTCATCAAGCTAAAGGATGAGGGGGTGACCGAGGAGATGTGGGCGAAAATGAGCGAATATGCCCAGGCCCAGGGGCTTAAAAAAGGCGACTACAAAAAACTCAATCTCCCGTTTGAAAACAGTCTGCTGGCCCAGGCCAGAAGCGTCCGGCAGCGGATGGTCAAAGCGGTTGAGGACTTTGCCTATAACCTGATCGCCAATGTCTTAAACAGCAGCAACACCGCGCCCCTGGCGATTGAGGCCATACTCGAGGCCGGCTCCTTTGATGCCGGGGGAAAGGCCGAGCGGCTGGAAGACCCGGCTGAATGGACAGCGGATAAAATTGCCGAGCGGGCCGCTGCCATTGAGCGGGAGCGGGGGCCTGAAGGGGATTTTGAGGACTGATGCAAAAGAAGCGCTTCTGCCATTTCTGCGGCCACCCCCTGGCGGAAAAAACTGTAGACGGCCATGCGCGGCTTTTCTGCCAAGCCTGCGACATCCCGATTTATGAGAATCCGGTGCCTGCAGCCTGTATCGTCACCATCGATGATGCGGACCGGCTGCTGCTGGTCAAGCGCAGCGTGGAGCCCAAAAAAGGCTACTGGTGCCTGCCCGGCGGGTTTATGGAGCTTCAGGAAACCCCCGAAGAGGCCGGCTTACGCGAACTCCATGAAGAGACCGGGCTGACAGGGAAAATCGATTGCCTTCTGGGTGTGACCACCAATAACAGCCAGCAGTATGATACGGTATTGATGGTGGGCTTTCTGGTTACATCCTATGAGGGCGAGCTGATCGCCGGGGATGACGCGGATGCCGCGGATTGGTTTACCTATCCGGATTTACCGGAAATCGCCTTTGACAGCCACCGGCGGTTTATCAGCCAGTATTATACCGCCTGTGCACAAACCCAGGCATCAAATACATAAAGCATTCAGTATTTGGCGGATGCGCTATCGCTTATCCGCCCTACGTGTTCTTTTAATTCGTGCTCGTACGCGTACTCGTGCTCGTAATCGGCTTTTAATATTCCGAGTACGATTACGAGAACGAGTACCGCCCCGCTTTCGCGGGACTAAGTACGATCAATTTAATTCGGACTTTCCGCCTCATTCTCCCCTGACCACTCTTTTTTCAGTTCTTCCATGTTGCGCATGAAGGCCCGGCGCTTTTCCTTAGGGACAACATGGACAATCATTTTTGAAACCGCATTGACCGGCCGGGCCAGCTGCGATTCGGCCACCATCTGCTTGCCCCCAATGGGCAAAAAGGCGATCAGCAGCACATATAATAAGGATGCCACCAATGCGCCCTTTAACACCCCCAAAACCGCGCCAAAGAAGCGATCCACCGCCCCCAGAAGCACAAGCTTAATAAGCAGGCGAAGCAGAACGCCAAGTAAATTCACGATCAAACAGAAGCAGAGGAATATAAGGATAAAAGCGATAATATCCCGATACGCCGGTGTTTGGATCCAGCCGGCCACCACCGGGCCCAGCATTTCATGGCCGGCATAGGCCGCATAAAAGCCGCCGACCACCCCGATAATCGAGGCCGCCTCTTTGATAAACCCTTTGAAAATCCCGACGATCAGGCAGTAGCCCAGAATCACCGCGATCACCATGTCAAACGGATTCATAAATAGTTTCCAGGTGTTAGGTGTTGGGTGTTAGGTATTGGGTGTTGGGATTTGGACCTTTGCCGTCGGCCGCTACCTGCCCGGCCAAGATTCAAAAATTCATGAACCGCCCAACAGTTTAATAATCTTCATTACTTAAGCCGCCTGCCGGGGTCAAGAAAATTCT
>JBKHAE010000069.1:0-17182 GCA_046543065.1 Desulfobacterales bacterium | reverse complement strand
GGATCCTATGTGTTGTACTGGATGCAGCAGGCCCAGCGCACGGAATACAATCACGCCCTGGCCTATGCCGTTCAAACCGCCGATGAACTGGACCTTCCGCTTGTTGTCGGATTTGTGCTGACCCCGGATTTTCCGGAGGCCAACCTCAGGCATTATCAGTTTATGCTGCAAGGCATTGCCGATGTAAAGGCTAACCTTGAAAAGGCGGATATTCCGTTTGTCATTCAGACAGGGGAAATGGTGGCCTCTGTTGTAAAGCTTGCTGAGAAGGCGGCCTGGGTGGTAACGGATGTCGGCTATCTGCGGATTCAGCGGCAGTGGCGGGATGCGGTGGCCAAAGCGATTCCCTGTCTGTTTACCGCGGTGGAAACCGATGTGATCGTCCCGGTGGCCGTGGCCTCGGAAAAAGAGGAAACCGCCGCCCGCACCCTGCGGCCCAGGATTTTAAAGCAGAAAGATGATTTTTTTGATCCGGTTCCCGCGCCCCGCCGCCGGGGCCATCCGGCGGCGCTGCCGGATGGCATGTCCTCGGCGCCTGACCCAGCCCGTTTGCTTTCTGAAATACCGGTTAATTCCGCTGTTCCCCCGGTCTCTGCGTTCAAAGGCGGCCAGCAGGCGGCAAAGATCCATTTGAACCGGTTTATCGGGGAGCAGCTGGCCGATTATGACAGCCTCGCCCGGGATCCGGCGGCCCAATGCCAATCAAATATGAGTCCGTATCTTCATTTCGGCCAGATTTCCCCGGTATCGATATACCAGGAGGTGAGCCGCGCGGATGCGCCGGATGCCGCCAAATGGGCTTATCTTGAGCAGCTGCTGGTCCGCCGGGAGCTGGCCATTAATTTTGTCCACCACAATCCGGGCTATGACCGGTATGAGACCGCTGTGCCGAAATGGGCGCAGAAAAGCCTTCAAACGCATAAGTCAGATCCCAGGCCCTATGTCTATACCCGGGCCCAGTTCGAGCAGGCCCTGACCCATGACCCCTACTGGAACGCCGCTCAAATGGAGATGACGGCCACCGGTAAGATGCACAATTATATGCGTATGTACTGGGGCAAAAAAATTATCGAGTGGACAAAAGACCCGGCTGAAGCCTTTGATATCATACTCTATTTGAATAACAAGTACGAGCTGGACGGCCGGGACGCCAACAGTTTCACCGGCGTGGCCTGGTGTTTCGGCAGACACGACCGGCCGTGGCAGGAGCGGCAGATTTTCGGCAAGGTCCGCTACATGAATGCAAGGGGGCTTGAGCGTAAGTTTAAAATCGCGAATTATGTCGAGCGGGTGAATTCGCTTTGATTGTTCCATCTCTGCTTAAATATCTGGAAGTGGGGTAAAGAAAAATGTCCAAAATTAAATCTATACTTTGGCAAATTTAAAAAAATAGTCTTGACAAATTTAAATCATCAATTTAATTATGTCAAGTATGTGGATTCCCAGAGAAATCTCCAGAGAATTCCAAAAACTGAGCGAAACGTTTCCCATTGTGGCCTTGGTTGGGCCGCGGCAAGTGGGCAAAACGTCGATCCTGGAAAAAGTCTTCCCGGATTACAACTATATCAGTCTGGATATGACGTCTGCCGCTGAAGCCGCTGAAACCCGGCCAAAGGAGTTTCTGGAAAAATTTCGCCCGCCCGTTATTATTGATGAAGTCCAATATGCCCCGTCTTTTTTCCGCCATATGAAAGCCTTTGTGGATGCCAACAAAGGGGCCAACGGCCTGTTTATTATCACCGGTTCTCAAAATTTCCTGTTGATGGAAAACCTGTCGGACAGCCTCGCCGGCAGGGCCGCTGTTGTGCCGTTTCTGGGATTGTCCGGCACGGAATGGAAAAATGCTGAAAAAGCGAGCAGCCCGTTCCGGTGGCGGGATTTTTTATGGAAGGGGTATTTCCCCGCCCTCTGGGCAAATCCCGAAGCCTCACCATCCAAGGAGCGATGGTATCAGGGATATGTCAGCACGTATCTGGAAAGAGATGTCCGAAATCTTTTGAATGTCGGCAATTTAAGGGATTTCGAGCGCTTCGTCCGGGCATGCGCCGGCCGGTGCGGCCAGATGTTAAACCTTTCAGAACTCGGCCGCGATGTCGGCATCTCCACGCCAACGGCCAAACAGTGGTTGAGCGTCCTTCAGGCCTCGAACCAGGTTTTTCTGCTGGAGCCCTATTATCGCTCCCTTGGCAAGCGCATCGCCAAAAGCCCCAAGCTCTACTTCACGGATACAGGGCTTGCGAGCTACCTGATGGGATACAGCTCTGCCGACGCTCTCTGGTCCTCCAGGGAAGCCGGTGCTTTATGGGAAAACCATGTCATCAATCAATGGCTGCGCTGGCGGGACTGGCATGAGCCGTCGCTTGGGCTCTGGCATTGGCGTGATCAAAGCGGAAACGAAGTCGATCTGCTTCTGGAAAAGGATCGCAAGCTCATCGGCGTGGAATGCAAACTAACGGAGCGTCCCCAGAACAAAGATATCCAGGGGATTAAGCGATTAGGTGCCTTTTACGGCCCGGAAAACGTATCCACCAGCTATATCGCCTGCCCGGTGGACATGGCTTTTGACGTGGCCCCGGGGATTACCGTGATTCCGGGGTGGGCGTTTCACCCCCTTCTTGATGCGGGTGAGGGATGATTTCATCATTACCCCAAGGCGCCAGTTAAAAGGCGGGCCCAGTGGCAAGCCCTACCCCGGCAATGAATGACAGGTCTTCTTTGTGGGATCAGCCATCTCTTTCGTGTTCTACCCGGACTGCCGCATTTTGAGCGACCGCATCCGGTTGATGGCAGCGGCCAGATCCAGGACCCGGAATTCGGCGATCTCGCCGGTGATGTAGGGGGTTAAGGCGTCCAGCCCCTGGGCATTGATATCCGCAATAACCTGTTCGACCAGCTCCTTTAAGGATCGGTGTCCGTCAATATGTCCTGCGGCATAATGGATGGCATGGCCCAGGGCTGTGATCTGGGAGATATCCACCAGCTGTTCCAGATCGGAAATGTCAATATTGCCGCTGCCGAACTGGATTTCATTAAGCCCGCGGGCGGTGATTTTTAGTTTGTTATTGCCTTTGTATGGATTAAAACTTTCCGGAAGCGGCGTGCGGTGCCGGATGTCGCCGAATTGTCCGCCCCCCTCATTCCAGCGGTCCGTGCCGGTTTCCATGGCGATGGCCCGGGCCGCGGCGGTGACATCATAGGGCTGGTATTCGGTCATCTGGATTACATGATCGGCCATAGTGAAATAATCGCCTGAACCGCCCATGACCAGTACCGTGGAGATGTTTTTATCAGCGGAAAGCTGCCGCACTTTGTCGATAAACGGGGTGATGGGCTCCTGCGCTTTTTTGACCAGCTGCTGCATGCGGTGGTCCCGGATCATGAAATTGGTGGCAGACGTGTCCTCATCCAAAAGGATGGCCTTGGCGCCCGCCTCAATGGCCTCGGCAATGTTCGCCGCCTGGGAGGTGCTGCCGCTGGCGTTTTCGGTGGAAAATGCGGCGGTTTCCTTTTGAAAGGGCAGGTTGTTGATAAACGGCGAAATATCGGTTTTTTCGATATTCCGGCCGTCACAGGCCCTGATTTTTTGGGTATTTTTTATGGTTACAGCAAGTTCCCGGCCGTCGCCCGGGATATGGTTGTAAATGCCCAGCTCAATGGCGGCCAAAAGCGTGGATTTGCCGTGATAGCCGCCGCCCACGATCAGGGTGACGCCGGCCGGGATGCCCATGCCGGAAATTTTTCCGGCATTCGGAAGATCCAGGGTAACCCGATAAGCCTCAGGCGATTGAAAGGCGATGGCCTCCTTGGCCGGCATGGGGCGGGGATCAATGCCGCTTCGCCGGGGGAGCAGGCTGCCGTCTGACACAAAGGCGATCAGGCCGCGCTCAGGCAAGAGAGATCTGGCCGTATCCGCATCTTCGGCGGTTTGGATATGCCGGTCGAGCGCCTCCATGTCCAGGTTTCTGCTGAAAAGCGACTGATTAACGATTCGGGGCAGCTCGTCAAAGAACATGGCTTCCGCATCATTTCCGGCGATTTTTCGGCCATGGGCCGGAAGACCGATCCGGAACCGGGCCTCCACATAGGTGTCGGTGATCACCATGGCGGTGCGTTCAAGGATTTCCTGGCCCGGGGCGTCAATGGTGATTAAGCCGCCCTTGCCGGTGCCCCGGCGGCCTTTGGCGAATTTCCGGCAGCAGGCAAAAAACCGGCGGGTCAAAAAATTACAGGCCGCCACCTGCCGGCTTTTATTTTGGGTGACAACCGGAGCAAACCCCGCGGTCTGCCGATCCACGCGCACCCGGGCGCGGCTTGGTGAAGCAAAGGGATCGCCCTGGATGTGGTCGAGTATCAACTGGTAATTCGGGAATTGATAGCTGCCCTTGATGTCCTTGTAGGCCTTGTAGCCTTTGCCGTTAATTCGCTTCAGATGGGATCTTAACTCGTTTTCCGGTAGCATACTGAACCTTCTTCAGATCAACTTCACGGGTTTTAGGTGTTGGGTATTAGGTATTAGGTAAATGAAATTAAACCTTTATGCTTTAAGTAGTTCACAGTTCACGGTTCACGGTTCACAGTTCCCAGTTCAAGGTTTAAAAGACTCAGCGTTTTTGACTTTGGAAAAGGCTTATAAAAAGGCAATTTCCTTTAAGTCTCCCTTTGGCAAAGGGGGATTTAGGGGGATTTTTGATCGTGGCCAAATACGAATCCTCCCAAAATCCCCCCAATCCCCCCTTTTTCAAAGGGGGGGGCTCAGGTGGTGGCCCTTTCCAAAGGGTGTGCGGCACAGCTCACGGTTTACAGTTTGAAAAACGCGCATTAGTGCCTCAGTGCCTTTAAAGTTACTTTTACGCTCGGTCCCGAACAAACAGTCCGGTTTGAGAGAATTGTTGGCAAATTCAAAGGTTTTAGATATCACGTAATTGTTTGATGTATTGTTTCGGTATTTTCAACCAGCGATTTGACAATATCTAAAAGCGGAGGCTTTAGCGGGCGCCATTTGGGATTTAAGGCTCTGGATTCATACCAGGTGAAATCAACCGCCACATACTGCTCGGGAATGGTGTGCTGATTGTTGGACCCGTAGGTGACTTCCGGATAATACTCCACATAGAGCATCCGGTGCGGGTCAATATCAAATTCGCGGGTCACATTGGTGGCAATGTGGCCGGCGCAGCTTCTGATGGACATTTTGCTCTCCGCCACGTCAGTAACAATAATCACATAGGGGCGGAGAAAGGAGACGGCATGCGCTTCGCCTTTGGATCGGTCATAAATACGCAGCCAGCATTTGCCGCTGGCCAGCTTCAGTTTGCCGCCCCAGCCCTCCCAGGAATATATGTCATTATAAATGAACTGTGCCATAACAGCATTAAACTAATCAGGAAAAGGGACTGATGCAATAAGAACCAGTCTTTTCTTGACATCCGCACTAAAATGTGTGCATCCCAAGTTGATTTGCAGGGGGATTTATTGGACTCAATTTTACAAGGAATGCGTATAGATGACGGAATCAGGCGGGGACGCCGCGACCTATCGGCTGACTGTTGATGACAAGGAGATCGTGCTCCTGGGTACCGCGCATGTATCCCGGGAAAGCGCGGAGGCCGCGGAGGCTTTGATTGAGGCGGAACAGCCGGATTCCGTATGTGTGGAGCTCTGCCCCTCCCGTTACCAGTCCATCACCCAGCAGAAGCAGTGGCAGGAGATGGATATCGTCAAGGTGATAAAGGAGAAGAAGGTTTTTCTCTTGTTTGCCAACTTTCTGCTGGCATCGTTTCAGAAGCGGATCGGGGATAAGCTGGGGATCAAGCCGGGCGAGGAGATGATCCGGGCGATCAATGCCGGCGAGGCCGCCGGATCGGAAATTTGCCTGGCGGACCGCGATATTCGTGTAACACTTTCCCGCACCTGGCGAAGCACCGGGGCCTGGAGCAAGCTGAAATTGCTCTTCCAGCTTCTGCTTTCCATGGGCGGCGTGGATGAGATTGACGAGGCGGATATCGAGAAGATGAAGCAGAAGGATATGCTGGAGTCCATCCTGTCAGAACTGGAAAAGAGCCATCCCTCGCTTCGAAAAATCCTGATCGATGAACGGGATCAGTACCTGGCCCATAAGATCCGCCATGCACCGGGCAAAAAGACCGTGGCCGTGATGGGCGCCGGCCATGTACCCGGCATTCAGAAATATATCTCAGAAGATATTGATATCGCCCCGCTTGAGACGGTGCCCCCTAAGGGGCGGGGCGCGGGCATTTTCAAATGGCTCATTCCGGCGGCTATTCTGGTGCTGATTGTCACGGGGTTTTTTTTCGGCGGTGCGGAAAAGGGCAAGGACATGATTTCCTGGTGGGTGGCGGTCAACGGCATTTTTGCCGGCCTGGGCGCCATTATTGCTTTGGCCCACCCCCTCACCATATTGGCCACCATTGTGGCCGCCCCGCTGACCTCCTTAAACCCCATGATTGCCGCCGGCTGGGTGGCCGGCCTGGTGGAGGCATTTGTACGAAAGCCCAAGGTGAGGGACTTTGAAAACTTATCCCACGACATCCTGTCTGTTCGCGGATTCTGGAAAAATAACGTCACCCGGATACTGCTTATCGTTGTCCTTGCCAACCTGGGCAGCGGCATCGGCACCTTTCTGGCCCTGCCGCTGATGCTCAAGGTGCTCGGCACCTGAAAGATTATTTGAAAACATCCCCTTTTTTCAATTTCCAGTACTCAGTCCCGCGTAAGCGGGACGGTACTCGTACTCGTACTCGAAAAATTAAAAATCCGATTACGATTACGAGTACGAGTACGAATCAAGAGTTACTTTCAACAATCTTGACCACCGTCCGTTGCCGGGTCTCGCCGTTTTTTAAGGTGTAAGTCATTTTGACCGGAACCAGGCGGTTTTCGGCAAAAAGCGCGACACATTCCGGATATAGTTCCCACTCCAGGGCCAGCCCCTTTTTCTTGATGCTGTCAATGGTGTCTGTCTCGGTGATCGCAAATGCGCGCTGGCCGATGATCGGGCCGGTATCCTCGCCGTAATCGATAAAATGCACTGTGCAGCCGCCTACCTTGCAGCCGTAGCGGAAGGTATCCCCGTAGCCATCGGTTCCGGGAAACGCCGGCAGAAGGGCGGGGTGGATGTTCATGATTCTGGGCCGCATGGGGTCGGTGTTGACCCGGTCGATGAAATACGGGCTTAGGTTCCGCATGAACCCCGCCAGTACCAGCAGATCAAAGGGGTGGTCGGCCATTTGCGAAAGCAGTTCAGCCTCTGCCAGGGCCCGGGTGGCAAAATAGGTGGCCACTCTCTCGGGCTTCGCCTCCTTTGGAAAAAGCGACTGGCGGGAGATGATCTCGCCGCCGTCATAGTCATCCGGCAGCCGCGTGGGATCCGGGGCCTTCTTGAAATCCCGGATAATTTTTGAATAATCCACCACAAATGTGGGGATGCCTCGTTTTTCAGCCCTTTCCAGCCCCCTGGCGTCGGGGTTGTCAGTGCCTGCAAATACCACTTTCCCATTTATCTGGCCGGTTTCACAGGCCGTTAAAATGGCCTCCAGGTTGGAGCCGGTGCCGGAAATCAGCGCGCCGATGCGAATGGCAGGGGTTGGGGTCATGGGATGGTCCTTCTAAGTAACTTCGAGTTCACGGTTCAGAGTTCACAGTTCAAGGTTTAAAAGACTCAGCGCTTTTGGCTTTGGAAAAAGCTTATAAAAAAGGGCAATTTCCTTTAAGTCCCCCTAAAATCCCCCCAATCCCCCCTTTTTCAAAGGGGGGGTGCGGTGGCGCCCTTTTTCAAAGGGGGGGGTGCGGTGGCGTCCTTTTTCAAAGGGGGGGCTCACGTGGCGGCCTTTTTCAAAGTGGGGGTGCGGCACAGCTTAAGGCTTACATTTTGAAAAATTCAGTGCCTTAGTGCCTTTTTTACCCTCATCCCTGTCTTCTCCCATAGGGAGAAGGAGACTAAAGGATTAATCGGTTAATTGCTTTTCCTTGTCAATGGCCTCCATGATGGTCTCCGCCTTTTGGGCGGAGAGGTTAAACGGGTACTGGCTGCCGGATGAGACCGCCGGATAGGTATTATCATCCTCCGCCGCCTTCTCGAAAATGTAGAGGGTATAGGTCTCCGGCCCGGTCAAAGTGACTTCATATATCGGATCGGTGAAATCCGATTTTTCCCGGTCGTTGATGAAGCTTTTGCATTTAAGCTCCGATAGGCTGTTTAAGAGTTTTTCCACATCGGATTCCTCCACCTCGTTGCCTTCGGTATCCTGCCACATCGGTTTTTCCGGTGCGTCTTCCGCGGCTTCGGGTTGATCAGCAGAGACCGCGACCTCCGGTTCGGTCTGCGTTCGGGCGATTTTTAACTGCCTGTTATTATGGTTTAGCTCAATGGCTTGAATTTCTTCTGCTTTTAATGCCAGCACGGTTTTGTCCCGCAGGTCGGCCAATCGCTGGTCAAAGTTGCGGCGGAAATTGTTTCGGGCATGGTAGACATTCGGGTCATCCGGGAGTTTGACGAACGTATGCCGATGAGACGGGGCGGCTTTTCCGGCGGCAAAGCTCCGGACCGGCTCACCGTCCGCCCAGGCCTTGACCATGATTTTTTTATCGTCAGACAGGTCGTAGCGGGTATAGCTTTTTGATTCCGACACCAGGGCGGTTAACTGGAAATCCTTTAAGGTGTCGATCATTTTATCAATTTTATCGCCTGCCGCCTTGTAGCCCTGGGGCTTGAGCACCCATTGGCCGGCCTCTTTTTTGAGTTCAATGGTCTCATCCGGGGTTTTTATTTCAAGCCGGCTGATTTCTTTATCCGAAAGATCCGGCATCTCCGGAAGCTGATAAAGGGTCCGGTCGGACTGATGGAGCAGCAGGTACATTACCAGGACAATCGCAACCGCAATTAGAATGATATATTCTTTTTTGGACTTCATTCTTCGCTTCTCCTTCAATAGCTTCATCCCTGAAACATCATCTGGATTCGTTTTCTGCGCATCCGGCGGCGCCACCAGGCAATCAGCCCGAAGAACACCACCAGTACCGGAAGGCCGGCGATGTTTATGATTTTAACGCCGGTTTTGGCCGCTGCCGCGGTTTCATCCAGCGGATTAAACCGCTGGGTTTTGCTGCGCATGGCGGCGATGTCGCTGCGGTGGTTTAACACGTCGATGATATTTAATAGAAACGTGGTGTTCGGGCTCTGGCTCTCCTGATCCACAAGGTTGTCTTTTAATAGGGCGGATGAGCCGATGATGGCCAGTTTAGCAGGCCGGCCGGCGGCTTCGAAATCCTGCTTGCTTTCGATTTTGGAAAGATCAATTTCCGTATCGCCTGGACCTTCTTTTCCTTCAGAGGGCTTGTCAGCGTTTTCATCTCCTGCGGATGCCTCTTCCGCAGATTCGTCTTTTTCTCTGGCCGGAATTGGTTTTCCTTCAAAATAACTCCGGAATGCGCCTTCAAGCAGGTATGCCAGGGGATAGGACTTGAATTCTTCATCCGCCTGGGGCGGCTGCATGAACATAGGGTTTAAATTTGTCTTTCCGGATTGGAGCCAGGACTGCCCGGAGGAGGTGAACAGTTCATGCGCCTGTAAGCCTTGTTTTTTGATCTGCTCATCCGCCAGCTCCATCGGCGAATTCTGCAGGGTGATCATCCCCTTGATGCTTTTCATGAAATCAAGCTCGCTGTTTATATTTTGGTGCTGAATCACCGGCGCATAATATATGGGCCGCTCGCCGCCGCCGGACTGGGCAGGCATGGTCTGCTTGTAGCAGTTTTTGTCCATGACAAAGGCGTCGCGCAGGCGCACCCCGTAATGGGCCAGAAGCTGTTTTAAGCCCGAATCAAAAGGTTCATAGCCCGGCTGGTTGGAATTGAACTGCTGCTGTTGCTGCGGCTGTTCACTCTCTTTGTAGGCATCCGTAAAAATAGCCAGGTTGGTGCCCCGCATCAGAGCCTGATCGATCTTAAAGAGCTCGTAATCGGAAAATTTCTCCGTTGGCTGGGCGATGACCAGGCAGTTTAAGCTATCCGGAATCGGCTCCTCGGCCAGGTTGATCGGATTGACCGCATAGCTTTCAGCCAGATGCATGTTAAAGTTTCGGAGGCCCTCGCCCTGCTGCTGATTCATACCCATCCCCGTTGTAAGTGAGGGGGTGCCGTGATCGGCCAGGTAGCCGATATTTTCATTGATACCGATCAGGGTTTCAATGTTTTCATTGATTATTTCATTTAAGTTTTTCGTGTCGATTAGCTCATAGCGGGTGCCGATGATGGGCATCCGGACCACATCCATTAGCTGCACTTCCTTGACCCTGTCTTTGTGTTCCATGACAAGCCCGATGGCGCCGCGGCCGGAACGGATATTTTCTTCAGGAATATCCGGCCATTTAAGGCTCATCACATTGTATTTATCAAGGGTTTGATCCAGTTCATTGCCCTGGCCCGGATCCACGTAGTCATAGGCCAGCTGGTTGTAGTTTTTGTCATTTAATGCCGTCACGGCTTCCTTGATCTGTTCCGGCAGCTGCGGCAGCTGGTTGAGGCCCATGTACGGGGCGACCGTCTCGAGGGATGAGGACATGATGAGCTTAATCTTTACCTTCTCCTCCAGGCCTGCCAGCCTGCTGATTTTGTTGTTTAACTTGTTGATCGCGGTGGTCAGTTCATACTCAATCTGCTCGGTTGAGGTGAGCGCGGGAATTTTTTCAATCAGATCCCCGTGGATCAGCACAAGGCCCATGTAGGCTTTTTTAAATTTGACTTCATCCTGCTCCACGGTTCGGATTTCAACCGGCCGGATGCCGTAGTTTTCAGCCAGCTCCTGATTCTCCCGGGCCTCCCGGGTGACGCCTTCCTCCCTGGGGCTCACGTTATAGAAGCGGTAATTAAAGTACTCATTGGCATGAATGGCGTACTCCTCCAGAAGATCCCGGAGATAGCGCTGGGTGTTGTTGTGCGGGGCCGGGAGGTTTTCGGTGAAAAACACCTTGATGGTCATGGGCTCGGAAATCGTTGCCACCGACTGTTTGCTCGCCCTGGACAGGGAGTAGATATTGTTTTCCGTGAGATCAATCCGAAAAAACAGGGTGATCCCAACCACATTGATCAGGATGATCACCGCCGCGTAGATGAGAAACTTGATATATTTTTCCGCCCGGTTCATAGATCACTCCTATACTATTCTTTTTGCATCAGCACCAGATAGGTTGCGTAGAGGCCGATAAAGATGACGCTTAGAAAATAAATCAGATCCCGGGAGTCGATGATCCCTTTGGAAATGTTTGAGAAATGAAAATCCGCCCCCAGATACTCCACAACGCTTAAAATGGTTTCCGGAAAGAAAAACAGCATCTTATCAACCAGCGTGAGCGCAAAGCAGATGGCCGCACCCACGATAAAGGCGACGATCTGGTTGTGCGTGACGGCCGAGGCAAACAGCCCGATGGCGGAAAACGCGCCGCCGAGTAAAATCGCGCCCAGATAGCCCCCGAGGACCGGCCCCCAGTCAAGCTCGCCCAGAAACGAAATCGAAATGGGGTAGGCGATAGTGGGCAGCAGCATGGCAGCGGTCATGAGCACGCCGGCCAGGAATTTGCCGATTATCATATCGCTGAATGTGATGGGCATGGTCCTTAGCAGCTCATATGAGCCTTTGTTGAGTTCCTCGGCAAAGAGCCGCATGGTGACTGCCGGAATTACAAAGGAGAAAATCAGGGGCAGGAGGTTGAAAAAATTCCGAAGACTGGCCTGATTGTAGAGAAAGAAGGTGGAAAAGAAAAACCAGCCCGTCACCACGAGAAAAATGGTGATCACGATATAGGCGATCGGTGTGACAAAGTAGTCCTTTAATTCCTTTTGCAGAATGTATGTAGCTTGCCGCATTTCAGTTCTCCCTAAAAAGTATATTTAAATTTCCCTTTTTTAAAATTTGGAACGCTCAAGTTAGGTCCTTGTTGATCTGCCGGGTCAGGTCGCTGAAGATGGTCTCAAGCGTTCGGGTCTGCTGGTAAAATTCAAGCAGCACCCAGTCCGTGTTCTTGATGGCTTTATAAATGTCTTCGCGGCGGTCGGATTCAGACCGGCAGGCGAGTTTAAACGATAGGCGGCCGTCATCAGTCTGCTCGATTTTTTCAACCGAATCCACGCCCTCTATTGGCTTCAAGGTCTGGCTGACCGCATCAAATGGGGCGTTTTCCAATGTGATCTGTATGGTGGATTCCCGGCCGGCGGACTGCTTGAGTTCTTCGGTCTCCCCGTCTGCCACGATTTTACCCTGATTGATAATCACGATCCGGTCGCAGGTGGCTTCCGCCTCGCTTAAGATATGGGTGGAAAAAATGACGGTTTTTTCTTCGCCGATTTTACGGATAATTTTACGGATTTCAATTATCTGGTTGGGGTCTAATCCCTGGGTGGGCTCATCAAGGATGAGGATCTCGGGATCGCGCATCATGGCATGGGCCAGCCCCACACGCTGATTTAACCCCTTGGAGAGCTCGCCGATGGACTTGTGCATTACATGGCTCAGGCCGCAGAGATCAGCCAGGTATTTAATCCGGGTATGGCGTTCAGTGTTTGGAATACCGCGGATTTTGGCCACATAATCCAGATAATCATAGACCAGCAGATCCTTGTAAAAGGGTGAGGATTCCGGCAGGTAGCCGACCATCTGCTTGATTTCCAGCAGATGGTCGCTGATGTTTAGGTCTTTTATCGCGATGGTGCCGGAGGTGGGCGGAAAATAGCCGGTGAGCATTTTGAGCGTGGTGGTTTTTCCCGCGCCGTTTGGGCCCAGGAGCCCGAGGACTTCCCCTTTCCGGATATCCAGGGAGATCCCGTCCACCGCACAGAAGCCATCATAAAATTTGGTCAGGTTGTCGACATGAATCATGCCAGTCTCCTTTGCTCATACCGTTATGTCTGGAACGTATCGAGTGAGTTTTTATAGCTTTTAAAGTCCGTCATATACCACTATTTAAAAGTCTATGGAAATGGATGCATGTTTGAATTCTCTCCTGTCGTTCACTGGCAGAGGGAGAATTCATGGGGAGTTCATGGCAACCGCTTCACCGTGTATGTCCAATCGGTCAAGGTATTACCAATTAACAAGTGAGAATAGATATTGAATATATGTTTGTCAATATTCGATCGATTATAGGTTTTGGGTATTAGGTATTGGCGGTTTTTCAAAAATCTGCTCTGATCATCCGGCTTGATCTTGTTTTTGGAATGTCCTATATCCCCGGATGGTAATTATATATAGAAGGATAATTTGAATGGAAGCATTTGATCGACTGGTAAAAATTATGGAAACCCTGAGGGGGCCGGGGGGTTGTCCCTGGGATGCGGAGCAGACACATCAAAGCCTGGTTAAAAACCTGATTGAAGAAGCCTGTGAACTGGCGGAGGCGATCGATAAGGATGACCCGGAAGCCGTTATGGAGGAGCTGGGGGATGTGCTTTTGCAGGTGGTATTTCACAGCACCCTGGCCAAAGAGGCGGAGCGTTTTGAAGTCACGGATGTGATCAACTATTTGTGCGATAAGCTGGTTTACCGGCATCCGCATGTGTTCGGCGATACACAGGTCAGTGGTGCCAAGGATGTGATCCGCAACTGGGACCAGCTGAAGCGCAATGAAAACGGCAAGCAAAAGCGCAAATCCATTCTGTCCGGTGTGCCTGAGAGCCTGCCGGCGCTTTTGTATGCGCTAAAGATTCAATCCACTGCCAGCCGGGTGGGATTTGACTGGGAGCACCCGGCCCAGGTCCGGGAAAAAATCGATGAAGAGCTGGCCGAGCTTTCAGCAGCCATGAACGGTAAAAGCAGCAAGCATGTCGCTGATGAAATCGGGGATATCCTGTTTTCCGTGGTGAACCTTGCCAGAAAACTGGATGTTGATCCGGAGGCCGCTTTGCGGCGGTCCAACCGGAAATTCGCCCGCCGGTTTTATGCGATTGAAAAAACCGCGGCCCGGGACGGCAAACGGCTTTCCGCCATGCCGATGGCGGAAAAAGAGGCGATCTGGCAGGCAGCAAAGGCCGATGATGCGGATTAGGTTGCTGTATTTCCAAGGAACTTAACTTGATTATAGTTTCCGCCAGATTCTGCTATATCCCTGGCGTTCTTTTTCAATCGTATACTCAACGATATTGTCAATAAGCTGGTAAAAAAAATCTTCCGTAAATGAGAGCATATTCCAGGGAAATCCGGGATCGCTTGAATTGGCTAAACGGGCGTTGCCTTCTGTTTTAAACTGGTATTTTTCAATTTCTTCAAGGTATTCAATGTTGTCCGGCCCTGCTGCGCAATAAATGGTGAGGTACCCGGTTTTTTCTTCAATGTTGTAATGATGGCGGAAGCTATAGGTTTTGCCCAGGTACTTCATTCTTGTTTCATCCGGCAAAAATTCGAAGTATAATGAAGGAATGTTAATGAACAAGTGGCTGATTTTATCCATGAATTCATCAAATACCCGATGGTGGGTTTCATAATTATCGCCCAGAAGTTTTAAATTCTCTTTGTTGATAAGCATAAGGCGCTCCTTTTCCGGATTTTTTTTTCTGCCCGGAAGTGTTAAAAATTTAGAATCGATTATTTTGGATAAGCACAAAATTTTTAGCAGACTTTACGTGGGATTAAAATGAAAATACTTGTAACCGGCGGGGCCGGCTATATCGGCAGCCATACATGTCTTTTGCTGCTTGAGGCAGGCTATGATGTATGTGTGGTGGACAACTTGTCCAACAGCAAGAGGGTTCCGTTAGAGCGCATCCAGGAAATCACCGGCCGCAATCTGGAGTTTGCCTGCATCGACTTGACGCATAAAAAAGCCCTGGCGCAAGTGTTTGAGGCCCATTCGTTTGATGCGGTGATTCATTTTGCGGGGTTTAAAGCGGTCGGCGAATCCGTTTTGATGCCCTTAAAATATTACTGGAACAATATTACAGGTTCCCTGGTATTATTTGAATTAATGCACACCTACGGGGTCCGAAACATTGTATTCAGCTCTTCGGCCACGGTTTACGGCGAGCCCGACAGGGTGCCCATCAAGGAAACTTTCCCGGTCTGTCCGACAAACCCCTACGGCCGGACCAAACTTCATATCGAACATATTCTGCAGGATTTGTATTCAGCCGAGCATAGTTGGAATATTGCCATTCTCAGATATTTCAACCCGGTCGGCGCCCATCCCAGCGGCATGATCGGCGAAGATCCCAGTGATATCCCCAACAATTTGATGCCGTTTATCAGCCAGGTGGCAGTGGGAAAGCAGGCGCAACTGGGTGTATACGGCAACGATTATCCGACCCATGACGGCACCGGGGTAAGGGATTATATTCATGTTATGGACCTGGCCGCCGGCCATATCTGCGCGTTGAATAAACTTAAGAAAAACCCGGGGCTGGTAACTTATAACCTGGGGACCGGCCGCGGTTATAGCGTACTTGAAATGATTTCAGTTTTTGAAGAGATGTCCGGTCAACCGATACCCTATAAAATCATGGCCCGTCGGGAAGGGGATATCGCGGTTTGTTATGCGGACCCCTCGCTTGCCCAGGAAGAACTGGGGTGGCAGGCCAGGCGGGGAATCCAGGAGATGTGTCTGGATGCCTGGCGGTGGCAGTCTATGAATCCGGATGGGTATCCATAAAAGATAACTTCCTGTTCAATTTTTGCATTATCCAGTTATTTTCTGAGATTATACTTGGATATAAGGCGGGAGAGATAGGTGCGCTGAATTCCCATGAGCGAGGCCGCTTTGGTCTGGTTGCCGCTTGTGTTTTTAAGATTTAACTGGATGAATTTTTTTTTGAATTCATCCACCGCTTCCTGAAGGCTCAGGCCGACAGGGATGTCGTCCATCGTCGATTCAACCGAATAGAGCATGGGAAGGTTTTCCGGCCGCAATTCTTTGCCGTTGCCCATGACCACCGCGCGTTCAAGGGCATTTTGAAGTTCTCTTACATTGCCCGGCCAGTCATAGTTGACCATTTTTTGCATTGCCGCGTCAGTGATTTCAATTTCTGCATATCCTTTCTCTTTCTGGAACAGCTGAACGAAATGTTTTGCCAAAAGCGGGATGTCTTCCTTTCGTTCCCTGAGGGGCGGCATGTGGATTTCCACCACATTCAGCCGGTAATACAGATCCTCCCGGAAAAGGCCCTTTTTAACAGCATCAGCGATATTTTTATTGGTTGCCGCAATTACCCGGATATCTATGGATATGGGAGTGGTCCCGCCCACTCGGTAGAATATGCCGTCTTGCAAAACCCGCAGCAGCTTTGCCTGCATCTGCTGGCTCATCTCTGCAATTTCATCCAGAAAAATGGTGCTTTCGTCCGCCAGTTCAAATTTGCCGAGTTTTTGAGCGGTGGCACCGGTAAACGCCCCTTTTTCATGACCGAAGAGTTCGGCTTCGAGCAAAGATTCGGGAAGCGCCGCGCAGTTTAACGTCACCAGGTGGCGGTCTTTTCTGGAGCTCCCCTTATGAATCAGGCGGGCCAGAAGCTCCTTTCCCGTACCGCTTTCGCCTAAAATCAAGGTGCTTGCCATGGAATCGGCAACTTGGAGGGCGTCTGATAATGCGTTTTGAATGGCTTTGCTTTTTCCGATGATTTGATGTTTGGCTGTCAATTCCGCCTTCAGGCCCTGATTTTCCTTTTCCACCAGTTGGAATTTTTTTGCGTTGCCAATGGCCACCGCTGCCAGGTCCGCAAATACCGTTAAAAGCTCAAGGTCTTTGTTCTGAAAGGCACTGCCGTCTGTTTTGTTCATAAATTCAATTACCCCGATAACCTTTTTCTGCAGGTGCATCGGCACACAGGCGATAGATTTTGTTTTAAACCCGATTTGATTGCTGATATGCCGATACCAGCGCTTGTCCTTATTGGCATCCTTTATCAGAAGGGGTTTGTCTTTCTCAGCCACATATCCGGCAATACCCTGGCCCATTTTTATTTCAAATTGTTTGACCTCTTCTTTTTTGGTGCCGGTAGCCACCTTGAAATAGAGCCTGTTGGTTTTTTCATCCAAAAGCAGCAGGGAGCTGGCTTTGGCGCCGATCATCCGGTTTCCGGTCTCAAGGATCATTTCAAGGAGCCGGTTCAGATCGTGCACGGTGGAAACCCACTTAGATATATCTCTTAAATGATGAATTGAAACTTCTGCTTCTTCGTATGCTGG
>JBKHAE010000003.1:0-54987 GCA_046543065.1 Desulfobacterales bacterium | reverse complement strand
TTTCGATCCCGATCCCGATAGCGATTTCGATTTGGATACAGAACAAATTAGCCCTAAGCCCTACGGTAAGCGCCGCACGGCCTTAAAATTTCATGTATTACTTGAGAAAAAAGCAATAAATCGCCGATATTCCATTTAATTTGAATATCGGCGCTTTTAAGTGACCTATGGGCTAAAATTTTCTGAGTGCCCTGAATGTTCTGTCGGCGTTTACTCCATAGAGGGCATGGAGCCGGTCGTCTCAGGGCTTGGGCTGCTGCTTTCGGGCATGTTGATTTCAACATCCCCGGCTTCTTTAAGATTTTCAACATAGCTGGGCAGCTGTTCTTCGACTTTCTGCTGTTCAAGCTGTTCTTTGATTTGATCCTTTACCTCGTCAAAGGTTTTCTTAGAAGCCTCTTTCTTGTCCTCTGCTTTGATCAGGTGATAGCCGAACCGGGTTTCCACGATATCGCTGACATCACCGACCGACAGGGAAAAAGCCGCTTCTTCAAAGGGCTTGACCATTTGGCCTTTGCTGAAATAGCCAAGATCTCCGCCCCGTTCGCTGCTCGGGCATTCGGATTCTTCCTTGGCAACTTCTGAAAATTTTTCGCCCCCTTCAATCTGTTTCTCAAGCTCCTGAATCTTTTGCCTGGCCGCTTCCTTTTCAGCTTCATCCGCCTCTTCATCGGTTTTAATCAGGATGTGACGGGCCTTTACCTGATCCGGGGTTTCGAACTGATCCGGGTTGTTTTCGTAATAGGCCTTCAGATCCTCATCGGTAATCTCTATGTCAGAGGCGATTTCTTCTTCAATCAGCTTCTGAATGGCCATGTTCGTTTCGATTTCACTGCGGAGCAGATCCTCGGTATAGCCCAGGGCGGAGAGCTGCTGTTTGTATTGCTCCTCATCCGGAAACTGCTGCTTGAACTGCTCCATCTGGGAATCAATGGTGTCTGGCTCCACTTCCATGCCAAGCTCCTGGCTTTTCTGATAAAGCAGCTCCTTTTCGACAATGTTATTGACCATATCCTCTTTGATGCTGGCCAGACGCTGTGCATCCAGCTGCTGGCCGGAGCTGGCGGCCCGCTTTTTGATCAGCTCAAGTTTCTGGTCGAGTGTTTTCTGAGGGATTTTTTTCCCGTTTACGATAGCTATATAGCTGTCCGACTGCTCTTCTGCTTTGGATTCTTTCTCATCTGCCGTGCAGGCGGGCGAGGCCAGCAGAAACGCAAGGCTTAGAATGATCACTGTATTGGCTATGATCCGCATAAAATATCCTCCTTAATCTTCAATCTTATTAAACTATTATGTTCTGGCAAATCCGTATGTGACGGCTTTTTTTTGGGGGAAAGCACCAAAATCTCCAAATCCATACATCGCCTGTGTGTGACCTACAGCCCATCAGGCATTATGGATCCGGAAAAAACATAATGGTGGTGGACTATAGAATGGGAAGACCGGATGTGTGTGAATAAAAATGGTCGGGACGGCAGGATTTGAACCTGCGACCCCAGCGTCCCGAACGCTGTGCTCTTCCAGACTGAGCCACGTCCCGACATTTGGTAGCCATTTTTATGGCATAAAATTTCCCCTGTCAATTAAAAATTTAAATTTAATCCCGCCTGTCAAGGATGTCAAAATCAATTATCAGGTCAAAGTCAGGATCCGGCAAATGAGTTCTTAAGCACAATGGTTTCCTTTCGACCCGGCCCCAGGGATATAAGATCAATCGGTGTTTCCGTTAAAGCCTCGATACGGTTTAGATATGCCTTGGTGTTTTCCGGCAGGTCTGCATAGGTTCGGATGCCCGAAATATCCTCGCTCCACCCGGGAAGGGTTTCATAGACCGGCTCGCAGTCGCCAAGAATTTTTAAATTCGCCGGAAATTCCGTAATCGACTTTCCCCCGCAGGTATAGCCGGTACAGATTTTTATCTCATCCAGACCGCCCAGCACATCCAGCTTGGTAATGGCCAGGCCGGTCAGGCTGTTTAACCGAACGGCATTTCGCAACATCACTGTATCCAGCCAGCCGCACCGGCGCTTTCGGCCGGTGGTCGCCCCGAATTCAGCGCCTTTTTCCTGAATCTGATTACCAATTTCGTCAAACAGTTCAGTGGGAAATGGCCCCTGCCCCACCCGCGTGGTATAGGCTTTGGCAATTCCTGTCACATCGCTGATCTGTTTCGGCCCGACGCCGGCACCGCAGCAGGCATTGCCGGATACGGTGTTTGAGGAGGTCACATAGGGGTATGTGCCGTGGTCAATATCCAGATGGGTGCCCTGGGCGCCTTCAAACAGCACCTGCCCGCCTGATCTGACTTTTTGATCAAGAAAGACCGATATATCGGAGATGTACGGAGCAAGCCGCTCCCGATATCCGGCATGCCCGGAAATAATATCCTCCGCAGATACCCCGTCAGCCGTATAAAATTGTTTGAGGGTGAAATTTTTTTCTTCGGCCGCTGATTTCACTTTTTCGGCAAATATCTCTTCATCGGCTAAATCAATAAACCGGATACCCCGGCGTGAGGCCTTGTCCTCATAACAGGGTCCGATGCCCCGGCCGGTGGTGCCGATCCGTTGCTTGTGATTGGCAGCTTCCCGGGCAGCGTCCAGTTTTTTATGATAGGGCATGATGACATGGGCTTTTTCGCTGATCTTTAATTTTTCCGGACTGACATCTATGCCTTTTTTGATCAAATAATCGATTTCCGAAATCAGCACCTCCGGATCCACCACCATGCCGTTTCCGATAATACAGGTTTTGCCCTGGAGAATGCCGGAGGGGACCAGGTGGCTGATAAACTGCTCGCCATCCACTACCATGGTGTGGCCTGCATTATTGCCCCCCTGAAAACGGACCACAATGTCGGCATATTCTGCCAATAGATCAACGATTTTTCCTTTGCCTTCATCCCCCCATTGGGTTCCCACAATGACGATATTTGCCAATGTTATCTCCTTTTTTGTTGTTGATCATCAAGAAGTCCGCTTTTCTGATTCCACCGTTTCCGCTTGAAAAAGTCATGCATCAGCTGTCTGCATCCGGGCTCGCATACGCCGGCAATAATCTCCGGGTGATGATTCAGCCGTTCATCCGCAGCCAGTTGGTAAAGCGAGCCTGCAGCGCCCCATTTGGGATCCGCTGCGCCGAAAACCACCCGCTTGATCCGGGCATGAATCAGCGCCCCCATACACATCACACAAGGTTCAATAGTGACATAGAGCGCCGTGTGTGGCAATCGGTAATTTTGAAGCCGCTGGCCTGCTTTCCGCAAAGCCAGAATCTCCGCGTGGGCGCTGGGATCGCAAAGCCGGATGGTTTGGTTGTAGGCTGAAGCAACAATTTCGCCGTCATCGCCTATCAAAATCGCGCCGACCGGGACTTCATCCGCTTTAAAAGCTTTTTCAGCCTGGGCCAGCGCCTGTTTCATATAGTCTTCATGGGGCATTAACATGACTTGCCTGGTAACGTATAAAAGCCGGCGAGTGACATATTATCGTTCATATAAAGCGTCAAGGGGCAATATCACAAAAGTTAATATTGACATCATTTGTTCATTCACGTATATGCAATCAAACATTAAGCGCCCGTAGCTCAGTTGGATAGAGTGCCGGACTACGAATCCGTAGGTCGCAGGTTCGAATCCTGCCGGGCGCGCCACAAAAAACAAACGGGGTACGGTCATGCACCAGGCCCCGTTTTTTATTTCCAAACCTGATGGTTTCGCAAAAACCAATATCTTTTTAGACATATAGCACACTGGATATATCCGGACAATTATTTCCGCTTTAAAATTCAGCGGCCCCTCCCTATGAAGCAACATATTTCAGTCACAGTAAGGGCTTATGAGGAGTTGAATGCCTACTTGCCCGCCGAAAACCGGAAAACGGATTTTTTGGTGAATTTGGAAGCTGGCGCCGATGTTCGATGCCTTCTTTCGCGGCTGGGGATTCCGGAAGCGCAGGTGGATTTGATTCTGGTGAACGAGCGTTCGGCGGCACTTGACCGATTCTTGAAAATCGAGACCGGATATGGTCAGGCGGCAGCCTGGCTTCGCCTGTGCATCAGAAAATAAAAAACCGCTGATTTCTGGCTCAAAAATCAGCGGCAGTCCGGCTTGTAATATATGAATTCGTGTTAATTTTTGATGGTGCCGAAGGGGAGATTTGAACTCCCACGGGGTAACCCCCACTAGACCCTGAACCTAGCGCGTCTACCAATTCCGCCACTTCGGCACGAGCACTCAAATCAGGGATTGATTTGAGTTAAGTTTTTTTATATATATTTTTTTTCGTCGGATGTCAAGATCATAATTTTAAAAAATACTGGGTAAACTGGCCATGGAACTGATTACAGACCTGGATGAGATAAAAACGCCTTACCCGAACGCGGTGATTACGATCGGTAATTTTGACGGGGTGCATAAGGGACACCAGGCCATCCTCCACCAGGTCATTGAACATGCGGAAACGATTAACGGAACCTCTGTTGCCATCACCTTCGAACCCCATCCCATGAAGGTGCTTAGCAGCAACGGCTCTCCGCCCCTGATCACGCTATATGAGCAGAAAATCGAACTGATTGAGCAGACCGGCATCGATGTGCTGGTGTGCATCCCGTTTAACCGGGAGTTTGCCGCAATCACTGCTGAGACGTTTGTCGAGGACCTGTTGATTCAAAAAATCGGCATGAAGGCGATTGTCATCGGCAACGACTATAAATTCGGCAGAAACCGGGAAGGCAGTGTGGCGTTTTTGCAACAGCGGGCCGCTCAGTATGGCATTGAAGTGATCGTTGCTGACTGGATTCCGATTTCACATCAATATCTGGAAAGAATCAGCAGCACCCGGGTGCGCGAGATTGTAACAGAAGGCCGGGTGGAAGACGCCAGGAATCTGCTTGGCCGCTATTATCAGATTCGCGGCGAAGTGATGACCGGCCGCCAGCGCGGTGGCCCCATGTTAGGTTTTCCCACCGCCAACATTAAGCTGGTTGATGAACTCTGCCCCAAGACAGGCGTATACGCTGTGATCGTGGAGTGGCGGAAAACCAAATACAAGGGTGTGGCCAACATCGGATATGCGCCCACCTTTGATGATCATCTCTTCACGGTGGAAGTGCACATATTTGACTTTAAACAGAATATTTACGGCGAAACCATTCGGGTGAACTTCATCCAGCGCATCCGGGATGAAAAGAAATTTGCCGGCATTGATGAGCTGCACGATCAGATCAGCAAAGATTGTGACCATGCCAGACAGATCCTATATGATCTCTGATCTGTGCATGATATAAACGCAGGGGAAGAGCATTATGATCCTTGAAATTTTAACTTATCCCGATGATTTTCTGCGTCAGCCGACCCAAAATGTGGATAGCATTGATGAGGAGATCCAGAAAATCATTGAAAATATGGCTGAAACCATGTACCAGGCGCCTGGTGTGGGGCTTGCCGCGATTCAAGCGGGCATTGATAAGAGCATCATCGTCTATGATCCTTACGCGGATCCCGACAAAAGGGATTATAAGACCTTGATTAATCCCAAAATTATTTCCAGTGAGGGCGAAACCGTTTCGGAAAATGAAGGCTGCCTGAGCGTTCCGGATTTTCGCTCAGATGTAAAGCGGGCGGAAAGTGTGGTGGTCGAAGGGCTTGACCGGACCGGAAAACCGGTACGAATCAATGCCAATGGCCTGCTTTCGGTGATTCTTCAGCATGAGATCGATCACTTGCACGGCATCCTGTTTATTGACCGGATCAGCCCGTTAAAACGGGAATTGTATAAAAAGAAGCGCAAAAAGGCCTTAAAGCACAGTGAAGCATAAACCCAGCATCATATTCATGGGTACGCCGGATTTTGCGGTTCCGGCCCTTGCCGCACTCGCTGATTTCGGCTGCCGGATTCCGCTCGTGGTTACCCAGCCGGATCGGCCCAAAGGCCGGGGGCGCAAGCTAACTTCGCCGCCGGTAAAAAAAGCCGCCGAAAACCTGGGCTTTCAGATATTGCAGCCGGAGGCGACCCAGACGGACGCCTTTTGTCAGGCGATAGCTGAGCATCATCCGGATATACTGGTTGTTGTGGCCTTTGGACACATCCTGCCCAAACGCGTCCTTGAGATTCCGACATACGGGGCAATCAATGTCCATGCCTCGCTCTTGCCTAAATACCGGGGGCCCGCCCCGATCCAGTGGGCGGTCATAAACGGGGAGAAAAAGACCGGTGTAACCACCATGCTAATGGATGCCGGCCTTGATACCGGCGAGATCCTGATGGCATCAGAGACGCCGATACATCCGGATGACACGGCAGGCACGCTCCATGACCGTCTGGCCCAAGCCGGGGGCGCGCTTCTCAAGCAGACCATTGCCGCCCTGCAAGCCGGCACATTGCAGCCTGTGCCGCAAAATCACGGCGAAGCGACCTATGCGCCCATGCTTAAGAAAGCAGACGGCCGGATTGACTGGTCGCAGCCGGCCGAGCATATTGAGCGGCAGATCCGCGGCATGAATCCGTGGCCGCTGGCACACTGCTTTTACGAGAACCTCCGTTTGAACATATTCAAAGCAGAAGCACGGCCTGCCACCCAAGAGACCGTGCCCGGCACCGTGATTCCCGGCTTTTCAAAGGAACTGCGCATTGCCGCAGGTCAAGAGGCCTTATCCCTTCTCGAACTGCAGGCCGCAGGAGGCAAACGATTGCCAGTCGGCGATTTTTTAAGCGGCCTGCATATACCTGAAGGCACTTTGCTTCAATAACCAGCAGCTTATAATGCCTGAGCCAGCAGGAAATGACATAGCCGCCAGAAAATTCGCCCTGGATATTTTAAACCATCTGGCGCGAAGCGATGATCTGCTGGATTCGGTCATGGAAAGATTTGCCGGCGCCCAGGCGGATCTTTCAGCCGAAGACCGCCGCCTGGCAAATGCCATTGTTTTCGGGGTGATGCGCCAGCGCCGCCTTCTGGACCAGCTGATTAAACAGCATGCCGCCCTGCCCCCGGCCAGGATGTCGCCGGAAATCCGAAATATCCTGCGCATCGCCCTGTTTCAGATTTTTTATCTGGATCGGGTGCCGGATTTCGCATCCGTCAATACTGCGGTGGAGATGGCCAAGCGATTCGTCTCCCTTAAATCAAGCCGGTTTGTCAACGGGCTTTTACGAAACACGCTCCGGAACCGGCCGGCAGATATCCAATCGATCCTGCCGGCTGATCCGGTTTCATCTCTGGCCCTCAGGCAGTCCTTTCCAGACTGGCTGGTCCACCGCTGGGCCAACCGATACGGGCTTGAAAGTGCCCGCCGGCTCTGTGCGGCCATGAACGAAATTCCGCCGGTAACCGTAAGGGTCAATACATTAAAAATCAGCCGGGATGAATTGCGTAATATGCTTTCCGGGATGTGTGAGCGGATTTTTGAAACCGAATACGCGCCCGCCGGCCTTTCTTTTTTTGGCCCTGCCGCGCCCATCGATCATCTGCCGCCGTTTCAGGAAGGGCTTTTTACGGTTCAGGATGAAGCCGCGCAGGTGGTGACCCATCTTCTTGGCCCGAAACCGAATGAAAATATTCTTGACGCCTGCGCCGGATTGGGCGGCAAAACCGGCCATATTGCCCAACTTATGGGAGACACCGGTCGTATTCTGGCCCTTGACAAGGACATCGAAAAGCTTGAAAGATTGAGCGATGAGATGGCAAGGCTTGAAATACGCAATGTGACCGTATGCCGAATGGATCTGAACAAACCGGACCCGCCGCCCCAGGATTCATGGTTTGATCGGGTTCTTCTGGATGCCCCCTGCTCCGGACTCGGTGTGATTCGGCGCAATCCGGATATCAAATGGGCGGCCCGCAAAAAGGCGTTAAAGAGATTTGCGGACCGGCAGCTGCGGTATTTGGATGCGGTATCGCAATGGGTTGCCCCGTCCGGTGTTCTGGTGTATGCGGTATGTAGCATGGAACCTGAAGAGACAGACCGGGTGATTGAAATTTTTCTGGAAAAGCATCCGCAATTTGAATTGCAGACCCCGGATCAGGGCGAGCTGGGAAACATTCAGCCTGTATTTGACGGCAGCGGATTTTTCAGAAGCCTGCCGCATATTCACGGCATGGACGGGTTTTTTGCCGCCAGGCTGAAAAGACGATCATGACGCGCTCAATTCTTAATTTTTTTTTTCTGATGGCTGTTTTTTTCGGTATTGCCGGCATCAGTGCCTATCTGACGCTCACCCTGGTGATTGAAAGTGAAGAGACCGTGGTAGTGCCGGAGCTTGAAGGTAAAAATGCCATCAATGTTCTGGAACTGTTGTCTGATCTGGGGCTTAACACAAAAGTCAGGGGGTCGGAATACAGTCCTGAGGTGCCGCGCCATCATGTGATCTACCAGGACCCGGAGCCCGGCACCATGATTAAAAAGGGCCGGGATGTTAAGGTGGTGCTTTCCAAAGGCCCGCAGACTTTGGCTATGCCGAACCTGACGGAGCTTCCCCGGCAGCAGGCGGAAGTGATTCTGGCAAACAACGGCCTTGAATCCGGCGTAATCACCCGCACCTACAGCCAAACCATCAAGAAGGATTATGTGATCGCCCATACACCGGCTGGCGGCAGACCTGTTAAGCGGAACGAACCGGTTGATCTATTGATCAGCCTGGGACCGCGGCCGACGGAATACGTAATGCCGGACCTTGAAGGCATGGGGCTTGAGGAGGCGGTTCAGATCATTGAACAATACGGCTTGACCCTCGGCGAGATCCGTTCGGTTTACCATGAGGATCAGGCCGCCAATATCATTATTGATCAGAAACCCTTTTCAGGCTATCATGTGCAGCCGGATCAGGAAGTTGATCTGTCGGTTAACCGCTGGCACCGCAAAAAGGGTCCGGATTCTTCATATAGCGATAACGGAGAGGTGCTTTTCCGCCATCAGCTCCCGCCCGGTATTTTAAAGCAGCACATCCGGGTTGAGTTAAACGCGTTTGGCATCTCAAGTGTTATTTATGATGAATTAATGGCCCCGGGCCGGGAAATATGGGTCATGGTGCCCCGGCATTTTGATGCGGCGGTATTTTTGTATAAGAATGAGAAGTTGATCAGAACGGAAATCTATTAGCTGTATTTGAGGATATGGAATGGAAAAGCTGATTGCCCCTTCGATATTATCTGCGGATTTCGGCCGGCTGGCCGATGAAATCCGGGCAGTGGAAGCCGCCGGTGCGGACTGGATCCATGTGGATGTAATGGACGGGCATTTTGTCCCCAATATTACGCTTGGCCCCATGATTGTGGAATCCGTGAATCAGGTCACCGGCCTGCCCCTGGATGTGCACTTAATGATCGAAAATCCGGACAAGTATATCCCGGATTTTATCAAGGCGGGCGCGGATCTGGTCTCCGTTCATGTGGAAACCTGTCCCCATTTGAATCGTACCATCGATTTGATCCGTACCGCCGGATGCCGGGCCGGTGCGGTGCTCAACCCGGCCACACCGCTTGCGAGCCTTGAGTGGACGCTGGAATACCTGGATTTTGTGCTTTTAATGAGTGTTAACCCGGGTTTCGGGGGGCAGTCATTTATTCCCAACACGCTGGATAAAACTCGCCGCTTAAGGGCCATGATCGAAGAAACCGGCCAGGACGTGCGGATCCAGATCGACGGCGGCGTGAACAAAAACACCATTCAGGATATTGCCGGGGCCGGCGCTGACGTGTTTGTGGCCGGCTCGGCGATTTTCGGTACCGATGACTACACTGCCACCATTAAAACATTCAGGGATCTCCTGGGAGGCTGAAGATGCCGCGAAAAATCCTTGTTCTGCACGGGCCGAACCTTAATATGCTCGGCAAAAGAGAGCCGGGTATTTACGGCGATAAGACGCTCCAAGCGATCAACGAGGCTGTTACCGCGCATGCCCGGCAATTTGATATGGCCGTAACCGCCATGCAATCCAACCATGAAGGCGAGCTGGTGTCGGCCATTCAGGAAGCAGACGCAGCTTACCAGGGGATTATCATCAATCCCGCGGCCTATACCCATACGAGCATTGCCATCCGGGATGCCATTTTGACCACTGACCTGCCGGTCATCGAGGTTCACCTGTCCAACATTTATAAGCGGGAGGCATTTCGTCATCAGTCCCTGGTATCGGATGTGGTTACCGGCCAGATTGCGGGATTCGGCGTCAACGGCTATGTGCTGGCAGTCACGGCCATGGCAGAGCTGCTTTCCGATGCCGGCGCTTCATGACCGTGGATGGGTAGCAGATGAAGCCTCCCCCTCTCCCTGCCGCCATTTTTGCCATTGGCCTGTGTGCCGGCCAGGCCGTTTTCACCCTTTTGGTCTACCAGTCCAATACAGCTCTTCTAAATCGCCTTGAAGCAATTGCCGGGGCCGGCTATCTGGTTGTACCCAACGCCCGGATCATGGCCTCGCTGGATGCATTTCTGCCGGCATTCTGCGGCGGGCTTTTTTTTACGCTGACCGCAGGGGCGGGTCTTGTGCTGGGTTCTTTTATTCTGATTTACCTCTGGCGGTTTGTTTTTGCCGGCCGGCCGGAGGTTTTTCTGATTATGGTGATCCTATGGGAGACAGGCATCTATAAAGCCGCCCAGACAGGGGCTCCGATTTTGTTGATCGCTCTCTTTACCGGCCTCCCCTTGCTGATTCTGGCCCTGATGGTTAAATGGACCAAGGCGTCTGAGAGGGCTGCGGGTTGGCGATTGGTCCTGCCCCATTTGCTGGCGATCCTTGTTATTGCCGGCATCTGGCTGCCGAACCTCAATGCGGAGGTATTTATCAACATCCGGGATAAGATACTCTTAAGTAATCCAGTAGGGCAGAAAATTAACTCATTTTATTACCGCTATACTCTGTATCCGGCTGAAGCGTTTAAGTCGTTCAGCCAGAAACAGATAAACCCCGCACACATTCAAATCAACGATCCCGGGTTGTTTGCAGAGATTGAAACCGCCCTGCGTCGTGAGGACTATCTGAGGATTCCACCGGATTTTCCGGCGGATCTGGCCATCAGAAAAGCGGACGAGACGCTTTTGTTTGCGCATAAGGCCCAAAATATCTTAGAGGTTTCTGTTGCCCGGTTTTTGCGCTCACCCAAAGAGACGTTAAAAAATTTTTCCCAAAAGACCGATCAGATGGAGTTTCTTCGGCAGTTTACTTTTTTCAGTCTGATTATTGTTTCCCCTTTGCTGCTGTATTTTTTTGTTTATGCGCTGGTTTTTGGCTTATCCTTCTGGATCCGGAGACCGCTCAGGCGTCAGGCGTTTGCCGCTTTTGCTTGTGTTTTTTTTGCGGCAGCCGGGGCTTTTGCCTTATACCCCGTTCAGGCGCTTCCCCGGCCTGATCCGAGTCCGGCCGGCCTTGCCTCAAAACTTAAATCTGACAGCCGGAAGCAGAGAATTCAAGCCCTGAAATTAATTGATGATAAGGATATTTCGATTTCCGATTATGAACCGGCGTTAATCAGGCTTGCTGAAAGTCCGGCAGTCGCGGAACGCTACTGGGCTGTTAAAGCCCTGGATAACAGCGATTCAAAAGAGACTTACCAGATCCTCCTTAAACGCCTTCATGATCCGCATCCCAATGTGGTGTGCATGGCGCTCTACAGCCTGGGCCAGCGGAATGCGGAGCGGGCGATTTCAGAAATAAAGCATGTGCTAAGGAAATCAGAGCATTGGTATGTTCAGTGGTATGCCTATAATGCGCTAAAGGAATTGGGATGGGTTCAGCCGGAATCGATTTAATCCCTCTGCTGCTCTGCGCTGGCGCGGTAATCGCCCTGGAAGCAGCCGCCCAGTGGATAAATGCCGACCCGCTGATTGTGACCGCTGCCATCCGGCTGATCGATATCTGTCTGGTTTTGGGGATTATCTATATATTTTATCGCCGGATAAGCATCATCGGCCTGTCGCGCAAAACCGCCGCTTCCGGCATTTGGCATGGAATGCTGTGGGCTGGTGGTTTTGGGGGGCTGGTGCTTGTCGTTTCCGGAATTTTGTATGTTTTCGGTATATCCCCCCTTTCGTTGATCCAGATTCAAGTGCCTGAGAATGCCGGCCGATTAATCCTTTTTATCATCATCGGCGGTGTCATCGGTCCCGTGGCGGAAGAGTTTGTATTCCGCGGCCTATTTTACAGTTTTTTAAGACGCTGGGGCCTGCTGGCCGCGCTTATCGGCAGTACCGCCCTGTTCGTTCTGGCCCATCAGCCGGCCGCTGGCATACCGGTTCCGCAGATTGTCGGCGGCGTCGTTTTCGCTCTTTCCTATGAAGCTTCAAAGAGCCTTATCACGCCAATGATCATTCATGTTTCGGGCAACCTGTCGCTTTTTATGCTGGGGGGTATCGATCAGCTGTTTTGATCGGAATGGAAGCTGATAAATGGTTATCCGGCAGGGCGTTTTCGATTCGTTAATTCCGTCGTTCCAGCACTTTTCGCACGGTAACCGCCAGATCCTTGAGGGTAAGCGGTTTTAAAAGAAAGGCATCTATTCCCATGGCCTCAGCCGTATCCTCGTTCACATCGGGATTGTATCCGGTACACAGGATGACCGGCAGGTTGGGCCGTATGCCCAAAATTTTTTGAACCAGCTCGTCCCCGCTGGTTTCAGGCATGCTCATGTCCGTAATCACCAGGTCAAACGCATGGGGCCGATTTGAAAAATCCGCGATGGCCTCGCCGCTGTTATTATGAACAGTTACCGAATATCCTAGGTATTCAAGCATTTGATGGGCGGTATCCGTGATGGCGGGCTCATCATCCACAAAAAGAATGTGCTCGCTGCCGGAGGGGAGATCCGTGCCAGCTGTTTTATTTGACAATGATGCCGTATCCGCCGCAGATGCCAGCATGGGGAGATAGACATAAAAATCCGTACCAATGCCGGGGGTGCTTGAAAAATCAATCCGGCCGCCATGTTTTTCAATAATCCCCTTGGCCACGGCCAATCCCAGGCCGGTGCCCACCCCTTTGTCCTTGGTGGTATAATAGGGGTCAAAAATGCGTTCCCGGTCTTGAGCCATAATACCGCAGCCCGAATCCGAGACAATGATTTTGATATAGGAGCCGGCTGACAAGGCCAGGGGATTCCGGTCGGCTAAATGGGTTTGAATCGCCTGAATGGTCAATGCGCCGCCGCTCTCCCGCATGGATTGGCCGGCATTGGTGCATAGATTCATCAATACCTGGTGCATCTGCCCGGGGTCGGCCTCCACCACAGCATTCTGCGCCTGGATGTCTTCATGGATCTCGATGGATACCGGCAGGGTGGCCCGGAGCAGTTTGTTGACATCCTGGATAATCTGGGCGAGCCTTATCGGCTGGCGTTTCTGATGGGTCTGCCGGCTGATGGCCAGAATTTGCTGTACCACTTCCTTGGCCCGGTTGCCGGCTTTGAATATTTCATCCAGATAGGCGGCCAGCCGGGAATTTTCAGTGACCTGGAGTTTGCCCAATTCCACATATCCTAATATAGCGGCCAGGATATTGTTAAAATCATGGGCGATGCCGCCGGCCAGCGTACCGACCGCTTCCATTTTCTGGGCTCTTATCAATTGTGCTTCAAGCCTGCGCTCGGCGGTCAGGTCGTAGTAGACGGTCAGGGTATAGAATTGCCCGTGAATATCAATCATCTTGGAAAATAGCTGGATACAAAACTTTTCGCCGTCCTTGGCCGCCAATTCGATTTCAAACCCGGATACTTCGCCCTCCCGGGTGAGCTTCTGGATGAATTCCTGTCTGGCATCCGGCGGGAAGCCCAAATCAAGTGAATTTTTACCAATCACCTCATTGCGGGTGTAGCGCGAGAATTCAAAGAATTTTTCATTTACGTCAATGATTTGGCCGTTTAAGTCGGTTAATGAAATCGGCTGGGGGGAGAGATTGAATAAATGCCGGAATTTTACTTCGCTTTCCCGAAGGGCGGATTCGACCTTTTTCTGACTGCTGATTTCCCGGATCAGAAACATCAAATACGGGTGATCAGAGAGAACAATCTGTTTCAGGCTGACCTCAACCCACAGGGAGGCCCCGGTTTTGGTTTGAACTGACCATTCAAAAATCTGCCTCTGACCGGTCATGGCCATATCATGCTTTTTACGGGCGGCTTCCGCGGTATACGGATATTCCCCGGTATAGATGGCATCAAACTGCAATTCCCTGATTTCTTCCATGGAATAGCCGAGCATATCGCACAGGGCGGGGTTGAAATCAATTATTGTATCGGTTTCCGGATCATAGAGGATAATGGGATCACTGATTGAATTGATAATTTGGCGGCTGCGGCTTTCTAATTTTTCAGTTTGGGTTTGATAGGATTTTAGCTCCCGCCGCAGGCTCAGGCAGAAATAGCTGAGGATGGCGAGCGCAGTAAAACAGCCGGCAAATACGGCAATTATGACTATGATTTTTAGCATTTGGGATGATCACCCGGTATAACCGACACCTAAAACGTTTCTGAAGAAGTCTTTAAGACAGTTTTTCCTTCAGAATATTGAGCATCCGCCTGATCGGCTCAGCCGCCCCCCACAGGAGCTGATCCCCCACCGTATAAAGGGTGAGATACTCCCGGCCCAGGTTCGGATGACGGATCCGGCCCACCGGGACTTCGAGTTCGCCGGTCACCGCCGCCGGCGTCAAGCCCTTCATGGTTTCTTCCTTGGTATTGGGGATTACCCGGACCCAGTCGTTGGATTCGCGGATCATGGATTCAATCTCATCTAAGGGCACCGCCCGGGGCATTTTTATGGTCAGCGCCTGGCAGTGGCAGCGCATGGCGCCGATGCGCACGCAGATGCCGTCTATCGGAACGGGCGGATCATTATTTAAAATTTTATTGGTCTCTGCATATCCCTTCCACTCCTCCTTGGACTGGCCGCCCTCCATTTCCGCATCAATCCAGGGAATCACGCTGCCGGCCAGAGGCACACCGAAGTTGTCCACCGGAAACCGGCTGTCCCGCATATGCTCGATCACCCGGCGGTCGATATCCTGAATGGCAGATGCCGGATCATTGAGCAGATTTCCGGCCGCGTTTCCGATGGCCGCCATCTGGCTGACCAGCTCACGCATGTTTTTGGCGCCCGCCCCGGAAGCGGCCTGGTAGGTCATTGAGGTGACCCATTCAACCAGATCGGCCTTGAAAAGCCCGCCGATGGCCATCAGCATCAGACTGACCGTACAGTTGCCGCCGATAAAGTTTTTGATCCCCTTTGAGAACGCCTCGTCAATAATGGCCCGGTTGACCGGGTCAAGTACGATAATACTGTCCTCAGCCATCCGAAGGGTGGATGCCGCATCCACCCAATACCCTTTCCAGCCGGCGGCGCGCAGTTTTTCATATACAGCCTTTGTATAATCCCCGCCCTGGCAGGTCAAAATGATATCCATTTCGGCAAGGGCGCTGATATCATTGGCATCTTTTAAGGGCGGCAGATCAACGCCGATATCCGGACCTTTCTGTCCCACCTGGGATGTCGTAAAGAACAGCGGTGAAATGTCCCGGAAGTCATTTTCAGCGAGCATCCGCGCCATCAGAACCGAGCCGACCATTCCCCGCCAGCCGACAAATCCTACTTTTAGCATGCTGTTTTCCTTTCCATATCTTTTTATCCGCAATATTTTATATAAAGCGGAACGGCGGCCTTTGCGGCTGAATCGCAAGTACGCCGGCGAATTATTAACGTATAAAGATTCATCAATATTTGTCAATACCAACCTTGCCAATATAGGTATTGAGAAAGGCATCCGGATGCTTTATAGTGTAGCATTTAAAAATAGAGACGGCCTTTTCGGCCCGGCGTTCGCCATTACCTGGAACTCATCACTAAGGCCTGCCGGCAGAGAGGCGAAACCATATCCAAATCATTTTTAAGATTTTTTATGCCGATTTACGAATACAATGCATTAAACATCAAGGGCAAAACCGTTTCGGATATCATTGATGCTGACAGCACGGCGGCGGCGCGGCAAAAGCTGCGCTCGGCAAATATCTATCCGATCTCGATTAAAGAGGTCTATGAGCGGGATGTTAAAAAGGAAAGCCGGCTGTCCGCATTTCTGACCAAGCCGCTCTCCGCCCGGGTGAAGCCCGCGGAACTGGCCATGATGACCCGGCAGCTGGCGACTCTTCTGGGCGCCGGCTTCCCGCTTGTCTCAGCCATCTACACCCTTATCCCGCAGGCCTCTTCCAACGCCTTTAAGCGGATCCTGTCCCAGATAAAGGATGCCATCGAGGAAGGCAGCAGCTTTGCCGAAGCCCTTGCCCTTTATCCGGATACGTTTACGCCGATTTATATCAATATGGTTAAATCCGGTGAATCCTCGGGCACCCTGGAATTGGTGCTCCAGCGGCTGGCCGATATCAGCGAGCGGCAGCAGGCCTTGACCAACCGCATCCGCGCTGCCATGGCCTACCCGATACTGATGTTTATTATCGGCGTGATCGTGCTGTTTGTGCTGTTAACCTATATTGTGCCGAGCATCACAGCCATCTTTACCGATATGGGGCAGACCCTGCCGGCGCCCACCCGGTTTCTGATTGCCGCCAGCGAATTTATGAAAACCGGCTGGTGGATCGTGCTGCTCGGGGTGGTGGTTGTCTTTGCGGGTTTTAAGCAGATTAAGAAAACCGATGCCGGTAAATACCGCATGGATCAATTCATTCTTAAACTCCCGGGCATCGGCAATCTGGTCCGCAAGCTGGCAGTGGGCCGGTTCGCCCGCACTCTGGGGACGCTGCTGGATAACGGGGTATCGCTTCTTGTTGCTTTAAAAATTGTTAAAAATGTGGTGGGCAACCGCTTGGTCGCAGATACCATAGAGTATGCGGCCAATGAGGTGGAAAAAGGCAACAGCCTGGCCCGGGCGCTGGCTGCCTCAAACATTTTTCCGCATATTTCCATCCAAATGGTCCAGGTGGGCGAGCAGAGCGGGGAGATGGAAAACATGCTGGGAAAAGTGGCGGATATTTATGAAAGCGAGGTGGAAAACACGATCGTCAGCCTCACCTCACTGCTTGAACCGGCCATTATTCTGGTCATGGGCGTAATCGTCGGGTTTATCGTATTATCCATCTGCCTGCCGATTTTTGAAATGAATCAATTGGTCCGCTAGGCAGCAGGTTTTCAGAAGCACCAGGTGAAGGCAATCTCTATGCCGGATTTCGTGGGTATGGCTGAGAATGCCCCGCCCTGATGGGTTTCTTTTAAATCCTCTATATACTGATTGTAAGCGGATTGATTAAATTTATGGGCGCTTGAGATCCCCCCATAGATGCTGCCTGCGTAAAACCCTGCGTCAATCAGGGCAAGCAAGCCGCCAAGGACCTCCAAATCATTGTCAAAGCTTTCATACGCAGCCCCCATCAGCGCCGCATTTACCACAAACGCCGCTGCAGCATCCTGATACCGGCCGGTGTACAGATATCCCCCGCCCGGGATAACCGAGAAAAGGCCGGCCAGAAAGGGGCGTTTGTGCGGCAGGTCTTTAATCCGCGCCATGTCTTTTTGAAGCTCAGCCACTTTATAGTCGGCTTGGCGGTTTGGGGATATGCGAGTAAACCAGGTGCGGGACTGGCCGATCCGGCCGGTTTCAATTGCAATCCAGCCCAGCCTGTAGCGGGCCCGGTCCTTAACCGCCGGCTGGTCTGTTTCGTTAATCAAATTGATCAACCCGGCGGCGGCTTCATCCGGATTATTCATCTCAAGCTGGCAGCGGCTGATCTGAAATCTGGATTCAACGGCAAACTTATCGTCCGGGTAGGTTTCAACCGTTTTCTGGAAAGCATTGACCGCCCGGTCATATTTTTTAAGACGGAAATAAGAGACGCCGAGATGATGGGAAGCTCTGGCCGCCCTCGCATCGTTTGGATAAAAATAAAGGAACCGCTTCAATTCGATGACAGCGGTTTCATAATCCTGGTTTTCAAAGCAGTGTCGGGCATAGCCGAACAGGGCATCCGGGGCGGGCATGGCGCGGTAATTTTCTGAATGGCGCGGATTTGGATTTGCCCATAAACTGCTCGTCCCGCTAAAGAGCATTGTCCATCCGAGGATAATTGCCATCAGCAGGCAGGGATATAAGTTTTTTCGTGCCATCAATCTTGATCAATTCTGGGTCACGCGCAGCACTTCTTCGATGGTGGTCACCCCGCTCAGCACTTTTCGGATGCCGTCCTGGAAAAGCGTTGTCATGCCCTGGTTGATGGCTTCTTTTTTGATTTGATGGGAATCATAGTTCTTGAGTATCAGGTTCTGCAGGCTGCTTTTAAGTTCCATGATCTCATAGATCCCCACCCGGCCTTTATAGCCGCTGTGAAAACACTTGGCGCAGGCCCCGGGCCGATAAAGCATAATCCCTTCTGTCTGTTCCGGGGAAAGCCCCATTTCCTTGATGGTGGCCTCATCCGGTGTATACGCCTCTTTGCACTCATTGCAGAGCACGCGAACCAGACGCTGGGCGATCACCGCAATGACTGAGGAGGAAATCAGAAAGGGCTCCACCCCGATATCCACCAGCCGGGTGATGGCACTGGCAGAGTCATTAGTATGAAGGGTGGAAAAGACCAGATGTCCGGTTAATGCGGACTGCACACCGATCTCTGCCGTTTCCAGATCCCGCATCTCGCCGATGAGTATGACATCCGGGTCCTGCCGCACAATCGAGCGAAGCCCCCGGGCAAAGGTGAGATCGATTTTCGGATTCACCTGGATCTGTCCCACGCCTTTTAGCTGGTATTCCACCGGATCCTCAATGGTAATGATATTGATGTCCGGGGAGTTGATCCGGGACAGGACCGCATACAGCGTGGTGGTCTTGCCGCTTCCCGTTGGGCCGGTGACCAGGATAATTCCATGCGAATAGCGGAGCATGCGTTTGACCTGGTCCAACTTCTCCCGGTTCAATCCAAGTTCCGGCAGTTTCAGCAGGGCGCTGGATTTATTGAGCAGCCGCAGCACAATCCGTTCCCCGTGGGTGATGGGAATACTGGAGACCCGGATATCAATGTCCTGATCCCCGATCTTAACCTCAAACCGGCCGTCCTGGGGCAACCGCTTTTCGGCGATATTCATTTTGGACATCACCTTGATTCTCGAAAGCAGCGCGGACTGCATCCATTTGGGGGGGGAAAGGAAATCATAAAGCACGCCGTCAACCCGGTAGCGGACCTTGAAGTTATTCTGATAGGGCTCGATGTGGATATCGCTGGCCCCCATTTTAACCGACTGGGATATGATGTGGTTGACCAGCTTGATAATCGGGGCATCACTTGTATCATCCAGGAGATCCGCGGTCTCTTCGATTTCACTGATGATTTCCGCGCCGTTTTCCTCCATATCCGCCACCAGCTGCTGCGCGGTGTCCCGGCTGCTGTCATAGGCCATATTAATCAGCGACAAAATGGTGTCCCGGGAGGTCAAAACCAGCTGATAGTCATCCAGTTCAAGTATGCGGACCAGATCATCCACGGGCTGGAAAACGGTGGGATCATAGATGGCGATAACGGTTGTCGGCTGCTCGCAAATGTCGCTGTCCGGCTGGGGATCAAACCCCAGACCGGTCAACGGATTCTGGCATTCCAGGGGGATAATGATGAATTTTTTCAAAAACTGAATGGATATCTTGCGGGCAAACTCCATGTTAAACTCATCAACCGGAAGCCGCGGCACGTAGGGGATATCATAGAGCTTGCTGTAGGCCTCCAAAAGCTGGTGCTCGGAAACCACCTGCTTTTTAATCAGCGTCTCGGCCGGAGTTGCGGTCGGCTCTGCCTGCAGCTCTTCGATGGAGGCTTCAGAGACGCCGTAATCTTTTTGCAGAATTTCTGTTAAACGGCTTGCGATCATGGCTATATCACTAAAAACATAGGTTTATTCTTCAGCTTCTTGCTCTTCTTTTATGTCCGGCGGCGCAAATGGATCTTTCTTGCCCTCATAGAGCTTTATTTTGCCTTCTTTAATTTTATCTTTCATTTGCTTTTGCTTCTCTTCATAAACATTCTTTGCATCTTCCACGCTATGCACCACATGCGGGGTTAAAAATACGAACAGGTTGGTTTCATCGTTGGATTTTCCCATGGATTTGAACAGCCAGCCAATGACCGGGATGCTGCCCAGGCAGGGCATACGGTATTGGGTTGAGGACAGGCTTTCATCAATCAATCCGCCCAAAACCACGGTTTTTTTGTCATCCACCAGCGCAGTGGTTTCAATGGTCCGTTTTAAAGTGGTCGGCTGAAACATATCCGTAGTGGTCTCAAGCTTGGTAATCTCCTCCAGAATTTCAAGTCTTATTTGCCGGTCCTTGTTAATCTGGGGGGTAATTTCTAAACTAATGCCGACATCCTTGTATTCATAGTTGCTGTAGTTGGTATCCCCGGTAGCCGCTTTGGTCAGATAGGGTACGTTTTTGCCCACGGTAATTTTTGCGGATTCATTGTCAGTGGTTAAAATCTGGGGGGTTGACAGGATATTGACATCCTGGTCCTTTTTATAGAGCTGCACCACCCCCTGGATCGTTGGAAAAGAGACATCACCCACTGTGATATTTTCGCCAAAAACCCCGAGGGAAAATCCCGGCGGAAGGGCTGAGGCGGCTGATCGCTGTCCCGAGGCCTTGGCAGCATCCGAGAGATATCCGGAGTCCCCGCCCATGGCGCCGCCGCCCGTAAAACCGCCGCCATAGACGCCTTCCTTGTCATGATAACTGGCTTCTCCGCCCACAATCCATTCGGTCCCCAAATTTAACGATTTTTCTTTATTGATCTCCATGATTAGACATTCAATATAAACCATGGATCGCTGAATATCGAGCTTTTCAATAATATCCTTCAGGGTCCGGTAATCATCCTTTTCAGCCCGGATAATCAGGCTGTTTGTCGCCTTGTCAGCCTTGATCTGAACATCTTCGGAAACCACAGGCGCCTCTTTTTTCCCTTTTTCCGCCCCCTGATCGGTTTTTGAGGGGATATCCTGGAGCACGTCCACAATCTCTTCGGCCTTGGCATGCTGCAGATAAACCACATGGATCCGGTCTTTGCCGCGGGGAATTTCCTTGTCAAGCATCTCGATCAGCTGTTTTACCCGATCCACATCGCCCTCACCGGCCATGGCCACAATCATATTTGTGCGCTGATCGGCCACTAAATGAATGGCCTGCTCAGGTTTTTTGTTCTGGCGGCGCTGTTCATTAAAAATTGAGTCAATAATCTGAACCAGCTCCTTGGCATCCCCATGCTTGACCGGAATCACGGAAATTTCCTTGCCGATGCCGGGGACATCAATGGCCTCGATAATTTTTATGAGCCGGGTGATATTGGAATACACATCCGTGACAATCAACATGTTGGTGGGCTCATAGGCAAGCACCACGCTGCTTTTGGACACCAAAGGCGCACAGAGCTGTTTAACCTCATTGGGATCGGCATACTTTAAAGGGATCAACTGGGTGGCGATTTTATCCTCCGGCGAATCGCTCTCTTTTTCCAGCCGGGTCTCGATATTCATGGTCCGGGCATAGGGGGAGGGGATGATTTTGGTGACCTCGCCTGCATCCACCACCGTATACCCGTGCACTTCGAGGACGGATTGAAATACCTTGTAGGCCTCTTTGACCGAGATCTTGGTCGGTGAAATGATGGTGACCTTGCCCTTGACCCGCTGATCGATCACGAAATTTTTGCCGGTCAGTTCGCTGATGAATTTGATGAACACCTCGATGTCCACATCATTAAAATCGATAGAAACATAGCGGCCAGGATCCTCAAGGGAGGAGATAATCTCCTGGGCCGCCTCTTTCTTTTCCTCTTTCTCGTTTTGTGCAAAGACTTCTGGAGAACCGGCAAAAAAGACGAAAAGCCCGACAAACCCCATAATCAATGCCATTTTCAGCGAATTCTGCATAACTGCTGCCCACTTTCCTTATTTATGATTGGCGGTTCCTGCAAATTAATCAATCTGGTAGTTGATGCTTTTTTCCTGCCCCCCTCGTTCGATTTGCAACTCCACGGAAGAGGAGGATTTTAAATTGTTATAAAACTTTAAGGCATCATCCACGGACTCAATCTCCTCGCCGTTGACGCCTTTGACCACATCCCCGCTTTTCAGCCCCAGTTCATTGAATATCGAATTGTTTCGGATATGGGTTAAAATCAACCCATTGGGTTTTCCGTTTTTAAAATGGGGGCGCACCCGGACCTGCTGCATGAGCTGATTGATATTATTCAGGGCGGAATCGATTTCATTGCGGTCAATCCGTAACTGATCGCCCGGGCCATCGGTATAAGCCGCCCTCTCCCGGCTCCGTGAGGCCGTGTCCATGCGATCCGACTGGTCCTTTTCATCTTCCATGACCAGGATTTCATCCTCGCCGTTTACCCGCAGAACCACTTTTTTGCGCAGAATCATTTTGATGGTCGCATTTTGTATCGCATCCCCTTTGTGATAAAGGCCCTGCCGATTCTTGCTTTTATCTTCAATCACCGCATAGGCCTTTTCCGAATCGCCGGTCACCGTGCCCCAGAGTTTAAGATTGAGCTCTGTTTGTTTCAGCTTGTCCAGCTCCACCGCTTCGGCTTCAGGCTCTGCTTCCCCTGTTTCGGTGGTTTTAAACAGATCCCGATTAACAATTGCCTGATATTCCGAAAAATCCTGTTGAGCTCTGGCGTTTCGGGAATTTCCGGAGGTTCGCTGGCTTGCGGGGCGATTGTCTTGGGAGACCGCAGCACCGGCACTTACCGGCATAACTTCGGCGGTTACCACCTGATAAAAAAGCTGGACCCCATAGTAGATGCCCAGGGTGAGGAGTCCGAGATTGATTAAAATAAAAATACGTTGGATCATGTATTTGTTCCATGCCTATTGGAGCGAAAAATTCGGGCGGTCCAGCGTGCCGGACAAGCGGAAAGGAATTCCCTTCTCCAGATAATCCCCCTGGGACAGAAGCTGCTTCGGCACGCTTCGCCCCAGCTCTTTGATAAGTGAGGGATGGGGTTTAAGGGTACCCTCTAACTGAACCCTGCTCCGGGATAAGGGCTGCCGCAGTTCAAGTGTGCCCGAAGCATTGCCGGATACCTGGCTGCCTTTAACGGTGATTTCTTTGATGGATGCCTGCCGGTTTTCGAGTTCAACCATTGCCGTAACTCTGCCCAGAGAGAGATCTTTAACCCCGAATAGCGACGGTTTGAATTCAATCCGACATTCGGAAACCGTAATCTCCGCATCCCCCTGCCCCCAGGGGCCGCCCTCGGTGCTGTAATTCACATTGCCTTTGGCGGAGCCGGAAAGCTGATGCGGCAGCAGCTCTTTTAATTGCGCAATCGCATTCACCTGAATGGCGTCAAAATCAAGGTCTGCTGAATATTGCGGTTTTGAAGCCGTCTTTACAGCCGTATCACCGGTAAGGACCCCCTGATAAACGTCTCCCTTTAACCGGAATGTTTTTTCAGCGGAAAAAAGCGATAAATACCGGGGAATAACCGTCATTTCACTGGCATTAAACACCGGCTGGTTTTGGAGCGAAACGTCCAGATCGGAAAATTTCAGGCCGGGCGGCAGGCTGGGGGCGACAACGCCGATGTCTATAGATATGTCCGGCGAGACCTGTTTTACCTGATAAATGAGATAGTCCCTAATTTCTTTAGAAGGAAACAGGATATACAGGAACGCCACCAGTATGATGATCCCGTAGGTTATGTAGCCTATCCATTTTTTCATCGAAGCATTCTTTTATTTTTATGATTAGTTAACACCGGCCATCCCGCATTTCGGGCATCAGGTCTCTATGGTTTCCGCCTGCAGCACCGCATCGATTAACGCATTTTCCCGGCCGGTGCGGGAAATGGAGAGGCGTTTGACCATTACCATATTTTCGGATGTTTCAACATTGTAAAGGTATTTCGTCAGAGCCTCCAGGGAGATCTTCTTAAGCTCCATTTCCACCCGGGAAAGGGTCGCGCCCGTCTCATCGTTTACCGTAGTGGAGGGCTTCATATAATTGACATGCTGCTTGATGCCGGTTTGTCCGGCCAAACGGTCCATATATGAAAACAGGGTGAAATTGGCCGGCCGTTTGTCAAACTGGTTCCTTGAGGCGTCGATTTTTTGCTGTAGTTGCTGATATTCAGCCCGCAGCCGCTGCATCTCGGACAGGGTCTGCTGCTTGGCGGCCAGTTTTCGCTGCAGTTCATCGCGTTTTTCAAATACCGGCATGATAATGAGCTGAACCAGGATGAATGCGGCAATAAACAGCCCGGCCCCGTATACGATGATTTTTTCACGCTGATTTAAATTAATGTTTATCATGGCTCAGGTTCCGTTTATCCGGATGTATTTGAAGGTTCGGCAATTATCAGCTTGAGTTTGAATTGAACCCGATCGGCGGATTTGTCCATATTGGCCGAACTAATGGTGATGTCACTGAAGTATTTGGAGCGGGACAAGGCGCTTTTGATGTCATCCACCGCATTAAAGGTATCCGTATGCCCGGAAATGAGAACCGATCCGCCCCCTCTGACGAACCGGCTGGTGATCACGTCAATCGAAGAGGGGATCAAGCGGCTTAGGTCATTCAGGATGTCAATATTTAGAACCTCATCATGCAGGCTGCCGGCGAAAACATTTTTCCCTTTAGCCTCCCGGACCTTGACCTGCATCTGCTGGAGCGGATCCACAATCCGCGATACATCCGGAAATGTAGACTGAAAAATTCCGGCAATCTGGCGATCCATCCGGTTGACCTGCTGGCTCAGATGCCGGGCCTGGAAGATAAGGCCATACATTCCGATGATTAAGACAAGGGCGGCAAAAATACCGGTTTTAATGATATCCGACTTATACTCTTCCCAATACCTGTAGAGGGCATAGCGCTCCTGAAAAAAGTTGAGCCCGGGAATCCGGAACAGATCAATCCCAATCAAACAGAGGGGGGTATTGGCCTGGTCCGGTAGCGCCGCATCCGTTTCATTCTGGAAATTAAATTCGCCGGCCGTTTGCATGTTCACCGGCTTCGCCTGGATCTTTAATTGACTGCCAACAGCCTCCGCTGCTTCTTCATGCTCAGTGCCGGCACCTGAGAAATAGGCGGCAGCGGGTTGAAACTCAAACCCGTAAAAGTTTTCAAAGGCCACTAAAAATCGCTGGATATTGGTTTTCAGGGTCTTAAGACGCTGTTTTTGGGAAACATGGCCGGTGTATATGGAGCGCACCAGGTGGACCCGTTCAGACACCACAGCCAAGAGCGTGGCGGAGGTCTCATCCATATCCACATATAAAAAGTCCTCGTCATTCTTCTGCCGGGCCAGGCAAAGCGCCACAGGAAAGCCGCCGGGCATAATGACCTGGGGATTGAGCTGAAAGGCATTTAGGGCCTCAAGTATGGGCTGAAGCTTTGTCTTTTCAACCGCTGCAGCGATCAAATCCGATGTATCGGATTTGCGAACGATTTGAAAGTCGAGGACCACCTCATCCAGGGGAAACGGCAGCAGGGGCTCAATTTCGAGGGGCAGAACCTGTCGGATTTTACGATTTTCCTTAAACGGCACCTTGAGGTTTCGATAGGAAACCAGGGCGGGCGGCAGGGAGACCAGGCACGCAGCACCGCCGGCATCCAGTTTTTCAACGATTTGGGCAATCGCCGTAAACCAGGGATTCTCCGCATGGTTTTCGGCATCACCGGCGGATTCAACCGGAACCTGGGCATGGTTCTCAATCACGTTGCCCCTTAGCCCGCGTTTTACCAGAAACGCGGAGATGGCGTGATCGCGAATATCTAACGAAAGATAGGGTCTGCTCATATGATTAAAATTTAAAACAAAAACAAATAGTTTAATATAAAGCCGGATATAAAGCCGGATAAGATGTCGGCGATTATCTTATGCGTCGTGAAGCGCTGTGTCAAACCGATTTTCGCCTGCCTATAAAAACTGCCAGCTTAGTTTCCGGCAAACCCATCGGCCGCTTTCGCTTTCTTTCTCCCGCTTAACGATGACCCGGGCCGCCATGGTCATGCCGTTTAATTCCCCCATGCACTCGATACGGAAAATATCACTCTGGGTGGTAATCAAATCGGATTCAATTTCCAAATCACTGCATCCGGGCACCTGTTTGTACCAGTTCGGCTCGGTTAATTCATGGATGTATTCATCCCCCTCTTTTTCCTCCCGATAGGAGACAATTTCAGGGGCCAGAAACTCCCGGCCGGCCGGCAGTATGCCGGCAATCACCGGCATCTCAGCCGTATTGATATTGATTTTTCCAGGATAGGTAAACCCGTTATTGCCCTTTTCCATTCCATAGACGGTCATAAACTGGGCAATGCCGGCCATGGCGTCTTCCGTACTGTAAAAGAGTTCCGGCGATATGTTTTTGATCCGCAGCAATTCATTGATGTGGCGGATCGGGCCGTTGCGGCAGGCATAGGGGGGATCAAGATCCCGGTAATGGTCATCCTCTGCGCCGGTTAAGCCGCTAATCGCATCATCATCCTCCGAATCGAGCCAGTCCTTGACCGGATTAATGATTGCTGCCGGCTCGATCTGCTCATTGAAAAAGGTTTCTTCGGATTCTTCCTGCTGCTCCAGTATCAGGGTGATAAACCGATACCAGAGCTTTTGCTGATTCTCATTGAACTCCCGGCCCTTGGGAAATTTTACCAGCGCATTTACCTGAATGCGGCTCAGTTCATCACTGATGCGGATTGACAACTCGCCCTTATCAAGGGCAAGCTGTGACAAATAGGCATCAATTTTTTCGGGATTCGCCCAGTCCTCCTGAACAGAGTCCACTTCCGTATCCTTTTTATCCCGCGCCAGAATGGTTTCCGCCATGGCAACCCCCGAGCGTATCATATGCCGCAAAGTGGCGCGATCCCTGAAAGCCGCGGAATCCGTCACCGCGCTGCGCACTTGGCGATTGAGCTCAAGGGAGATGGTGACCAGAAGCGTAATAATCGTCAACGTCACGATCAGGGCAATCCCTTTGTTATTTCTGTTTGGGATCATCTCCATCAGAGGCCCTGCCTCCCCTCTTCCATTTTTTCCCGGTAAACCGGCAGACTAACCGCGGTCTTAAACGGGTATTTGGTTTCGCCGTTTGATACCGTCAGTTGAATCTGCACGGAGCGGGGCGTGGCATATTTTCCCATATCTTCTTCAGAGTCCCACTGCGCCTGGGATTCGCCCTCATTATCGTAGCAGGCCACGGAAAACGTCTGAATGCCTTTACAGATGATCGGATCATCGTCCGTGTCTTCAAACCGGTCTTCCGTCTCATAGGGATAGGCCCGATCCTTACGGCGGAGCACATATCCGGATTTTGGCGGTTCCAGCTCGTCCACATAATAAATAATTTCCGCTATACCGGTATTTTTGTCCCTGCCCAGGGGCAAATGGGCGTTGCTGGCAAACCGGACGCGGGAAAAATTTTGCGTGCCCACCATTTCTTCCGTGCATACAAACCGGTAGGGGTCGGGCGAATCTTCAAAATCTGCCGGCTCATACAGAGGCGGTGGCTCCACGTAAATCGCCGAAAAATCGCTCGCCATGCGATCCAGGCAGTTCCGGGTCATCTCATAGAGACCGCGGCCCTCATTGATGGCCTCATTTTTCGAGACCACGGCGTTAAACGCTGAATAAATGGTGGTCATGACAACGGCAAAGATAAAGATGGCGATCAGGATTTCAAGCAGGGTAAACCCCTGTTGTGCCGGAAATGGGATTTTTCCTGAACGCTTCGCGGTTTGCCCTTTAATTCCAGATTTAGAGTTCATCGGTCTCCACCGGCATGTATTCCCGGATGGAATAAGAATGCGCATCATCCATATAAGAAACAGTTACATCCACGCGGTTGATCTTCATTTCCCGATCCTCCTCGGTCTCAATCACGACCTCTTCAACCGCGGCCTTCCAGCTGTATCCGGAGAACGTTTCGTCAAAATTGCCGCTGCTGTTTAATTCAGCGGATTCCGGGTCCTGGCGGATTTCCGTCATTTTGGCCCCGGCCAGCTGCGGGGCGACGGTATAAAACCGGAAGGACTCATTCATGGAAATGGTCTGGCCCTGCATCCGAAGGACGCTGACCAGTACAATGGCGATAATGGCCAGCGCCACCATGACCTCCAGAAGGGTAAATCCCCTGGCGGATTTCGGCAGGGGGTGTTCAGAATTCCACATGGTCTTCATGAATCTGCACCTGGAGCAGAAATGGTTGAATTTCATATGTGAGCCGGTTGGCTTCCGCATTCTCCACATGAATCATCGCATGATCGGAATAGCCCTTTTTGTAAAAACGGATCTCGGCCACGCCGCTGCTTTCTCTCTGATCCCCCCGGTATTGGACATCAAGCAGCCGGTATCCATCCGGCAGCTGAAATTCATTTTGTTTGCTCTCTGCCATTTCCGCCATTTCGTCTATCTCCGGCATATCCGCCGTCCCCGGCGCATCCACTGAGGTCCAGAATTTATGGTTATCAAAATCCACATGAAGAATGTGGCGGATCTGCTGCCTGACCGCATTTTCCTTTAATGTTTTAACCGTGAGCACGAGCCATTTGGACACCTCCCGCTTGTCTGAGGATAACAGGTTGGTGTTTAAGCGCGGAACGGCAAAAAACATCATGGTACCGATCAAGGTGATCACCACGATCAGCTCAATAAGGGTAAATCCCTTTTTATTTCGATACGCTGTGGGACGAAATGGGATGCAGTGCGTCAATGGATACTTGCAGGAAATGTTAAAGAGTGGCTGCGGATACGCTATTCGATCTCCCAGCTTTTGATGTCTTTGTTGTCCCCTTGCCCGCCGGGTTCACCGTCTGCGCCATAGGAAATGATATCATAATCTCCATGGCTGCCGGGGCTTAAATAAATATAATCATTGCCCCAGGGATCACTGGCAATTTTGCCTTTCTCGATGTAGCCGCCTTCCCGCCAGTTTTCCGGCACTTTCCCGGTATCCGGCGGCTCAACCAGTGCCTCCAGGCCCTGCTCAGTGGTGGGATACCGGCCGTTATCAAGCTTATAAAGCTTTAAGGCGGTTTCCAGTGCCTGAATATCCACGCGGGCCTTCACCTGCTTGGCCTGCTCTTCCCGGCCGACAAGCTTAGGCGCCACGTAGACCGCCAGGATGCTCAGAATAACGATAACCACCATCAACTCGATCAACGTAAAACCAGCTTGTTTTTTAACCTGGCCGGGCTTTCTTAAGGATAATGGGTTAAGAAATGGTGTTTTGAAATTTGATTTCATAGTCCCTCAATTTATATTCAGCATATGAGGCTTATTACAGAAACAGATGCCTCTGTTCAAGTCTTTTCATACAGCATTTAGGTTCCTGTTTGAAGGATTTTTGATATTTTGTCAAGATAAGTATGATTAAGGAAACATGCCGCAGCAAAACCACTTCAATATCATCAAAACGTCTGCGGCTCAGGCATCTGCCACGCCCCGCACATAAAAGCGGCACGTCCGGTCCTGGCTGTCCACATACCCCATTTCCGTATGTACATACCAGGCAGCGGTAAAGGATTTTTTATCCGAACTCCAGAGCCGGTTTTTCTGGTTGTCAAATATCGCTGGCTGGCAAAAGTCGCCCAGCACGGTCTTCGGCTCGATCAGGGTGAGCAGCTCATCCACTGTAGGCAGCCGCCATCTGTCAATTCCCCCGAAATTCTCCTTATTTAAACGATCTATATATGCCTGGGCGCAATACCAGTCCAGTGGATAAGGGCTGCCGGAGGGCTGCCAGATTAGCCCCAGCGCATTATCCAGCACCCTATGGGCATCAAGTTTTTGAAATTCCCCGGTCACTTGCTTGGCCGGCCGATACCGGTCATCTAGCCCGAAAACCGATAGCGCCCGATTCCGCCGGACTTTTAAGGGGGGTTTTCGTGGGGACTGTCTGACGGAGGGCTTTTGATAGGCGGATTCAGGCGGCGTCCACCGGCAGGTCTGTTCGATGGTTTTTTGCCATTTGCAAAAGGCGTCATTTATTGCCACCCGCATTTCCGCACAATTCTGAAACCGCCTGGCCGGATCGGCATCAATGCCTCTGCGCAAAACTTCATCCCACACATCGCCCAGCATCGGATTCACAGTTGACGGCGCTGGCGGTTCATCAAATTCCGGCGGGAGCGTGCCGGTAAGCATTCGCCAGGCCATAACCGCCGCGCTGTAAAGATCCGCCCGTTCATCGGCCTGATCCGGATTCATTTCCTGTTCCGGCGGGGCGTAATACGGGGTCCCGATTTTAAATGTTTCCGGCAGATCTTTCACTTCGCCCCTTAGCCGCGACAAGCCAAGATCGATGATTTTGACCCGGTCATCGTCGGTTAAAAGAAGATTATAGGGCTTGATATCCCTATGGATAATCCCGGCCTCATGCAGGCGATCAAGGCCGGCCAGGGTCTGATCCATGTACCGGGCGGCCCGCTCAGGCGAAAGCAGTCGGGTCGGCTGTTCAATATCATAGGTCTCGCCGATAAGGTCGCCAAGGTTCATGCACAGGTATTCCATGACAAAGAACGGACGGCCGGATTGATCATAATCAAAATCAAGCAACCCTGCCACATGGGGATGATTAATATTTGCCAGAACCTGGGCTTCGGTAAAAAATAGGTTATCGATCTGCTCTTTTCCGAGCAGCTGCTCCATATGCTCATGCGGGGTCAAGTGTTTTAAGGCAACGATTTTTTCGACCTTTGGCAGCATCGCCTTATACACCCGCCCCATACCGCCTTTTCCCAAAAGCCCTTTGATCTGATACTTGCCGATAGACCTCATCGCCTGTCAATATCCAGCTAATATTTTGCATTTCCAGCGTTTATATGATATTAGCATACGCCTTGCATGGGATTCAAAATAAAACCTGAATTGAGCGTTTCAAATTTTTAAAATGTGAATTTCTGTATTTTTTAAGTAGAACCTTAACGTTAAGTTATAAGTTTTTGTTATAATAAATTATATTGAAAGATATTGTATGTCTGAAATTTCAATAAATTCTGATTGCCCAATAGAAATGGCGGCTTTTTCAGCCCCAACGCGGGCGGCATTAAAGGAGGAACTGGAAAAATTTTTTCAATCCAATTCTTCTATATTCGAAGCCATTCAAAAAGCTGCGCGGTTTTCCCGGGATGCGTTTTCCGAAAAAGCCCCCTGCCGATTGACCCTGGTGTTTGACCCGGAAACCGATATTTCGGCAGTAAAGGAACGTATCTGGTATCACCTGGATAACACGCATGCAGCCCATTGGAGCGAGAAACAAATTTATTTTGCTGAAACCGAAAAATGCGGAAAGCTCGGATGGGTCTTTCCCGGTCAGGGCAGTCAGTACCTGAAAATGGGGGCGGAGCTGGTCAACTGGATGCCGGAATCCGGTGAGATCCTGGATCAGGCGGACATGGCATTCGGCCAGAAAGATAAATTGTCCCGAATGATTTTTCCCGGGCCTGCTGAGGACAAGGCGGAGAGAAACCTTCAGGAAAACCGTCTGCGTCAGACAGACGCGGCCCAGCCTGCTATCGGCGCACTAAGCCTGGTCATGTGTTCCGCCTTGGGCCGTTTTTCCGTGTTTCCGGATGCTACCTGCGGGCACAGCTACGGGGAATTGTCGGCTCTTCATGCGGCCGGGCGTATTAGCCGCGAAGATTTTTTCAAGCTTTCCGTAGCCCGGGGCAGATTCATGGCCGAGGCGGGCGAGCAGGCCGGGGATCCCGGTGCGATGATGGCGGTTAAAGCCCCGATTGATGAAATCCCTGAACTGATTGCCGAACATGGCTTGGATATTATTCTGGCTAACCGGAACAGCCCGGACCAGGGGGTTATTTCCGGGCCTACCGCAGATATTGAAAAAATGGCCGAAGTTTTTAAGGCCAGGCATATCCGCGCCATCAAGCTGCTAGTGGCCGCTGCATTTCATAGCCGCCTGGTGGAATCCGCCGCCCGGCCGTTTCAAGAGACGCTTGAGCCCATTTCCTTTTTGAATTCGTCCATCCCGGTTTATTCAAACACTACCGGCCGGCCCTACCCGGCGGACGGGGCATCCGCCAAAGCGCTTTTGGGCCGGCACCTGATGAATCCCGTGAATTTTATCGACAATATCGAGGCCATGTATGCCGACGGGGTGGATACTTTTATTGAGGTCGGCCCGAAAGCCGTGCTCACCGGTCTGGTCCGGTCAATTTTAAAGGGCCGCAATCATACGGCCATCGCGCTTGATGCCTCTTCCGGCAAAAGATCCGGGGTCAGGGATCTTGCCGCGACCCTCGCCCAATTGGCGGCCTTCGGTCATTTTGTAGATTTGGCCGCCTGGGCTTAATTGGCCGTCCCGGCTCCGCAGAACGGACAATAATTAAATTCTTCCATTGCCACGGGTTTATGGCAGGTATTGCAGATATTGGGCGCCGGCCCGAGCTCAACCAGGAGTTCACCTTCGGTGACCGGCACCATTTTTTTATTCTCTTTGTAATTGGCGGTTTTCAGCACCCGCTTCACCACCCCGTCCACAGGGGATGAGACCGATTTTTCCTGTTTCATGATCGAAATATTGAATATTTCCTCACCGGCTTTCACAAAATCGCCGGCACTGACATACATGACCCAAAGATCCCCGTTACTGGGAGAGGCCACATGATAGGAATTCTTGGGGTCAGCCATCTCGAGCGACGCTAAATCCTCTGCCTCCGCGGTCTTCACCTGGATTTGACAGGTAAATATTTCAGAGTCCAAAAGATACCGGACAACACTCACCCCGCTTTTTCGAGGCGCGGAAATATCGAGAATCTGCATTTTATGCGGTTTCCCCTGACTGTCCGTAAATTGAAGCTCCTGCTTGCGCTCCAGCCCCTCGAACCAAACATCCAGAGGAATTTGATTGGGATCCCCGTAATTTTTTTGAAATTCAATGGTTTTGATGGCATCTCCCGGATGGTTGAGATAGAGGACGAATTCCTCTTCTGTGGGCATTCGGCCGATATGCGCCCGCAGGCTCTCATATTCGGCATCAAAATCCATATCCGTGATAAACTCTAACGGGGAGGCTTCGGTCCGGTTCTCCAAAGCCCATTGATAGTCCGCGCCGAAGGCACTCTGGTACACCCATTCCGGCGGAAATCCCAGCGGGAGTTTTCCGTATTTGCCAAGCAAAAGATCCCGGAAGGCATCGTTACTGTCCTGGTAGAGTTTCAGCCGATCCCACAGGATCTCATCGGACTGCTCAGCCTCCGGAACCTGGGACACGGTTTCCAGAACATCCAGCATATGCTGCACATGCCGCTCCCCGCCCCGCTTATACGCGCCGGTAACTGCAAGGAAAGCGGTGTTCCAGGTGATCTGGGAGCCGGGGGTGACGTCGTGATACCGGACAATTTTCCGGGTCCCGGCCAGAAAGCGGAGCATATAGGGCAGAAGTCTGATATACCCCTGTTTCATGGCCCCTTCCTGGGAAGACGACGTGGCCCCACCCGGCATCCCGTGCTCCACCACATCATAGTCAATTCCCTGAAAATAGGGGGAGCAGTAGCGATCATAGTACGGCATGATCTGTTTTAAGATAAAACCGCATTCCCGGATCATGTCCTTGTTCAAATGGGTTTTAACACCCAGTTCCTCCTCAATATAGGCGGCAGTGGAGAGCACCTCGCCCTGGCCGTACCATCTGACAGAGGCGCCGATGGCCGTATCCACAATATGTGCGCCGGCGGCGGCCGCCGCGCCCACAGCCGGGACAAACAGCCCATCCGTGTAATGCCTGTGATAATGCAGGACCAGATCCGGATATGTGCTTCGCAATGCGCTGACCAATTCGCGCATGAAGCGGGGCGGGCAGACGCCGGCCATATCCTTTAATCCAAGGATAATCCGCCGCGTGGCCGCGTGCGTATCCACTCCGGCAATATCTGCGACCATCCGGAGAATGTCTTCAGTTACGGTCAGATACCGGTCCACGGTAAAGCCGTCGGTGTAGGAAAGGGAGATAGCAGGTTCAAATATGTTGCGGGACGAGTTTAATGCAATCTCGGCAAAGGGGCGCATGTTTTCAATATGGTTTAAAAAGTCAAAACACCGCACCACATCATAGTGCTCACAGATCATCTCTCCGGTCTTTGCCATCATGGCCCTGGACTGCGGCCGGTACCCCAAAACATTGGTGGATCGGATAAGGATTTGTTTCAGGGTATTGGGGGCGAACTGATTCCATTCTCTGGCTTCGGTGAACGGATAAGTCATATTGGCCAGCATGGCTACGTGAAAATGGGCACCTCCCCCGTTTTCCAGGGAAAAGAAGCCGCAGCCGTCCAGAAACGGGCCGAGCATCCGGTCTTCGGCCAGGCGGAACCGGTTGCCGCTATTGGACTGGGTAATATCCCGGGTGGTGGTGTCGGTAAAATGGACATAATTCGAATCCCTGACAAAATCAAGTATGGCGTCCCGGTCGCCCTTCGGATATCGGTAGGTTTCCGGAATCGGCTTCTGCCGCGGGGCAACGATTTCCACCCGGCCGAGCCGCTTATCCGAAATGCCCCGGTATTCGCCTAAGCCCACAAAAGGGTTGTACCCGCGGGCGGAGATTTCCGCCACCAGCCGGGACAGGCGCAGGGCTTCGGGCTCCTGGTCGGTGTAATACATCAGCTCCGGACTCTGCTCGATAAAGCGGGTGTCAAATTCGCCGGCTACAAATTGCGGATGTTTTAAGATCTGGCGGTGAAAGGGAATCGTGGTCTTTACCCCGCCGATCATGTATTCACGGAGTGCCCGCTGCATGAGCTTGACGGTTTTGATCCAGGCGTTGCCGTAGGAAATCAAAAGCGATGCGGCGGAATCATACTGGGATGGAAACTCATAACCTTCGGATATGCATGAATCCAGGCGCACGCCCTGCCCGCCAGGCGAGACATATCGGGTAATCATGCCCGCATTCGGGGCAAAGCCGTTCTGGGGGTCCTCGCAGTTAATGCGGACCTGCAGGGCATGCTGAAACGGTATGGTCTCGGCCTCAGAGAGCCGGAGCTCTGCGCCGAACGCGATGGCCACCTGCTCCTCTACCAGGTCGATACCGTAGCGGCATTCGGTGATGCCATGCTCCACCTGAAGCCGGGTGTTGACCTCGATTAGATGGGGGGCGGCGTCCGCATCAACCAGAAATTCCACTGTTGCCAAAGAATAGTAACCCACCGCGGAAATGAGCTTTTTGGCATAGGATTTGAGCCGCGCCCTTAAATCATCCGTCATTTTTGACGAGGGCGAAGGCGTGATCTCCACGAGTTTTTGATGCCGTCGCTGGACCGTGCAGTCGCGCTCGTCAAAGGCGAATACGTTTCCATAATGATCGGCAATCACCTGGATTTCAATATGCCGGACCGAGGTCAAATATTTTTCCACATAGAGGCGGGGGTTGCCGAAGGAGGCCTCAGCCATGACCGACGCCTTGTTGAAAGCGGATTCGAGCTGATCTTCCGAGTAAATTTCGTAAATGCCGCGGCCGCCGCCGCCGCCCTCGGCTTTGAGCATAATCGGAAAGCCGATTTGATGGGCCACCGCCCTTGCCTCGGGAATGGTCACCGCCGTCTCTGAGCCCGGCACCACCGGGATGTCTAGTTCCTGTGCCAGCTTGCGCACCGAGACCTTGTTGCCCAGGATTTTCATGGCCTCAGCCGGCGGGCCGATGAATGTGATGCCGGCTTCCTCACATTTAGCCGGGAAATGATCGTTTTCTGCGATAAAGCCCCATCCCGGGTGGATCCCGATGATGCCCCGTTCCCTGGCTTTGCGGATAATTAAATCCATGTCCAGATAGGCATTGGGATCTTCTCCCAGCAGGAGAAGCTCATGCGCGCCTAAGGTGGATGGCGAAGTTTTGTCCACATCCGTAGCCGTCATAATGGCCACTGCTTCCAGGCATTCCGAAATGGATCGGCTGATACGGCGCGCCGGGATGCCCCGGTTGGCGATCAGGATCGGTTTGCCTTCAATTTCCTGCCGAATGTCCTCAAATGTTTTGGGGCACATGTCATCACATCCTTAAATGGAAATAGGTTGTTTTTATTATTGTAGGTTCAAGAGGGTAAAAGCGTTCCCGAATAAATCTTGTGGGTATTGCTTCCGGCCTGCAGTTCAAGCCCGCCGTCTTTGGCCAGCCCTTTAATGGTGGCTTCATAGGGGGCTTGATTGCCAATACGTACCAGCACCCGCTTGCCAAGCCATGCCAGCCTGTGGTTCAAAACGGCGGTCCACTCCTCCGGTCGGAGAGATTCAACTATTTGATCAAATTTCCTTTTTCCGGCTTCCACCATTTCCAGCCATAATGAAACAGGGGTTGTCATCAGCCCTTCATTGTTAAGACTGGTGGCCGGAATGGCCAAGGCCTCTCTTAAAACATGGGCTTCCGGATAGCTTGCCATATTAATCCCAATGCCCACCAGGGTCTGCCCGTGTTTTTGTTCAAGAAGAATCCCGCCGACTTTTCGGTCTTTGACCAACAGGTCATTGGGCCACTTGATCCAAACGGAAAGCCCTTTGGCGATCAGTGTCTCGGCCAGAAGATATCCGGCCAAAAGAGACAAAAGCCCGCTCCATCCGGGAGTTGAAAGCGAGTCCGGGCCGGGCCAGCGCCATGCTGCGTAAAGATTGCCAGGCGGTGATGTCCAATTGCGATGCCGCTGCCCTCTTCCGGCAGCCTGGGAGACGGCGACCACTGAATCCCAAGCCTCCATATGTCCCCCCTGGGATAACGTCCAGGCCACATCAAGTACCGAATCACAAGGCCCCCAGATAATGACTTTTTCGTCGCCACTGGTCTTTGAGGACCGCCAGATGGTGTCCGCTGCCAATTGATTGGTCTCCATGGATACCGGGGTCCACGGGCCGAAATCATGAATATCCTGTTGCCACAGGGAATGCTGACGAGCAATCCGGGCCGGATTACCGGCCGCCGAACCACTCCCCCATAATTCCAACCGGCTGCTGCTGAATTTCATCGCGTATACAAGGGATTGGATCAGAAATGGATAACCATCCGAGCCTCATTGGACCCTTGTCCAAATTTTGGCACAAAATTTTATCTTTTCCGATAAATCGGCTCATTTGTCAAGAAAAATTCTATATTTCCGTAGCTTTGATTCAAATCGGTTTTGACGCAAGGCTGATTTCTGAATATACTTATTACATATAAAAAACCTGTAAACGCACTCCCCCTCATTTTTCGAGGCAAGCCATGTTGTTGAAGTTATTAAATGCGTTACCCAGACGCGGATGGCCGATTTTTATTACCCTTATGATGGCCATTACAATTTTTTGGCATTCTCCATTTATTGAAAAAGGCGAATGTGCGATGGAATCAGAAGAGACAAAATTTATTCAATTGCCTGAGCCCAAAAAAGACAGTGATACGGCGCTGGAAGAAGCCTTAAACGCGCGCCGCTCGATCCGGCATTACAGCGATGCCCCCCTGACCCGGGCGCATATCAGCCAGCTTTTATGGGCCGCACAAGGCGTTACCCATGCCCGCGGATTTCGGACCGCCCCTTCTGCGGGCGCCCTCTATCCCCTGGAGGTTTATGCGGTCGTGGGTAACGCTGAACAGCTGGATGCCGGCATCTATCATTATCAGCCCGACTCCCATCGACTCAGTCAAGTCAGAGGCGGCGATCATCGAAAGGCTCTTTGCAGCGCCGGCCTCTCCCAATCCGCCATTCGCAATGCGCCGGTATCCATCATCATGAGCGGGGTTTTTGAGCGGACTACGGGAAAATACGACAAGCGCGGTGTGCAATATGTGTTCATGGAGGCGGGACATGCCGCCCAGAACGTGCTTTTGCAGGCGGTCGCCCTGAAGCTCGCGGCGGTTCCCATCGGCGCATTTGACAACCAGGCGGTCAGCCGGTTGCTGGACCTGCCGGAATTGGAAACCCCATTATACATCCTGCCGGTGGGTCGACCGAAATGATGCCCCCGTTTTTTGATCGATGATCTCTTTCACCTCAGCCATAACCCGGCCCGCCTGATCCCGGATCAGCAAATCGCAGTCTGAATCATAGGGGGCGAGATGTTACGAAGCCTTCATGCGCCGATGCAAACGTTCCGCCTGCTGGCAGAAGGCCTCAATTTTGGCATTGATCAATTGCGGAAACGGAGAGCCGTCACTTTCGATGGCCAGAAAGGGGAGGTCCTCAAAGTCCGAGAGTACAGTTCGCATGCGGCCGTTTCCTGCGGCCGCCTCAATTTTTATATCCCGGTGCATGACCTCGTTTAATATAGATTCGGAAAGGCGGTTGGGCATGCAGCCGAAAGGCCCGATGGCAATGACCCCGCAGACTTCGCTGGCGATTTCCGTGATGGCACTGCCCACCGTCAGGATGGCCTCACCCCCCAGTTTTTTGGATATAAAGGGCTGGGCGTTATCGATGACGGTTTCCAGGTGGGACGGCCGGGCGGAAAGCAGGCCGGATTTGGAAACCACTGACAGCAGGCGCTTTTCATATCGATCCATGAATTTCTCGCGCAGATAGAACCGCAGTTTGTCCCAGAAAGACATGGCATGCCACTCGCCGTCGACTTTGATCATGTAATCAGAATACCGGATCCACTCGGATACCGGGGAGCAGATAACGGCAAACCCGTTTTCCGCCAGCCGCTCGGTCAGATACTGTCTGGACAGGGCGTCCCGTCGCACAAAGATCTCACCAGTAAGAAGGATCACCGGCACCTCTTCGGCCGGCCGGATAAGGGAAATACCTGAAAAGCGGGTCATGCTCCGGTCGAGCTGCCGGGTCAGGTCATCAAAATTGCCCTTTTCCAGGGCATTAAGTATGGAGCGCCACTCCTGGTTGAAAATTTCCATGGCTGCCGTCGTATCCCTGGCATTGGCCAGGATCATGGCGCGGACGTCCTCCATCAAATCGGATATCAGAATGGCCCACCAGGCCTTGTAATAGTTAAAGCCGTTTCCCATGCCGAAATAGGTGTTATCCGAAGTCAACGTGAATATCGCCACGTTCGGAACAGCCAGCCGCTCAATCAGCTCGCGCATGAACACGTTATACTGACCGAATCGGCAAGGTCCGGAGGCCGAGGGCATAAAATATACCACCACCTCGTCCGGATTCTTTTGCGTGTGGATGTAATTTAGCAGGGTGCCGGTGGTAAGGATCAGCGGCAGACACTCCTTGCAGGAGGTATTGGCCCGGCCGAGCTTTAATACGGCCTCGTCTGCCGGCGGATGAGGGGCTACATGATACCCGGCTTCCCGGAATACCGCTGAGATGGCTTCAGTCGAGATTCGGCCCATAGAAGGGATAAGAAATGTGACGCGCGGATCCGTCATGGGAAGCACCTCCCCATTCGACGATTTCACCTTTGGCGTGCCGTTCTGCATAAAGGTTTGCGCCGGAGTGAAGGATTTCAAAGTGTTTGGCAATTGTTTTCGGCTGATCAGCTGCCGGTATTGGGCGACGATATCAAGAAACGCCTCGATCCGGGTTTCAATGCCCGCATCCGCCGTATGGCTGTCCAATTCGAGGGTTAAAGAGGGCTTTCGTCCCATGATATTTCTGAAATAGCCGATAACAAATGAATCCGGGCCGCAGGAAAAATTGGTGATATAGGTGCCGAATAACTGGTCATGACGTTTTACATACTGCGCCGCCTTTAAGATCAGCTGACCCATGCCCCAGTACATATGATCCTTGACCGGCTGATCCTCAATGGGCAGAAAATCCATGGGAATAACCTGAACCCCGCGGGAAGCGAGTTTGTGGGGAATTCCCATATGCGCCTCTTCCACCATGCCGTTATAAGGACGGCTGAAGATAACCACGCCCACACGGTCCGGATTCGCTTCAAGTTCTGAAAGCGCTGTCTTTCCAATCTCCTTCATTTCGGAAAAGCAGCGCTGCTGCATTTCAAGGGCTTTGCGAAAGGCGATTTCCGCGGTTGGCCGGTCCACCCCCATTTGATCGGCCATATCAATGAGCGCCGTTTTGGCCTTATTCAGTCCTTCGGTCATATCAATATAGGGCTTCAGGATCTGCGTGCCCCTTTTCCTCAATTCGTCAAGCCGGCGTTTAAATGTCGTCTGGAGATAAAATGGTTCGCCCTGAACAAACGGGCATACCTGGGATATAGGATACCCATTTTCAACCGGAATACCTTTGACATGGGGCAGAAACAGGAAGTCCACCGGCGGATCGACATTCAGGAGGGCATCAAAGAAACCGTGCGCAAGCTCAGCCGGATAGCAGAAGGCCGCATTCCGCTGGTCAATTCCTTCATGGGTGGCAGTCGGGGAAAGCACCGGCTCATACCCGATATTTTCAAAAAATGTGGCATACAAGGGGTAATAGGTGTTCACCAGAAAGCTTTTATTGATCCCCACCCGTCCCCTGAAAGCTGCCGCCTCTGCCGGCATGCCGGTGTCGGCGTATTTTTCAAATACCAGATGCTCCCGCGTTCGGACGAGATCCAGTTTGCTCACATCATAGGAAAGATTAAACCGCAGGTTGTAATAGCGGTTGCAGGCCCCGCCGAATGGATATTTCTTGCCTTTAATCTCGATTACGTTGATTTCACATCCGCGGTCGCATTTTTCCTTTCCGCCTTTGCAGGTAAAGGATTTATGGTATTTGACTTCGCGATCTGCCAGGCTCTTGAGGTCATAGGCGCCGGTGTCCATCAATCCCATATCGATCCGTTTTTTAATTTCCAGGGCCACGCCATATGCCCCCATGAGCCCGGGCTCCGGCGGTACAATGATCGGTTTTCCGGAAAGTGAGGCCATGGCCAGCGGCACGGCATAGTTGTAGCAGACCCCGCCCTGCATAAAGACCTTCTCGCCCACCGGCCGGTTGCCCTTTACCCGGTTGGTGTAATTCATGCAAATGGAATAGACCAGCCCCGCCACTATATCATTGTGATCAATGCCCTCATGAATGGCGGTCTTTATATCCGAGGCGATAAATGCCGCGCACTGGTCATTAAAATTCGGCGGCTTTTCGCCCTTCATAGCCACATCAGCGATGTCATTCACCTTAACCCCGAGGGTCTCATGGGCCGACTCCTCGAGAAACGAGCCGGTTCCTGCGGAGCAGGCCTCATTCATAGCATAGTCGGAGGGCACGCCGGCGGTGATATAGGTATATTTGGCGTCCTGGCCGCCGATTTCGAAAAGGGTGTCCACCTCCGGATCAAAATAGACGGCTGCTGCGGCATGGGCAATAATTTCATTGATAATGCCATCGGTTAGGGCATGGAGCCCCGCAATCTGACGGCCGGAGCCGCAAATGCCAAGTCCGATAATGGAAATTTCCGAGGGGTCGACAACCGGCTGAATCTCCGCCAGGATGCTGGCATAGCATTTTCTGGAGACCCCCACTGGGTCTCCTTCGGTTAACCGGTAAATGGAGCCCAGCATGGCGTTGTCGGATTTTCTTAACAGCACGGCCTTGGTGGTGGTCGAGCCCACGTCAAGGCCAAGGATGCAGACATCCCCTGCCTTTATTGTTTCCTTTTTCATGGATTTAAAGATCACCTGATCTTTAAAATCCGAAAGCGGCGGCAGCGTATCAAAAGATGCGGCATCGGCGTGGAAGAGATGATCAAGAGCCGGGCATGATTTGACTTCATGGCCAAGTCCCCATAGGGCGGCGCCCAGAGCTTCAAAATAAGGGGCTTCATCCGGAACGATAAGCCCCGGGATTTCTTTTTTAAGATACTCGATCATCATACGGTTTTGACTGGTGCCGCCGACAACCATGATATTTTTTCGCGCCACCTTTTTGAGGAGCTCAAGGATCTTATTGCCCATCATACGGCAGAGCCCGGCGGTTACCCGGGCCTTGGGAATGCCTTTGTTAATGGCGTGTGTGCAGTCGGATTTGCAGAAAACCGAGCAGCGGCCGGAGACAGCGTAAGGTTCCGTGGTGGCCGACCAGCGTTCGGCATCTTCCAGGGTTACATCCATCCGCCGCAGCTGCTGCATAAAAAATTCGCCGGTGCCGGATGCGCATTTATTGCCGGTCATAACATTGGAAATCCGGCCGTGCCGGTTTAAAACATAGACCATAAACGTCTCCCCCCCGGCGGAGACAATGGCCGGGGAGTCTATATCCGGCGGCTTGACGAATTGATAGGCATACTCTACCGCCTCCGGCTCGGAAATGGAGGTCAGGTCCACGAAATGGCGGAAACGCCGGCCGGTGGCCACGACTCTATCAAAGCAGGTTAAATCCATTCGTTTCAGGGCATTATACAGGGTATCCCTTGGGTTGCCGCCGTGGGGATACAAGGCATAATTGAGGACTTCAATAGAGCCTGCATCCGCCAGGTCACTTAACGATGGGCCGGTCTCAGATCCTTTGATGTGTACCAGGGATACGGTTGATGCCCCCAGACAGATGCCTAATACATGAATGATCGTGCCGGTGCTATTTTTCATTATTTGATTTTCCTGCGCTATGGGCTCGCCCGTTACCATTTTCATCAATCCGAAATCGTTGGTAAATCCATCGATCAAAATCCAGCAGACCGCACTCGCCGTTATCGACCGACCCCACAATGAGAATATAGCGCTCGAGAGCGGAAAATGGAATAAGATATTTTTGAGATATTGGCTCGCGATAGACCTCACCGGATCGCCACCGAAAAAGCATTGGCTGATGGGAATGGCCGCAGCAGGTTAAAAAGTAATCCGTATCTTGGAAAACCTGTTCCGCCCGGCTCGTGGTGCCGTCATCCATGGGTTCATACAGAGCACGAATATTCTCATACGGTAATGAATGCGCAAGGCAAATGGGACCGATGTTTTGTTTCATGGGCATTTTTTGTAAATATTGAACGACAAATTCGCGGTCTTCTGCTGACAGGCCGGCACTTGTGTCCTTAACGAGCGATTGCGCCACCTGGTGGTCGTTATTGCCTTTAATACCTATTACGCAATTGTTGCAGAGTGTGTTTAAGACGGACATAAACTCGTTATTCCTGACGGAATCAAACAAATCCCCCAGATGATAGAGTTGCTCGGCCCCGTTTTCCTGCAGACAATGGATTGCGGCGATAGTTGCCGGCAGATTGCCGTGGGAATCGGCCAGCAGGCCTATTTTGCCGGAAAGCGTCATCATCATAAACAATCAGGGCATAAGTTTGGCCCGGATGTGTTTGGTGATGCGCGCTGCTTCGCCGCTTGGGATTTCATCCAGATTCAGCCCGCCGCCCTTGATATATGGGCTTAACGCATTGTAGATGTCCTCTGACAGACCGCCGTATTGGCCTTCAAACGCGTTTATTCGCGATTTGAGGCTGTAAAGCCGGCGTTCACGCTCAGGCATATCGAGATATGCGTCGATCCGTTTGAGCATAGACTCCCGGTCCGCCGGCAAATGCCCATTGATGTCGAGCAGGTTTGAGGCGCTGTCGCTTAACAGCATGGTATTTCCCTGAATTTCTGAAACCAAAGTACGGATTTCCTGAACCACCTGATCCTCATCTGCTTCGGTAAAATCACCGTTATCCCGGGCTTGGGCCAGCGGGGTTTGCGGAAAAATCTCCAAAGACCGCAAGCGGATGTAGTCAGGTTCAATCCCGGAGAGCACGGATGCCGTCTCACGAGCATGTTCTTCTGAGCATTCCACCCCGCCAAGGCCCGGCATGACATAAACCGAGCAGGAAAGACCGGCGGATTTGGTTTTCTGGCAGCCCTCAATATGGTCTTCGCGGGTTTCGCCTTTTTTCACGAATTTCAGGACCCGGTCCGATCCGCTCTCAATCCCGAAATGCACCCGGTTCAGGCCGGTTTTCCGATAAGCCCGCAGATCATCGAGACTTCTTAACCGGGCGGCCGTGGCGGTCCGGCCGTAAACCGTAAATCGTTCAATAGACGGGAAATGCGTTTTGATTTCGGCTATCACCGCATCCACAAACCGGGATTTTAAAATCAGGGCGTCCGCATCCCCCAGAAAACAATTTGTTTTTCCGGCCATGCGCCAGGCCAGCAGATGATTAACCGCGTCTTCGATGGTCGGACGCTCTTTTACCCACTGCAGAAACCAGGAGAGGACGGGATCGCCGGCAACAGATGGATCCGGTTCACTGGCCGCCGGCGGCGCCTCATGGCCGGCCTGCTTTCGGGCCGCATTGATCTGGTCAATCAACTGCGCAGCCTCCTGATACCAAGCCCGCCCTGTTTTGGGGAACAGATCCGCGTCCCAGCCCAGCTGCGCCTCAAGCAATTGGTCCAGCTTGGCTGCATGCTGTATATCTTTTTGAACCTCTTCAAAAGTCCGTTTTGAAAATCGGGAGCCAAATTTGTATACCGGGCAGAAGGCGCAGTGGTTCCAGTAACAATTCCTGGTTAACCGGAAGGCCAGGCTCTGATTTTCCGTAGGCGGTCGGATAAAAGCGATTTCAAAGGGTTCAATGCTTGACAATTCTGTATTCATAAAAGATACCACATGTTTTCATAGAGAATTGTTGCAATAACATGATCTTGTTAAAAGAACAATTTAACTAAACTGGGAAATTCTGTCAATTAAGTGCCGGCAAGTCCCGGTCAAATTATGAGGCGGCGGCAATGGCTTGACAAGTATTCCGGGATGCCTGATATTTATTTTTAAAACGAAACATGAGCAAATATTGCGTGGAGGGAGCATTTCATGGAAAATCAACCGGAAAAAGAATCATGGGTGTATGTGGCGGTGGAAAATCCCGGCGGAAACGAAAGTTTTGTGGGGCTTGCGGATGAGCAATCCGGAATTGCATATATCCCGGCTTTTTCGACCAAAGATGACGCCCAGGCCTGCTTTATCAATATGCCCCGGGAGGCCGGCAAAAAATATGAAATCCAGGCGGTGATTTTTGAGGACCTCGCCCGTGATGCGGCGGCCAATGGGTTTTTGATATTTATTCTGGATAAGGACGGTAAGATCAATAACAAAATTGATCCGACCGAAATTCAGGGGAGTTCACAGTAGGCTTCGGCGACGGGTATTTTGCCTGTTGACCCGGACATCTATCATTGTTACTAGAATAACTCACGCTAATAATCAAATTCGCTTGTCCTGAAATGACCATGCAAATTAAAACTCCGCTACTGACAGTAGATATCATTATTGATATAAAGGGCCGTATCGTCATGATTGAGCGGAAAAATCCGCCACACGGGTGGGCGCTGCCCGGCGGCTTTGTCGATTACGGGGAGTCGCTTGAAACAGCGGCCGAACGCGAAGCCAAGGAGGAGACATCTCTTAATGTGGAACTGATTCGACAGTTCCATACCTATTCGGCCCCTGACCGGGACCCGCGCCAGCATACGGTTTCCACTGTTTTTCTGGCCAGGGCTGAGGGAAACCCTATGGCCCGCGATGACGCCAAAAATGCCGGCCTCTTCACACGGGATGCGCTTCCTGAAACCATTGCATTTGATCATCGAATCATATTGACGGATTATTTTCGTTACAAAGAAGGCCAACCAGTGGCGGATATATTTTCTGAGCGTGTTCGATAACCCCTAACTAACCCTTATTTTCCACAGAAGCAGAGGATGAAAACGATTGGGATCTTATTGTCCGGATGCGGCGTATATGATGGTGTGGAAATCCATGAAGCTGTGCTGACCCTTCTGGCGCTGGATCGGAAAGGGGCTAAGGTTGTTTGCATGGCGCCGGATGTTGTTCAGTATCATGTGGTTGATCACTTAACGGGTGAGGCAACCGAGGAAAAACGGAACGTGCTGATTGAATCCGCGCGGATCACCCGGGGGGAAATACGCAATATGAAATCCGTTCAGGCCTCCGAACTGGATGCCCTGATTATACCGGGGGGATTCGGTGCGGCCAAAAACCTGAGCGATTTTGCAACCAAGGGCAAGGATGCCAACCCCCTCCCCGAGGTATCGCGGATTATTTCTGAAATGGCGGATGCCGGCAAACCGATTGGCGCCATATGTATCTCCCCGGCGGTGGTGGTCAGTGTGTTGTCCCAGAAACATCCGGAAGTCACCATCGGCAATGATCTGGGCACAGCCGATGCCATTGAAGGTATGGGCGGGGTTCACAAGGCCTGCACAGTGGACCAGATCCACATTGATGAAAAAAATAAAATCGTGACCACCCCGGCTTATATGCTCGGCCCGGGCATTAAAGATGTCGCGGTAGGCATCGAAAAGCTCATTGATGCCGTGCTGGAGCTTGCTTAAGCAGCGATTCCCAGGATCTTATCCGGCATTCATGGGAAAACTGTCATAGAAATAAAGCATCGCATCAGACCTTGAAATAATCCCGACAATCCGGTCGTTTTTCACGACCGGCAGGCGGCCGATGTCGTGTTTTACCATCAGCCGCGCCGCCTCGATGGGGCTGCTTTCAGGGGCAATGGTGATGTTTTTGGTGCTCATGAAGGCTTTGACCGGATTTTTCATCCTGGCAGCCCCCTTTACTTTTCGAAAATCCCGGCGGGATATGACACCGACCAGTTGGTCTTTGTCAACTACCGGCACGCCGGTACAGCCCTCTTTCCGGAGGACTTCGGCGACCTTTTCCATGGGCGTATCCGAAGTCACGGTGATCACCGGGTAGGACATCAAATCGCTGACCTGAACGCTGGCCTGCTGGTTGCCGTGCAGTAGCTCGATGATCCACTCATATAAGGCATCGGGGTTGACTGATTTCAGCATGGCCGAGCCCGCGCCGGGGTGGCCGCCGCCTCCCATGCTGCGCATGATGGAGCCGATATCAATGGCATCCACCGCACTTCTGCCGATGATGATACACTTGTCGTGATCATCGTGTACGAATATGCCGAATGCGGCATCCAGATTTAAAATTTCCCGGTACATCTGTACCACCAGAGAAAGGTTGCTGATGTGTCCGGCTATATGGATCGTGTTGATGCTTACGCTGCAGTTGCCGATTTTTTCCCGGGGCGGGGATTTTAGCATCTCAAACAGGGTGTCTTTCTGTTTGATGCCGTATCCGGGTTGGAGAAATGTATTTAAAACTGTTAAGTCCGCATTATTGTCGAACAGAAAGGCGGCTGCATGCACATCCTCAGCCGTGGTCGAGGTAAAGGTTAAACTGCCGGTATCCTCGTAAAGCCCGATTAAAAAAAGGGTTGCCTGCATGGGGGTTAACTTGATGCCGCGTTTTTTTATTTCCCGAATCATGAGCGTAATGGTTGCACCGGTCTGCTCCTGGCATGTCCACTTTGGGTTCAGGTCGGTCGCCTCTTCGTGATGATCCCATATGTCGATGTCCAGAGCCGGCCGATCCTTTAGCCCATCCATTTTTTCAAGCCGGTCCCATCGGTTGGCATCTACAACGATCAGCTTTTCCACAGCGCTGAAATCCACATCATCAACGCTGTGCATCTCAAACAGATCCTTATGGATGGAGGAGAAGGCCTTGACGTTCGGATTGATAAACTTCGGCAGCAGTGGAATCGCCCCCCGGTAAAGCAGGGTGCCCGCCACCAGGGAGGCAAAGGCGTCAAAATCGGTGCTGCGGTGCGTGGTGATTAATTCCATGTATTCAACATTATTGGGCAGATAAAATTAATATTGTTTAGCAGAGGTTTGTTTGAATTTTCAACTATTAATTTTGTATTTTCTTCTCTGGGGATTAGAGTTGCGATAAAAAACTTATGACAACGCTCAATTTAGGTACAAGATTTTTTATACGCAAACATAAAAATTATTATTTAATGATTGACACTTATATTTCTTTCACGTTATTTGATAGGAAATGGCGCTAATTTATCTTATCGATCCGCTTTAACCCTCTATTAATGTTTAAAATAATATGGATTATATCGAAGAGGACAAAAACAGCGGCAAGCAGAGCCCTTCAAATGAGTTAAATACTACCCGCGCCAACCTTCGAATTATTGATACCGATCTTGACGCTCCCGCTCCTCCATCCAGGAAAAAAGAAAAAACTGTTCGTAAGAAAAAATTAATCAACAAATTAAACCTGATTCATTTTAATACGGAAACCATCCGGCTTAATTTCAAGCATTACAAAGACGGACGCATTATTTCTTTTGATGTTTTCCCCCAGCCCTGCTTCGGGACATTCCTTGTCTGCATCTGGGGCGAATTGCCGGATATTGATCAACTCAAAAAATCCTATTTGCTGCAGAATATTCTAATCAACGATGGACAGGATTACATATCAATTGATGCATCCATCAGAGCAATCGGCCCAAAAGGCATCTGCTTCAGACTGCCGGACAAATCGGTTCAAAGCAGCATCCGAAAAGCAAGAAGGTTTACCTGTGATGCGATAAAGGTCCATTTAACACAAAATGGCATTGTCTTTAGCGGACTTCTGCGGGATTTTAGTGCATTTTCATTTAGAGTAGAACTCAATTCGTCCCAAAAAGAAGCCTATCAGTGGCTCAACCCCAAAGATCATATCAACCTGGCGGTCATTAAAAATTCAGAAACCGTATATTCCAGTGAGTGCGCAATAATAAAACAGGAGACAGCGACACGGAAAAAAAACCTCATATTGGAGCCACTAAAATCAAACATTCAACGATTTGCCCCCAAAGAATTCCGCAGCAACCGGATTCATTTGTCGCCTTCGCCCCATATTGTTTTCATGCACCCGTTTACAGAGAAACTGGTCACCTTAAATGCTATCGACGTATCCGGTTCAGGGCTTTCCGTGGAAGATGATGAGGATAACTCTGTACTGATTCCCGGGATGGTAATCCCCGAATTATCCATACACCTGGCCAATGCATTCAAGTTTAAATGTCGCGCCCAGGTCGTATACCGGCATGTAAACAAGCATAATGAGGCTGATGAGGCTGTTGTTCAGTGCGGAATTGCATTTCTTGATATGGATTGCAATGATCACATGCGCTTTTTGTCCCTGCTGCATCAGGCGGAGAATCAGAATCTTTATATCTGTAATGAAGTAGACCTGGATGAACTTTGGAAATTTTTCTTTGAAACCGGTTTTATTTATCCGCAAAAATATAAATTCATACAGGCGACCAAAGAAAAGATCCGAAAGACATATGAGCATCTGTATACTAAGAATTCAAATATTTCACGCTATTTCACATGGCAAAAAAAAGGGATCATTCAAGGGCATCTCTCCATGCTCCGATTCTATGAAACCACTTGGCTGATTCATCATTTGGCAGCCCTTCCATCCAGTGAGCGGCGTGTGGGCATTGATATACTAAAACAAATCGGCGCTTTTACCTATGACTCCCATCGCTTATTTTCCAGCTATATGGATTATTTGATCTGTTATTTCCGGCCGGAAAATAAATTTCCCAATTATTTTTTCGGCGGCATCCATCAGCATATTGAAAATCCAAAAGCCTGCTCCATTGAACAGTTTGCCTATCTGCATTTTCGAAAGCATAAATATGTCAATGCGGAGTTGCCGACGGACTGGCATTTGGTCAAATCGACCCATAAAGATTTGTCGGAACTTTTCGATTTTTATGAACAGCTTGCCGGCGGTTTGATGCTCCAGGCTCTGGATTTGTTGCCTGATGAGGATATGAGTGAGCGGCATAATCTATCAAATGAATATCAAAGTTTGAACATGAAACGTCAACGAAGATTGTATTCATTAAAAGGAAGGAATTCTTTAAAAGCGGTCCTGATGGCCAATATTTCGGATTTTGCCCTTAATCTATCCGATCTGACGAATTCAGTGAGCGTTTTTGTTCTAGAGGGGGATGAACTCTCCCTGTCCATCCTATACTCCGCAATAGCCCAAATTTCTGAAAAATATGCCCAAAAAACATTCCCCCTATTAATTTATCCCGTATCCTATATTGAAGAGCAGCCATTTAAATATGAACGAATATATAATTTGTGGGCGCTCAGCATGGATCATTCGGATGACTATTTTAGAAACTTCAATCATCTGATATAGTTTTTTTCCCTTTAATAAAAATATTCAATATAATAACAAGTTGTTATAAACAATCTAATATCTTACTGATATTATGCTTTAAATAATTATTACAATAAAAAACAAAATATTGTATTGACATATATATACGGACATTGTATCAATAAATTAAAAGTAACCCTAAGAGAAAATAAACCCCATGCTTGCCTACAAATATCTCATGGAAAATGATAAAGAAGCCATTCGCATGGATATGAAAACCGATCCCGTGATGATCGAAAAGCAGGCCGTGTGGGCAGGTATTCAGCCGAATATGCGAATCGCGGACATTGGTTGCGGCCCGGGCAAGACGACCTATTATCTAAGCCGGTTGATTATTCCGCATGGAACGGCTGTTGGATTGGATAATTCCGGCGAGCGCATCGCCTACGCAAAAAAACACTATTCAGGCGACAACATTGATTTTATCTGCCGGGATGTCCATGAGCCATTAACAGACATCGGACAATTTGATTTTATCTGGGTCCGATTCGTGATGGAATACTATAAATCCACAAGCTTCGACATCGTCGAAAAGCTTAGCGCCATTTTGAAACCCGGCGGCATCCTGTGTTTAATTGATTTGGATTTGAACTCAATGAATCATTATGCACTGCCGCAAAATCTGGAAAACAGCCTAACCGGAATGATACAGGCTTTAGAGGATGAGCGGGATTTTGATCCCTATGCCGGCCGTAAATTATACTCCTTTTTATATGATCTTAACTACACCCATATTAACATCGATATCAAAGCCCATCATATGATTTATGGAAAACTGCAGGAAAAGGATGAGTTTAACTGGATAACAAAAGTGATGGTGGCTGGAAAAAACTCGGGATACGATTTTTATAAGGATTTTAAAGACGGTTTTGACGGTTTTTACGCATCATTCAAGCAATTCTTTACTGATCCCCGCCGATTTACCTATACACCGGTCATCGCCTGCTGCGGTCGAAAACCGGTCTTACAGCTTTCATGACACTTTGGTTCTGGCTGATCGCACATTATAGCCATAAATCCTCATATAATATTGAATAAACGCATTTACAATCTGCTTGTCAAATAAAGTGCCGCTGTTTTCGATAAGCATATCCAATGCTTTTGACGGTGGCATGGGTTCACTGTAATAGCGGTTGGCCGTTAATGCCTCAAAATAGTCGGCAACCGCAATAATCCGGCCGCCAAAAGGAATCTCTTCGCCTTTTAGGCCCATCGGATACCCTGACCCATCCATCTTTTCATGATGGGCACCGGCAATTTCCGGAACCTCCTTTAAAGATCCCTCAAAATTGATTTCGGACAGAATCTCTTTGGTCTTATCAACATGCAGTTTCACATACTCGTATTCGTATTCGGTCAGCTTATCCGCCTTTTTCAGCATGGAATCCGGAATGCCGAGTTTGCCATAATCATGAAGCAAAGCGGCAATCCGAATCATCTCCCGGTAGTCCTTGTTCAGTCCGAGTTGATCGCATATGCCGACGGAATATTCAGCCACCCATTCGGAATGCCCTTTTGTGACTGTATCTCGGGCGTCAATGCTGGAAACCAATACTTTTAAAATCGACTTCAACTGATTCTGCCGGGCTTCCAGGTGCTCGGTATGACGGATAAAAATTCCGATAAAATGGGAAATCCCCATTAATAGACTGACATCACTATGGACCAGCAATCGCTTGGATCTGATATTATCAACAGCAAAAATACCGATGCTTTCCTCATCACAAATAATTGGACAGCAAATAAAGGATTCGCCTCCCATTTTTTTTGCAAAATTTACACTTCGCTCGGATAGGGTATCCTGGATTTTATTAATATTGTTAATTAAAAACGGCTTTTGCTCGCGGAAGGAAATAACAAAAGCACCTTTGGAGGATGGATTGTCCAGGTGAAACGAAAGGCGTCTTAGAAACTGCAATTGATCGTCAGTATAGCCGAATCCGCCCCAGAATTTGAGCTGAGTTTTTTGGGGATTGGCCAGCATAATCATACCCCGGTCAAAATCAAGGCGATGCTTTAAAACCGCCACGAGTTCTTTAAGTACATCCTCAAGGTTATAACGTCGGTTAATGATCTGGCCGATTTCTCTGGTCACCAGTCGATTGTTGTAATTAATTTCAATTTGATTGACCAGCTGATCACTTGCCTCCTGAAGATTCTGCATGGCGGCTTTTAAACTTTTTTTATCAAGGTATTCGCCGATCAGCGTGGTGCCGAGCATTGCAATTGTCAAAGCAGCTACCAGCAGGACCCAGCTTTTCAATGGCAGCATGGCTATGGATACCAGCGCAACGATCAGCATTAAAAGAGCTAGATAGTTCCGGAGAATTTTGTAATAGGTATTAAAATTCTTTTCCCATGTAATAATATAGCGGCATACGTTGTGACCCCGAAATATGCATTCAGGATGTTCAATTTGAGGGGGCTTATTGTTAAAAACCATGAGTATGGCTTCAAAAAACCCTTTCCTGTTTTCACATTGGAAGGGCTTTTCGACTGTGCCTTCATGGGGGGAGACAATGATTTCGACTTTGTTGGGAGAAATCAGGCGGGACTCATATTTGGAAGAGCGAGTAAAATTCTGTGTTGTCTTGCCGATTAATTCATATACTTTTGCCGGGGTGGACAAACCCAAAACATATTGGCGCATCGCCCCGATGGAGTCAGGAGAAGCGGCATAACGCCCTGCTTCCCGGGCGATATTTTCATTTCCAGTCAGGGCGACAGCCTGTTCATAGAATCGATCGACCTGCGTCTGGGTGAACCAATGCCCCTGATCATCAACCTCCTGTGGCTTCATACCGGCATAGTCAAGCATTTCGCGTATATTTACAGAAGGATACTTCCGTTTGATCAGCTTGATATAAGAGTTGATAATCCGGCTGTTATATAAAGGCTCTTCCTTTTTGGACGAGGTATTAGGCATTGTATAAAGTGTTCTAGATTAATCCATTAATATAAACATTTAAATAACAATGGGCGATCAGCCCTAATTATTCGGATACCGCTTGCGAATTGACTGCAGATATTTTTCTGCATCCGGGTTTCCAAGTTCAGCCGCCTGCTGCATATCCCGTTCGGCCTTATCATTGCTGCCGGCCAGCGAATGAATCCAGCCGCGGGCATAATAATAATCCCCATCCTCCGGCTGTAGCGCAATGCCGCGGTTAATGGCATCCAGTGCTTTTTCATATTGGCCGACCTCCCCGTAGCTAACGGCCAAGTGAAAATAAGCCTTGCTGTTATTAGGGTCTATTTTTAAGGCTTTTTCATAATGTTCAATGGCCCGGCGCTGATTGCCGTAAGTCGCAAACAGCTCACCCTTGTTCAGCCAATATTGCGGGCTGTCTTTATCCGGTTCGGCATCTGCCTGCCTGGTACGGGCGGCGCTCCTTTGTCCCGGCCCTTTCGAGTCCCCCTGTTGCCGGGCCTGACCGGTTTGCCCCACTTGGGTGTCGGCCGCATCTGTGCCCTGCCCCAGTTCTTTAAAATACGCGGCCATTTTCTGGATCGCATCCCGCTGCATGGAATAGCGGGTTTTGAGCATACCGTCTGCCAGGTCCAGCGTATAAGAGAGACTGCCAAGATCTTGAATCTCCGAGGTGTCTATTCTTGACTGGGCAGGCATGAATTCAGAGATGGCCTTTAAATAAGCCGCCAAATCGATATCCATCTGCATCAAGGGCCCGTCTGCCGGGGCCTTTTCCAATCCCTTGGCGTTTTCAATCAGCGATTTAAGCCGTTGATCATCCGAGGCCGTTAAAAGCATGTTGTCAAGCCTTGTCATGCGCAGTTTAAAGGATAACGTATTCTGATCGGTTTGCATGTCTACCGGCATTTTTCCCTTAAGCCCTGCAACGGATTGCTCGGCCACGGTTGAGTCCGGGGTTCGTTCGAAAAAGTTTTCAACCTGGACATCAGGGGATAGCCGGCTGACATATTCAGCCATAGTTTTGCCGTAATTCAGGATCCATGGCAAATATACGGCGTCCACGTAATTATCCGGGATTTCACCGGCCTCTTCAAAGACCGCAATAACCTCCAGGTCCAGCCCGTCTTTTCCAAAAGATGCCCCACCGGCCATCTCACCGGAAAAATACCGGGTCATTTCTTTTAATTTGCCGAAATCCAGCCCCATCTGTTCATATACCGGGCCAAAGTTTTGATCAAAAAAATCCATTACCGCGTTGATATCATAGGGGTGTGAGCGAAATTTTATGGGATAGTCCGGCTGATAATCCGCCAGTATCAATGGTTCTCTGGCTTTTTCCACATCAAGGCTGGCTGCCAAACCGGAATCCTCAATAGCCCTGGCATTACAGAAAAAGGCGAATTCCGCCTCAGTCATATCCAGGCCGATGGAGACGCTTTCCAGCTGTTTGCCGGTTTCAATCAGATTGGCCAGCATTTGCTTTACCTGTTTGGGCGACATGTCTATGTCTGAATCCTCAGGCGGTACTTTTTGCTCTATGGATTCAAGCATGTTCTTAATTTGCGGCTCCGCTTTGGCAATGATCTGGCTTGCGGCCAGATCAAGGGAGATTAACCCATCCGGCGGTTTAAGGGAAGCGGCCACCAGGGCTTCTTCCATCCGATCCGAAACCATCCCGCCCTGGCCGGGCGGAAGGCTGATGATATAGTAGTCACTACCGGCAACCGCATTGTAATTCATCAGAAAGTCGTCATTGGGCTCTCGAAAGGGAATCAGGGCGGCGGCATTCGGCTGTTGCGCCGGATCATTTTTTAAAAATACACCGCCAACAATGGCGCGATCCGGATCAACCCAGGAGGTGCCCATCAGCATGGAGCGAACAAAGGTGGATGGGGATGACTGGGCTTGATCGGGTACCGCCGCTGAAATAAGATCCACCGCCTCCAGTATTTTGTCTATTTGCACGATTTTAACCACGGCATCCGCGTGCGGCTGCCTGGTTTGGGAAAAAGCGGATTGTGCGCAAATGAGGCTGGCAAGACAAAAGATGATTAGATAGGATAAAGCCAAACGTTGTCTTTTCATGAGTTTCTCCTCAATCGATTGAACGCTGTTAAATTGCCTTATGGGATGATAACTCGCTAAAAACTTTAGTTGA
>JBKHAE010000068.1:0-17263 GCA_046543065.1 Desulfobacterales bacterium | reverse complement strand
TTTATAAGTTACTAAAATTTTACATTTTTATTGTTTTCGTTCAGGCACTAAATAGTATCCTATCCAGTCAGCATGATTTTTAATGTGAATCAATGCTGGAAGCGTTTCGAGTCTGAAGTGGTGGTATTAAATCGCCATTTCTAGTGGCTTCGCTTTATAAAATACCTTAGAACCATAAGCTACGGTAACGGAAATCATAGCTATCTATTCTGTGCCATCTTATAAGATACCATCCTTGCTTTTACTTGCAACCTACTTGAATTCCAGTTAATCCAACTTCTATCATGTCAGATTGAACCTGAATAGATGTATTTAATGAAAGCAATCCACTATGGGACTGCCACATTCAAACAGAATCCTCATTTTTCAAGTTTTAAATAGACCACAATAAATTGGGTGCGGCATGGGGTCATCCGGGCAGCTGGTCCGGCCGAGGTCAGGCAGAATTAAATTCAAAGGCGGGAATCTGGCTGCAAGCGCCTGAATTCTTTCCTGGGGAACCCTTTGTGAGCGATCAAAGCGCTTATTTTTTGGGGGGCCACGGAATAAACGCGCTGGTTTTTCGGATGTAAGCCTGATAATCCGGGTTTTCTGAAAACTCCGTCTGCTCCATCAGGGTCACGCCGGTCAGCCGTAAAAGCGTGTAGGTGATAATGATAGGGCTGATAACGGTCCAGATGCCCCATGGTGTAGCAAGTACAATCACAAAGATTCCCCACCAGACAAGGGTCTCGCCAAAGTAGTTCGGGTGCCGGCTGTAGCGCCATAGCTTCTGATCCATGATACGACCCTTGTTGGCCGGGTCAGCGATGAACCGGGAAAGCTGCCGGTCTGCGGCGGTTTCAATCGAAAAACCGGTGATCCAGATAAATATGCCCAAAAAATCCAGCCACGTGAGAGCTGCGGGCACGGCGGATAGCTGACCGTATTGGACACCCAGCGAGATGAGCCACTGAAAGAGTGCCTGAATCAAAAAGACCTTGAAAAGACTGACTATCCAGAAGTTCTCCCCGTGTTTTTTCCGCCATTCGCCGTAACGGGGATCTTCGCCTTTGCCCCGGCTGCGGATGCTCATGTGAATAAAAAGCCGGACGCCCCATGCAGTCACCAGGAGCGAGAGAATCAGCTTTCTGGCGAAATAGCCCTCTGCGGCAAAAAAGGTGAGCCAGGCGATCAGGATAAAGCCCAGTCCCCAGAAACTGTCGGCAATGGTCACATTTTTATTCGCCAGGCTGATCAGCCAGCCGATCACCATAAGGGCGGCCGCCGCCAACAGGTTGACCCCGAAAATCCATAAGTTTTCCATTGGGTCTTAATCCTCCTGATGAATCAAATGTCCGGGTGCCAGCGGATCATGGACGATCTCACCTTCAGCCTGTCTCGCAATGGCCTCCCGGATCGCCCGGTGCAGATCACCCGAAATCGGGTAGTAAAGGGCGATAATGAACGCAACGGCATTGCACAGGCACGGCACCAGGGCATAGAGCACCCGCAGGGTAAATACCACGGATTCGGATTGCTGGATGTTGGGGACATATCCGGATGCGCCCAGAAGGGCCAGTCCGGCACCCACGCCCAATGCGGCCGCCAGCTTTTTGGCAATAGACCAGAGGCCGATATACAGCCCTTCGCGCCGCTCACCGGATTTTAACTCGTCATAGTCAATTACATCCGCCTGGATGGCCGACGGAATCGCCAGGGTGGCCCCGAATCCGATGCCTGAGATAAAGACCAGAATGCCGTAAATCATTTCATCGCCGGGGCCCAGAAAAAACACCCAGGAAAAGGCGCCGGTGTTGACCGCCATGGAGACCAGCCAAACGGCTTTCTTGCCGAAGCGGCCGGAGCCCGCCACCCAAAGGGGCAGAAACAGGATGCCGGTGACAAAGTAGAGCAGCAGATATAGATCCGCCCGCGGGGAATGGAGCACATATTCCACATAATAGAGGATCAGGGTGGCCGGCAGGTTGTTGCCGATGGCACTGATGGTATAGGAGATAAGCAGAATCCGAAAGGGCCGGTTCTGCAGGCTGGATAGCACACGGGAAAAAATATTTTCAGTTCTGGCGCTGAGTTCCACAGCTTTTTCCCTGAAGGCCAGCACGCACCACACAGCCGTGAGGATGATCAGGGGCGTATAGACCAGCGACAGAATAAAAAACGTTTCGCGTTCGCCGGCCCCGTCTTCGGGTAGTGCAAACAGCCAGTTAACGGCAGCCGGCGAGGCAGCGGCCACAAGGGTCCCCGCAATCAGGGCGCCGTCACGCATGGAAAAAAGCGTGGTACGCTCGTCATAGTCAAAGGTAAGCTCCGGCCCCAGGGATTCATAGGGGACGATCACCACCGTCCAGAAGAGGAAAAGTGCGAAAATAAGCGTCAAAAACCACAGGGTGGCGGCATCCGGTCCCACATCCGGCGGATTGAATAGCAGAATGATGGCCATGGCGGTAAACACCGCCCCGCCCAGGATGAACGGCCGGCGGCGGCCCCACGGGGTCTGGATGCGATCCGAGATCAGCCCGATGGCCGGATCCGTCACCGCATCAAAGAGCCGTACCAAAAGCAGGATCACGCCCAGCGCCGAGATGTGCACGCCCACCACGTCGGTATAGAATTTGGGCAGATATACATATACCGGAATCCCCACCACGGCCAGGGCGAATGCCGGGGCCGAGTAGGCGATCTTTTTGTGGACGGAAAGCGTTTTCATGCCCGTTTACCGGCCCAGCAGCCGATCCCGGAAGGATTTGCTGATGGGGTTTTTGCCCAGCCACATGGCAAAATAGGCCCGGGCGAACTCTTCTCCGGGAACCACGCCGAGTCTTTCGCCGTTTAGGGCAAGCGAGGTGCCGCTGCCCGGGATATAGGCGGCCTGGTATTCATCGCCGGGCGAAACCGTCCGGTAAAGGGCATTCATCTGTTCGATCCGGGGCTTTAACTTTTGAAATTCGGCCTCATCCACGTTTTTTTCAATCATTTTCGTGGTCGCCCTGGCAAAGTCATCTGCAGGGATCTCATGAAAATAATGAAGGATCAGGGCCTTGGGGACATTCGAGAGCACCTTTGCGGCGGCCGTCTCCTTCGGCAGGTAAAGTGCCCCCACATAGGCCTTGATCACAATCAGGTGCTTCAATAGCGCAGTTCCGCGCAATTGCAGGTCTTCGCCGTCAACGCGAATGCGCTCCTCAAATGTCACCCCCTCGATTTCCGCTGCACCGGTCAAGGGGGCGGCAGCCGCCGCCAGGAAACCAAAAACAATCAACATCACGAAAAATTTAGGCATCCGCGCCTCACAATTATCTGAAAGTCATTAACCATCCGCTTATTTCCTTCTCCATTTGGGAGAGTTCCCCCCGGGCCGTTTGCCCGGGACCGAGCCTATAAGTAACTTTAAAGGCACTGAGGCACGGTAAATTTGTTCTATCTATTTTTCAGGCGGGCACGGTGGCCCGCCCTACGAATGGGGAAAAACCCGATTCATCGTAGGGTCGGCCACCGGGCCGACCATAAACTCTTGATTTCATTAATCTAATACCTAATACCCAATACCTAATACCTGAACGGAAGTTACTTAGAAGAAGGCTGGTTAAGTATCAGCATTTAGGTATAATGTAGATCCGCCGGCTGAAAGGTCAAACCGAAATAATGCATCAGCATGCGAAATTTTTGTATAATCGAATTAAAATGCGTAAAATTTGACCTGTCCGGCAGACAGGAATATATTAAAGGTATAACCATGAACCGGGCCAAGGAAAAAGCCATGCAGTATTTTTTGACGTCAACATTTTTCAAGGTGGCCATTTTATCCATTCCCATTTTCATTATCCTGGATCTGCTCTGGCTCTCCGTGGTGGCCCGGGGCATTTATTTCAAGCATTTGGGCTATCTGGCCGCAGTGGGAAACGGGCGGATCGTTTTCAATCTGCCGGCGGGACTGCTTGTCCAGGTGATTATTGCGCTTGGACTGGTGGTTTTTATTTCCCTGGGCCTGCTTATACAAAATACCCTGGGCGCGGCCCTGGGGGTTGGGGCCTTCGCCGGATTCGTGCTATACTGTACTTATGATCTCACCAACCTTTCGTTTGTAAAGGACTACCCGCTGCCGATCACGCTGATTGATATCGCATGGGGGACGTTCCAAGGCTTTCTAGCTGGTTTGTACGTGTTTTATTTGACAAACGTGTTTTCTTCCTGATCCGCGATCAAGCGCTCTTACCCGGCTCCTATATCCGACGCTGTTTTTGCTTTCTCCGGTTAACCGGCTGAGGCTTTCCGCTTGGTTCTGTTTTGTTCTGATCCGTATTGGCCCAGCGGCTGCCACATGAAAGATTTTTATCCGGTTTATGATTCAAGCCATAAATTGCAACCGTCCACAAGGAGGTCACACCATGAAAAAACAAGTCGTCAATTACGAAACCCTGCTCAAAATCACCAATTCCATCTCCCATTCCCGGGATCCGGAGGAAGTGGTGGTGTTGACCGCAGAAAGCATTGCCCATGCGCTGAATGTAAAGGGATGCACCATTTTTCTGATCAACCGGCATACCAATGAGCTGGAAATCGCGGCATCCTTTGGTCTTAGCAAGGAGTATCTCAACAAGGGACCGGTCAGCGCCATGCATTCCATTGCCGAATCTTTAAACGAAGGGCCGGTGGCTATCGGCGATGTATCGGATGATCCGCGGATTCAGTATCCGGAAGAAGCCAAAAAAGAGGGGGTTGCGTCCATCCTCTCGGTGCCCATGACCACCGGCGGCCGGATTATCGGCGCGCTTCGGGTGTATACCGCGGAGCCGGTGGATTTTGACATGGATGATGTGAATTTTGTGCAGGCGGTGGCCAATATGACCGCTATGGCCATTGAAATGGCAAGGCTTCATAAAGGCTTAAAGGACAGCATCGAAATTCTTAAAACCATGCGGGATCCCAAGACGCTCAAATCCAAGAAGCGAACCCCCTATGAAGGCGTGCCCAAAAGTTTCTCGCAGGCCCGGGCCTAGGCTGCTTTTTAATGCCCGGAATAGAGAAACGGCGTCAAATCCTGCTTAATCGCCGCCAGTAATTGGTGCCTGCTTCCCACAGGGAACATGTGCTGGCCGGGCAGGAGCTGAAGCCTGAAGGTGTCCGAGGTATACCGGTACCATGCGGAAAGATCCGTACGGCTCACCAGCTCATCCGATTCCCCGCCAAAAGCGGTTATCGGGCAGTCAAGCGGCGGCTTATCCTCGGAGTGGTAGGTTTGAAACAATCCGGCATCAGCATTAAAAAGGTTCAGCCATTCGTTCATGAAAGTATCATCGCCCCGCAGCGGTTCTGGAATTTCCATGTGCGGCATTAAGGATTCATCAATGGGCATATCCTTGATGAATGCCCCGTTTTCGCAAGGCGGCGGCATAGCGGCGGCGAAAAGATGGACCGGGGATTGGCCGATCTTTTGTCTGATGGCATGGGTGAGTTCATAGGCGATCCAACTCCCCATGCTGTGGCCGAAAAATGCAAACGGCCGGTTGAGGTGGGGTTGAATCATCTCCAGCAGGGCTTCGATCAGATGGTCGAACCTGTCGAAGGGTCTTTCATGCCGTCTTCCCTCCCGTCCCGGGAGCTGCACCGGGCACACATCAATCGCACCTGCCAATTCCTCCGGCCAGCCTTGAAACAGGGAGGCCGCGCCCCCCATATGGTGGAAGCAGAAGAGGTTGATCAGGGCGTCCGGTTTCTCCCTGCGGTAGGCCAGCCAGCCGTTTGATTTGGGGGTTGAAGCCGTTTGAACGCGCGCTGTTGTTTGATGATTTTCTTTGGACGCATCGGATTTGAACCGGCCCGCGGACTCGAGAAGCTGGTGAATGGTTTCCGAGAGCATGGCGATGCTCGGGTTTTCCATAAAATTTTCAGCTGTCAGACCCACATTGAGATCGGTCTGGATTATATTGTTGAGCTCCACCGCCATCAATGAATCCAGGCCGGTTTCCTTTAACGGCTGTCGAGGGTCAAGCGGGACATCATCGGAAAGACCCAGCACGCGGGATACCCGCTCCGTCAGGTACCGCGCGATGATATCCCTGCGCGCTGCCGGCTGGGCCTCGCATATTTCCTGAATAACGGCGGATTCGCCGGCGCTCTTTTGCTTTCGGCGGTTGGTAAAATGTTTGAAAACCGCCGGTGTCAGATTTTCGGGAAACCGGTCCAGAAACTCGGGCCAATTGATGGGCAGGACCCCGGCCTGGGCCGCATCATCGGCAAGCAGCCGATCCAGGATGTCCAAACCCTTGTCCGGGGGGATTCTATCCATTCCTGAAAATGCCGCTTTGGAGCTATCCGCCGCCATCCCGGCCCCGGCCCAGGGGCCCCAATTCACGCTTAATGCCGGCTGTCCCTGGCTTTTCCGATAATGGGCCAGTGCATCCATGAAGGCATTGGCTGCGGCATAGTTGCCCTGGCCCGGTGACCCTAAAAGGGCTGCCGCGGATGAGAAGAGAACAAAAAAATCGAGTCCCATTTCGCGGGTTAGCTGATGCAAGTGCCAGGCGCCGGCCACTTTCGGCGCCATCACGCGGTCAAATGCATCCCGGGACAGGTTTGCCAGCAGGCCGTCTTCCAGCAGGCCGGCGGCATGTATGATTCCCTTGAGCGGCGGCATCTTTGTTTTTATTGATGCCAGGACATCGGCAATATCTTCGCGGCGGGAGACATCCGCCCGGGCCTGGAAAACCTGCACCCCGGCCCGGGTCAATGCGTCGATTGCCTTTTCCGCTTCTGGTGACGGCCCGCTACGGCCGATAAGCACCAGATGCCGCGCCCCTTTCTCCGCAAGCCAACGGGCGGCCTGAAGGCCGATGGCGCCATAGCCGCCGGTAATCAGGTAGCAGGCGGCATCATGAATCATTGCTTTTTCTGACTCAACATCTTTGGGGGCAAGGGAGATGACGACTTTTCCGATGTGCTTGGCCTGGGCCATGAACCTGAAGGCGTTTACCGTGTTTTCCAGGGGATACACTTTGCAGGGCAATGCTTTGAGTTGTTTTTCGGTTATAAGGGCCATTATTTCGGACAGCATGTCAGTGACTGTTTCCGGGCGTTTCCCGGCAACATCGATCAGGTCGAACGGGTAATAGGCGACATCCGGACGCGCCCGGTTCATCCGGGCCTCATCCCAGATACCGATTTTGCCGATCTCCACGAACCGCCCGCCTTGGGCGGCAACGGAGAGCGATTTTTCAATAAAGTCTCCGTTCAGACTGTTAAAGACCACATCCACGCCCCTGCCGTTTGTCAGGGTTTGGATCTCATCTGCAAAATCAAGGGTTCGGGAATTCATTACGTGCGCCACCCCCCTGGATTTTAAGAACTCCCATTTGCCCGGGCTGGCTGTTGCAAATATTTCGGCGCCCGCCTTTTGCGCCAGCTGGATGGCAGCCTGGCCCACCCCGCCGGCGGCCGCATGAATCAGAACGCTCTCCCCGGATTTTAATCCAGCCAGCCGGTACAAGCCGTACCATGCCGTCAGGAACGTGACGGGAAGGGTGGCGGCTTGGTCAAAGGTCAAATTGTCCGGCTTTAAGGCCACATACGCCTGATCCACGCAGACAAACCGAGCGAGACTGCCCACGGCAAAGGCCCCGATGACTTCATCCCCGGGCTTGAACCGTTTGACATTGCTGCCCACCGCGGCGATCACGCCGGCGCATTCCCCGCCGAAGGGCAGCGCTTCCGCGGATTCAACCCCGAGTTCTTCGGCGGCCTGCTGCAACATGCCAAGCGCATTTAACACATCCCGGAAGTTTAAGCCGGCGGCACGGACCCGGATTTCGACCTCATCCGGCCCGGGTTGGGCTCGGTCCTGCGGGGCCAGGTACAGGTTTTCCAGAATACCGTATTGGCTGGTGGCCAGCCGATACGACGTGGATTCCGGAACAGCCAGGCAATCCGCTTGATTGCCGCCATTTTTACGGTATTCTTTGAGTCGGGCCACGAAACGGCTGCCGGCCCGGAAAGCGATCTGGTCCTCTGCATCCGGGTGCCACAGGGCGTTGAACAATGTTTCGGCATCTGTGGATTTTTCATTTGGGTCCAGGTCGATCCGGGTGCAGTGAAAGGAGGGATGTTCAAGGGCGATCACTCGCCCCAGTCCCCATAGGGGGGCTTGGCCGGGATCCGGAATTTCCGTTTGGGCGTCCATTTGAGCGTCCATTTGAGCTTTAGGGGCCTGGCTGCCGCGTGTGATGATCCAGAGCCGGGGAGAATGGGCTGCGGCTGCCAGTGAGCGGACCAGGTACAGGAGGCTGTCGCAGCCAAGCAGGGGGTTTTGGGTCAAAATTTCGGAAACATCGGAAGCCGGTTTGGCCTGCCACATATAAACAATGCCCTGAATCGGCAGTTCCTGCTCGCCGGCCCGGCTAAGAAGCTGATTAAAATCCTCCGGTGATTCCGGATTAATAGTGGCGTGACAGCTCTTTGCATCGTATTTAAAATGTTTACCCGGGGTCACGCAAATGCATGCAGCGCCCCGTGTTTCCAAGCGGTCGGCAACTTCTCGCACCGATTGGGTGCTGTCTGCAAAAAGCAGCCAAAAGCCGGGCGCATCGATAAAGGGAGAGGTATTAAGATCATTTTCCTGGGCTATCCAGCTTAATTCATAGAGCCAATTCTCCGTATTCGGCCGGCTGCCGGCAAACAGCATTTCGGGTGCTACCTTGCGCAGGATCAATCCCTCGACCCGGGCTGCAGTATTGCCGCTCTCATCCAGAACATCCAGATCCGCTTTGAAGCTGTTGTTCTCCGTTTCCGCAATTTGCCCCGTCCGGCACCACAGGCCGTTGCTGTTTATTTGGCCCACATTCATCCGTTTTATACCGACCGGCAAAAGGGTCGCCTCGGTATCGCCATTCATGGCACCGGCCAGGGACTGAAAGCAGGCATCCAGAAGAGCGGGCGGGAAGATATAACTGCCGGGAGGCTGCTGATGTTTTGCCGGCAGCCCGATTTTGCCCAGGGCATTGCCGTTTTTACGCCATAATTGTTCAATCCCCCGGAAATTTAGGCCGTAGTTTAACCCCTGCTGCCGCAGCCGGGAGTAAAATTCGGGGATCGGGACCTCCTCGGTAAAAGCGGTTTTGACCTGGCCCCAGTTTTCGATATTTTCATTTGATTCATCCCTCTGAAGTTCCCGGACTTCGCCCGCGGCATGAAGCATCCAGTCGCCTTTATCCGATAGCGCATGATCTCCGTTTTGTTGCGAACGGCTATATATGGTGAACCCGTAGCCGGCGGCATCCGGATTTTCTGATAACACCACCTGCAGCGTCCGCGGGGCATTCTCGTCCAGAAACAGGGCCTGGTGGAACGAGACGTTTTCCAGGCACAGGGACTGGGTCTCAAGCGCGCGGGCCCCGGCGGAAAGTCCCATTTCAAGATAGGCGGCCGCCGGAAAGATCACCTGGTCAAAGATTCTGTGATCCTTGAGATAGGGTGGATTGTCCGGGCTGATGACGGACTCGTAAAGTCTTTCTTCTTTCTTTAACAAAGCAGTGGAAACCTGTCTTCCCAGGAGGGGGTGCGCGGTGTCGGCTTGATGGGCCGGGCCGGCGGCGGCAGGATTCGGCCGGGCTTCAAGCCAGTATCGTTTGCGTTGAAACGGGTAATTCGGCAGATTCACCCGCCGTTCGGCATGGGGCTGGTCCACCGGGTCCCAATTGATCCGGGCGCCGCGCACATAGAGCTCGCCAAGGCTGGTCAGCATCTGCTGCCAGTCCGCACGCCCCCGCCGGAGGCTGGGCAGCCACAGGCAGTCTTTGTCCGGAATGCATTGTCTCCCCATTCCCGAGAGCACGGGATGCGGCCCGCATTCGAGAAAGATCCGGTGCCCGGATTCATAAAGGGTCTCCATGCTCCGGGCGAACTGTACCGGCTCCATGATATGGCGGCGCCAGTATTGCGGCGAAGCGATGTTTTCATCCACCGCCAGTCCCGTCCGGTTTGAAATCAATGGCATCTGCGGCGGGCCGTATTGTATATCGGCTGCTGTTTCGGAGAATTCATCCAGCATCGGTGCCATCAGCGGAGAATGGAACGCGTGTGACACGGACAGGCGCTTAGAGCGGATGCCTTCTGCGGAAAGTTCATCAACAACGGCGTCCACGCTTTGTTGGTCGCCTGAAACAACTAAGCTTTTCGGCCCGTTATAGGCGGCGATGCAAACATCGTCCGCATATTTCTCCAGAATCGGGGAGATCGCCTCGTGGCTTGCCATGACTGCGGCCATCGCCCCGTTTTCCGGCAAACTCTGCATCAGCCGGCCCCTTGCCGCGATCAATCGCAAACCGTCTTCAAGGGAAAACACGCCGGCAAGACAGGCTGCCACGTATTCCCCCACACTGTGCCCCATCACGGCCTCTGGAAAGACCCCCCAGGACTCCCAGAGCCGGGCCAGGCTGTATTCAACGGCAAACAGCGCCGGCTGGGTATAGGCGGTTTGGTGGATTTCTTCGGCTGTTTCAGATGGAGCGAAAATGACATCCATCAGCGGTCTGTCAAGATACGGGCGAAGCAGGGCGTCGCACGCCGTGATATGTTCCCGGAAGACCGGCTGGGTGTCAAAAAGCGATTTGGCCATACCGGGATACTGGGCCCCCTGCCCGGTAAACAGAAAAACCACGGACAACGGCCTGTTTTTGGCGGCACTTCCGGATAGGATGCCGGTACCGGCATTGCCGCCGGCGGCCGCAGCCAGCTTGTCTTTTAATTCGTCGGTGGTGGCCGCTCCAATGGCCAGTCGATGGGCAAAATGGGTTCGGCCGGTGTTTGCCGAATAGCATAAATCCGCGAGCGATGTATCCGGATGTCTGGAAAGTCTCCGACGGTATCGGTCGGCCAGTTCAAGCAGCGCGGCATCGGTTTTTGCCGACAGGGTTAACAGATGAAACGGGCGTTTGGCGGGGGTTTTTGTCTTTCGCCGGATCGGGGCCTCCTCGATGATGACGTGGGCATTGGTTCCGCCGAAGCCGAAGCTGCTGATTCCCGCCAGACGGCGCTTGTCCGCCGGCCATGATTGATTGTCGGTGGGGACGGCAATCGGTGCATCATCCAGGGGGGCATGGGGGGTGGGGGTTTGGTAATTCAGGTTGGGCGGGATGATTCCGTTTTGAATGCTCATCACCGACTTGATCAGGCTGGCGATGCCGGAGGCGGCCTCAAGGTGGCCGATATTTGATTTTACGGATCCGATCCAGCATTTGTCCTCAGGGCTTCTACCATTGGCAACGACGTTTTTCAGGCTGCCCAGCTCAATCGGATCACCGATGGCGGTTCCCGTGCCGTGGGCTTCGATATAACCGAGTTCGCGGGCCTCAACGCCCGCATCGGCAAGAGCGGTTTTAAGTACGCGCTGCTGGGCCGGCCCGCTGGGCGCGGTCAGGCTGTTGCTGCGGCCGTCCTGGTTGACGGCGGTTCCCCGGATGACCGCTAAAATTTCGTCGCCATCTGCGAGCGCGTCTGAAAACCGCTTCAGGATCACCGCCCCGCAGCCCTCGCCCCGTACATACCCGTCAGCATCCGCGTCAAAGCTTTTGCAACGGCCATCCGGTGCCATCATGCCGGCCTGCGAAAAACTCACGGTAATCTGGGGGCTTAAAATCATGTTGGCGCCTCCGGCAATGGCCATGTTGCATTCCCCGGTGCGAAGGCTCCGGCAGGCTTGGTGAAGGGCGACCAGGGAGGAGGAACAGGCGGTGTCCACCGCCCAGCTTGGCCCATGGAGGTTTAACCAGTAGGAAATCCGGTTGGCGGCGATACAAAGGGCGTTTCCCGGCCCGGCATAGGCGTCCATGGCTGTCGGTGTGTTGAAATTATTCCGGGAGTAGTCGCTGCCGCTGATACCGATAAATACGCCGGTCAGGGTGCCATCCACTTTTTCTTCGGAAAGAGCGGCATTTTCCAGGGCTTCCCAGACGGTTTCCAGCAAAAGCCGCTGCTGCGGGTCCATGTGGGTGGCCTCCCTTGGCGAAATGCCGAAGAATTTGGGATCAAATTGATCCACATCCGTTAGAAACCCGCCCCACCGGGTGTTCATTTTGCCCGGTGTGCCGGGCTGTTCAGCATAAAACGCATCCCGGTCCCAGCGGTCGGCCGGCACTTCGGTGACCGCGTTGATTTTATTCAGGATCAGCTCCCAGAAGGCCTTCGGTCCGTCCGCGCCGGGAAATCGGCAGCCCATGCCGATAATGGCGATGCTCGGATTGGCCGCGGCATGGGAATCCGGCGGCTGTTGGCGGTCTGGATCAGTTTCCGCGGCACCCGCCAGGTGTTTGGAAAGCGCTTCAATGGTCGGATAGTCATAGGCCAGGGTGGGCGGCAGACGTCTGTTCAACTGGGTTTCAAGTTCGCCGGCAAGACCCACTGCCTCGACGGAGTCCAGGCCGTAGCGGGAAAACGGTGTTCGAATATCAATGTCTTCCGGCAGAATCCGCAGGGTTTTTGCCAGCCGTTCTTTCAGCCATTTTTCGATGGATTCCGCTGTCCGGAGATTGCCGGCCGTCGGGGCCTGGCCCTGGCTCTGGCTCTGATGCTGCGCTGTCTGATTTTGTGCCGTGGACTTCAGACCATCGGATTCCCGCCATTTGGCAATCACGTCAAGGGTATCGCTCAGATAGCCTTCCCGGCAGGCATGCCGCCGGAGTTTGCCGCTGGATGTCTTTGGTATGCTTCGGGGCTGAAGTAGCCAGACGGCATAGACATTCAATGCCGCCGCATCAAGGACGGCCTGATGAATCGCGTTGACGATTTCATTTATTTCCGGCTGTCCGATTTCCTTGTCTCTTATCTCATAGACCAATGCCAGCCTCTCTTCGCCGTCCACATCCACCGGAAAGGCCGCCCCGCATCCCGTGCGGAGCGCGGCATGGCTTTTTTCAGCGATCAGTTCCACATCCTGGGGGTAGTAATTGCGCCCCCGTATAATGATCAGGTCCTTTATCCGGCCGGTTACATAGAGATCTTCGCCTTCCAGAAACCCCAAATCCCCGGTTCGCAGAAACGGCCCTTCGCCGGTGTCGGCAAGATAGGCATGAAATGTCTCTTCGGTCGCGATGGGCTGATTCCAGTAGCCCCGGGCCACGTTGGGGCCGGCCACCCCGATTTCACCGACTGCTCCATCCGGGCATCGCCTGAAGGTTTCCGGGTCTGCGATGATGATTTGTTCCGGTGATTTTGCCTGCCCGCTGCTGACCAGTGTCTTTTCGGCATCGCCGGATTCCGGATTTTTTTCCGCCCGGTGGCATTGCAGGGCGCTGCTGTTAATGACGGTCTGTCTCGGGCGGGCGCCTTTCTGGCCGCCGGCGACAAACAGGGTCGTTTCAGCCATGCCGTAACAGGGATAAAAGGCTTCCATTTTGAATCCGCATTCGGCAAACGCCCCGGCAAAAGCGGTCAGCGTCTCTTCGCGGACCGGCTCGGCGCCGTTAAAGGCCAGCTGCCAGCAGCTTAAATCCAGCTGTCTTTTTTCTTCAGGCGTAACCTTCCTTGCGCACAGGTCATAGGCAAAATTGGGCCCCCCGCTGGTGGTGGCGCGGTATTTGGAAATAGCGGCAAGCCAGCGGAAGGGTTTTTGAAGAAACATCATGGGCGACATCAAAACGGTGCCCACGCCCAGATAGATGGGCTGGAGGATGCCGCCGATCAGCCCCATGTCATGGTAGGGCGGCAGCCAAGACACGCCGAAAGTCTCCGGCGTATCCTCAAATCCGGCCTGGATCAGGGCGGCGTTTTTCAGAAGATTGCCGTGGCTGACCATCACCCCTTTGGGCATTCCCGTGGAGCCGGAAGTATATTGCAGAAAGGCCAGGTGATCCGGCGTGAGTGCCGGCAATTCAAACGAAGATACGGGCTCTGCCGGCAGGTCGTCGGTTGTCAGCCATTGAATGTTTTTTAAGGCGGACTCTTTTTCAAAAAGGTCCTGGGCAAAGCCCACCACCAGTTGGGTGCTCAAAGCGATTTTTGCGCCGGAATCCTCAATAATTCCTTTTAATCGCGGAAGTGTCTGGGAAAGGCGGGAGGGGTCCGGCGGATAGGCGGGAACGGCGATAATGCCGGCATACAGGCATCCCATGAAACCCGCGATATAGTTCAGGTCCGGCAGGTACAGCAGAAGCGCCCGGTCTCCCGGGCGGCAGACGGAAAGGAGCTCAGCCGCAATCGCCCGGGCTTTTTGGTCAAGATCCCGGTAGGTCATTTGCGCGGATTCATTCTCACCGTCTTCCAGGTACGTGAACAAAAACCGGTCCGGGGCGTCTTTTGCCCGGTATTGCAGCAGTTCGGAAAAGCTGTCAATGGAGTCGACAAACTCGGGATAGCCGCCGCTGATGCCGTCCATTATGTAACCTCCTCAGGTGATAAAAAAATTATTAAACGACGTTTACAAAGGATAACGGGAAATATAATGACAAACCCTGGTCGTTATTCAATACTAAAAGGCAACGGTATTTTTATCAGGTAATAGCTAGTGTTTTTGGCGGGAGAAGTTGAAGGCAATTAATTCTGCCGGTATTGCAGCGGGGTATTTCATTGGGGCGGGATTACGGACGCAACAGGCCTTTTTCCCGCAATTAGGGGGCTGGGGTTAAGTGAATATGTTTTTTCCAGTCCATGTTTTGGCTAACCTATATAACGCTATTCACGGAAAGCGTTTGATGAAGCGGCGATCGTATCAATACCCGTTTTTTTTAAGCTCACAGACCATGTCGACGTAAAACTCCGGGGCGTTAAATCCCGGGGTCATGCCGAACATCTGGCCGATAATGGCCAAGTGGTCGCATCCGGGGCTCCACCAGGCCCCGGTTTCGGCACCCTGGAAATCCCCCCATTTGGCGCTTTCCACGCTGACCAGGCCGTCATTTGGGCCTTCATGGGACAATAAAAAGAGCCATGTGGGCTCCAGCACCGGATTGGGGCAGGTCAGTTTCACTTTTGCCGCATAGCTCTGGTAATGAATCCCCGGCATGTCCGGGGTCTTCGGGTTAAACACATCCTGCATATTGCGGGTTGTGACGTCGTAGAGGTTAGCCAGGGTGTCCGGTTGGGTATTGCCGAAAAAATAGGCGTAAACAAAATCCAGGGTTTTGCCGCTCAGCTGTTGAATCAGTTCCGGTGTTGCTTGAACAAGGGCATCCGCCAGAAACATCCCATGGTGCGGACCGGCAATGCTCGTGTAGCTGGCGACATTTTCAGCAATTTCCAGGTTGCTGATCGCATACCGGGTGTACAGGGCCCCGTGGGAATGGCCGATAATATTGAATTTTTCGGCATCGCAGCTCGCCTTGATTTTATCGAACTCGGCCTTGAATTGGCGGGCCTTATCATCGGTTCCGTCCATGCCGTTGACCGAGGTCACATACACTTCCGCCCCTTCATTGCGGAGGGCCTCGGGTATCCCCCACCAGTAATCCACAATCCCCATCATCTCCGCCGCCCCGCCCGTGCCGTGGGCCAGAATAATCGGATACTTGGTGGCGCAGGCATCCGAGGTGCCGGCGGCATAGCTCTGTCCCGGCAAGGCAATTGCCAGTGATATAAATAGAATCAGCACAAATTTGTATATGGCCCTCATGGTTTTCTCCTAAATATTTTTTAAATCCAATAGTATTATCTATAACTTTTCAACAATCAATTCAACTATTTCTTTAAATGCTGGATAATTTTCATACAAAGTTCGGTTTTTGCGCCGAAACTTGCAAATTTTTTTATTTGTCTTAAAATTTCGGCTTGTTAAAAAATGAACAGGCTTTACATTTGCTCGTTTTTTTGACAAAGTAGAAAATTCCGTATCATGGTTGCGGGGATAAAGCTTTTTGTTTTGATAGGCTTTACCTGGATAAAATTTGATGACTATCTTGAAACTGAACAGGTGGGCATCCAATGGTCGATGAGTTGGAATGGCAGACCCGCCGGGACCGAATTAACAAGCGGCTGCAGTCGCTCAATCCGCCGTGGTCGATTATCAAGTATACGGATGAATTGGATCTCGAAACCCTTGACCGCCATGCGGTGGAAGAATATCCAACCGCGAACGGCCCGGCTGATTATGCCCTTTTTGTCAACGGCCGGCTGCTGGGCATCATCGAGGCCAAAAAGGTCAAGGTGGGCCCCCAGAATGTCCTGGAACAGGCCAAGCGTTATGCCAAAGGGGCCTTCAATAACATGGGCGCCTGGAACGGGTATCAGGTGCCGTTTCTCTATGCTTCCAACGGCGAGGTCATCTGGTTTCTGGACGTCCGTGACCCCAAAAATATCGCCCGTCAGATCAGCGCCTTTCATACCCCCGAGGCCCTCACGGAATGTTTTGATGATGACATCACCGCCGGGTATGACGCGCTCCAAAACGATCCCCCAACCATAAAAGACCTCCGCCCTTATCAATTGGACGCCGTTCAGGCTATTGAAGCCGCCATCGCCAAGCGCAAACGGGCCATGCTCCTGACTATGGCCACCGGCACCGGCAAAACCTTTACCATTGTCTCCCTGATTTACCGGATGCTTGAAGCCAGGGCCGCCCGCCGTATTTTGTTTCTGGTGGACCGCCGGGCCCTGGCTGCCCAGGCGGTCCGGGAGCTGGCCGCGTTCACCACGCCAAAGGGCAGCAAATTCAATAATGAATACGAAGTCTACAGCCAGCGGTTCCGCAAAGAGGATCTGGATGACGACAAACCCTTTGACAGCCGGGTGCTTCCAAACGAATACCTGACCGCGCCCAATGCCGCCCATACCTTTGTGTATGTCTGCACCATCCAGCGGATGACCATCAACCTATTCGGCTGGGAGCATGCCTTTGCCCAGTCTGAAAGCGATCCCGATTATGAGGCGGATACAAGCCAGCTCGATATTCCCATTCATGCGTTTGACGTGATCATTGCGGACGAATGCCACCGGGGGTATACCGCCCGGGAAACCGCGGTCCGCCGTAAAACCATGACCTATTTTGATGCCATCAAGATCGGGCTCACAGCCACGCCCGCAGCCCACACCCTGGCCCTGTTCCGGGAGGTGGTCTACCGGTATACTACGGAGCAGGCCATCGAGGAGGGCTACCTGGTGGATTATGATGCGGTCAAAATCGCCTCCAATATCCGCATGAACGGGGTGTTCTTGAAACCCGGCGAATCCGTGGGCATTGTGGACACGGAAACCGGGGATGAAGCCTATGATGAACTGGAGGATGAGCGGGAATTCGGCACCCAGGAGATCGAACAGAAAGTCACCGCGCCGGAGAGCAACCGGA